>NZ_JBXGSI010000037.1:0-23572 GCF_056790315.1 Sphingobium sp. VMM
TTAAAAAGATACAGTTTGGAATCCCGCGGCCTGTAGCTTGTAGGCGTTCGTTAGCTTCCTGATAAAATGCGCGATCAGCGTCGGCCTCAGTGACGACCACGTTTTCGTAGAAGAGCGCAGAGAGCACGCCGGCCGAACGGAGAAGTGGATTACGCATGAGCCGCTTGATCTCACTGCTCGGTAAAAGTCGAGCGGTGGGAACCCCTTTTCGATAGGTGAGCCTGACGATGTTTAGCGCCACGCCAGACTGGATGCAGCCCATCATGAATTGCGCACTGTGCGTCGAAACGAACATACGCTTTTCTGTTGCGGCGAGTGATCGGGCTATCTCGCGTCCCATATTGAACGCAAGCGCAGGATGAAGGAATGCTTCAGGCTCATCCATTAACAGAACTTGTGGATCTCCGGCCATCACTTCGGCGAGCACGCCCGTGAAAGCTTTTGCGCCGTCGCTCGCCTCTTGGATGAGCTGCGCATTGGCGTGGAATGTCACTGATGGGGCGCTAAGCCCACGCTCCAATTCCGGAGTAGCAGGCTCTTCCGGCGACAAGCGTAGTCTCAGTTTTCCTAACTTGGTCGGATCTATGATTGCGTAGTTACCAAAACTTTTGTGAACTATTCTCCTGTATCTTTTCCTAAGATCATCGTCCTTAAAGAGATGCTGCAAAGTCGATTCGGCCGGCTTCTGAAGGTCACCGCCCTCCTGCTCATCCGCCAACGTGATACGATTCTTACCATTTAGAATAATCGTTTGCTGACTTGCAAACCCCTTAGCGAAATTTTTCCGTCCTTGCGCGCTATTTGGGTTAACTAGTGCTTGAAGCATGCTGATGTTCTGGATCATCATAGGCGCACCACGCTGCCGAACGAAAATAAACCCTTCTGTATGACCTTTACCTGGAGGAGGAGGAACCTCCAAAAATTCAAGCAATTGTTCCGCCGACTTCTCATCCCTTGAAGAGAAAATCAATTTTTCTAAAATCACATCGGACTTCACATTGTGACCATGAAAACATTGCGTCGCGATTTCTTCTATAAGTTTACTTTTTCCTGAGTTGTTCGGGCCAATGATAATTGTAATGGCGGCCGGCGCAAACTCCAAAGCTGGCTGACCTGCGCTGGAGCCGAATTGCAACTTTACCCGCTCAATCATGATACACTCTTCGAAAATTTACTGTCGAGGCGTTAGCGTGCCGTACAGATCAAGTCGACCGTGATCGATTTTTAAACCGGTTGTCACATAAGGTTGCGCGGAAGCAGGCTTTGTCACGACTGCCCCTGCCCTCGACGCTGCCCTTGCGAAGAGGCCTTCCACAATCACCCTTCTTCGCCGCTCGCGCAGGTCGCGGTGAAGTGACGCTAACGGCCAATGAGTTGAGGTGGCCTCAGGGAATGAATCGCCCTAAAGCTGGCGGAAACCGGCCTTTCAGGAAACGACCATTTGCAGACATTAGCAGCTATGCTCAAAATACCTATTTGTTGTCGTTCTGCTCTTGCATCAGCTTTTTCGTAGAGATGCAGTTCCCTGCCTTCTCACAGCGCTTCCATTCCGCATCAGCTTCGGCTTGAGACAGTTGCGGGAGTGGGGCCTGGATCATTTTTACGGAGATCGGTCGATCGACGATGATTTCGAAGTCTGACAGCCCCATGTGGCCATAAGCGCCTTTGAACGCCGTTCTTCTGCCAAGGAAAACGATTTCATAGACCGCGCCGAGTTCGCCACGCATAGGGCCGGGGGTCAGCCATACTCTACCTTCCGCCGAATCAAATTCACAGCTCGAAGCTGGCCCGGTGCAGAACTGTGAGCCCTCAAAGTCGTTACGCCAGAGACCTCGCCATTCTTTTGCTGGTTGCATTTTAACGCACTGATCGGTCGGAGCGGATTCTATGGCAGTGAAGCCCTCCTCCACCTTTTCTATGGCGCACGGATAGGGCCTGCCGGGAATGCCTTTGCCATTTTCGGCAATCTGCCGATCAACGGGATCGAGATATGCTTCCGGCGGTGTTTGCTGAGCGTCAACAGGATAACCCGCCGCAAAACTCAAAATCCCAACAAGCGCAGGCCCGAATTTTCTCATCATGATTGCATCCCCGATTAATCGTAAGTCTACATCCACTTACTACGGCTGCAATGCGCCACTTGTTCTTGAAAGCAGATCGTCTGCTCACCACCCTTTTCCGCCGTTTGCGCGGGTCGCGGCAGAGTGACGCTAACGGCCAATGAGCTGAAGCCCATGGCAAGTCCCTGACGGTGAGGGAATTTCTTGGTGCATCCATTCCCTCTGCTGGCGTCGCCTGCGCCTTTGAAAGAAATATATTGGCCGCTCTCGCCCCTCATGCTGGCGCGGGGCCATTCGATCCGGGGTCATTGACCGAAGATTATGAAGCGGGGTTGCGGATCGCCGACATGGGCGGCCGGGGCATCTTCCTGCGCATCCGTGATGCACAGGGCCGTCTTGTCGCGACCCGCGAATATTTTCCCGACAGCGCTCCGGCCGCCATCCGCCAGAAGGCACGCTGGATCATCGGCATTTCGCTTGCCGGATGGGATCGGATGGGCTGGCAGGGCGGCCCGGCCGAATGGTGGATGCGGATCAGGGACCGGCGCGCCACCCTTGCGGCCCTGATCATCGTCGCCGCCTACGCCACGCTGCTGCTCTGGAGCATGTTGGAACTGGCGCGCCCATTCCTGGCGCCGCAAATGCGCCCGTCGACGCCGCTGATCGACACCTTGCTGACGCTCAATCTCTGGCTCATGGCATGGCGCATCACGATGCGCGCAATCTTTGCCGGCCATGCCTATGGCTGGCGGCATGGACTGGCGGCCGTGCCGCGCATGTTCGTCGGCAACGCGATCGCTATCCTGGCCGCCCGGCGCGCCGTGATCCTCTATGTCCAGTCGCTGCTGGGCAAGCCACTGGTGTGGGACAAGACGCAACATCGCTTCCCCGACATGGAGGAGCAGGCATGATCGGATCATCGGCCGATGGACGGCCGGTGCGCTTCTTTTTCATGCTGTGCATTGGCTGGACCGGCATGCGTCTGTTCGGCACGATCGCGTCGACAGCACCGCTACCAGCGACAGTGCCAGCCCCGGCCAAAGGCAGTCGGATCGGCTCCCCCACTCGTCAGGAGCGCATGATCCCGATCATCAACAGAGCAGAGACAGCAATATATTCTGGCAATAAGTGGCAAGCCATCCGTGCGCGTTCGCCCTTCAAGCCAGTCCGGACCGCTTATGCCATCGCGCCACTATCGACGGCATGGTCGTTGAACTCTGGCGCCTCCAGACAAAGACCTCCCCTAGCCCAGCCCAAAGCCATGGAACCGCTTGCCATTTCGGTATCGACCATATCGCCCGTCGGTCATGATCGCTGGCAAGGCAGCGCCTGGCTGCTCTGGCGCTCCGGCGGTGGTTCTTCGGCAGACCTCGCCACTGTGGGGCGCCTTGGCGGGTCGCAGGCCGGGGCACGGATCGACTTCGACCTGATGCCGCGATCCTCGGGGCGCCTTGCCGCTTATGGTCGGGCCACGACGGCCCTCCAGTCGCCAGAAGCGCCCGAAACCGCGATCGGCCTGTCCTATCAGCCAATACGCCATATCGCCGTCAGCCTTGCCGCCGAACGACGGATCGCGCTCGATACCCAGGCGCGCGACGCTTTCGCGCTGTTGCTCGTCGGCGGTTTTGGCCCAAAACCCGTGGCAGGACCGATCGAGGCCAGCCTTTATGCGCAGACCGGCATGGTGGGGCTGCACAAGCGCGACCTTTTCATCGACGGAAAATTCTCGCTTCTCGCGCCGATCAAGGGCAGCCCTCTGCGCGTTGGCCTCAGCCTGTCTGGTGGTGCGCAACCCGATGTCGAACGACTGGATATCGGCCCCGAAATCCAGTTTCGCCTGCCCCTTCCAGCGATCGCCGCACGCATCGGGATCGAATGGCGTGAACGTGTCGCCGGCCAAGCCAAACCGGCTTCCGGCCTGGCGGTCACACTCGCCGCCGATTTTTAGCCTGCCAGCCATCTCTCGGCTTTCGCTCGGAGTCTTTTGTCTCTAACCCGATGGGGCATGGATCTATACCTGCCCATCGCCAATCTGTCGGTGAACGCCCTGGTCATCATCGGACTGGGTGGCGTCGTCGGCCTGTTGTCGGGCATGTTCGGCGTGGGTGGCGGCTTCCTCACCACGCCGCTGCTGATCTTCTATGGCATCCCGCCTACGGTCGCAGCGGCCTCTGCCGCCAGCCAGGTGACCGGCGCCAGCGTGTCCGGCGTCGTCACCCACATGTCGCGCGGCACCGTCGATTTCCGCATGGGCGGCGTACTGATCGCCGGCGGCGTGGTCGGCGCGGGCCTTGGCGTCCTCATCTTCCGCCTGCTCCAGTCGCTGGGGCAGATCGATACGGTGATCGGCATCCTCTATGTGCTGATGCTGGGCGGCATCGGATCGCTGATGGCGAAGGAGTCGATCCAGGCACTGATCGCGCTCAAAACCGGCAAGCGCATGCAGGCGCGCAAGCGCCGCCACCATCCGCTGGTCGCCGCACTGCCGATGCGCTGGCGCTTCTATCGCTCGGGCCTCTATATCTCGCCGCTAGCGCCGCTGCTGCTGGGCATGGCAACCGGCATCCTGACCATGTTGCTGGGCGTGGGGGGGGGCTTCATCCTGGTGCCGGCGATGCTCTATCTGCTCGGCATGAACACCCAGTCGGTGGTCGGCACGTCGCTGTTCCAGATCCTGTTCGTCACCATGGCGACGACCATGATGCACGCGATGACGACCAAAGCGGTCGATCTGGTGCTGGCCATGCTGCTGCTGATCGGCAGCGTCACCGGCGCGCAGGTCGGCACCCGGCTGTCGATGACGATCCGCCCGGAATATCTGCGCATCCTGCTCGCCGCGATCGTGCTGCTGGTCGCCGCACGCATGGCGCTGGGGCTGGGCTGGCGGCCCGACGAAATCTTCACGATCGACGTGAAATGAGGATATCCTGCCTCATCCTGCCAGCCCTGGCCCTGCTGCTGAGTGCCGCGGACGAACCGCAACTGGTGCCTGATGTGTCGCAGCGCGAGGTCGAGATCCAGTACAGCTTCACCGGCGCGGACCTGCTGCTGTTCGGCGCCATCGTCTATCCCGACGGTCGGCGGCCGGACAAGCCGGCGGACATCGTCGTCGTGCTGAAGGGCCCCGAACAGTCGATCACCATGCGCGAAAAGCAGAAGGTCGCCGGCATCTGGGTCAATGCCGACCGCGCCCGCTTTCGCTCTGCGCCCAGCTTCTACGCCATGGCCTCCTCCCGGCCGATCGACCAGATCGTCGATGAGCGCACCGCCGCAATCTACGAACTGGGCGTCGACAAGCTGCAACTCTCCCCTTCCTCGCTCAACGACAGCGCGGAGCTGGACCGGTTCCAGGCTGGCCTGGTCGATCTGCGCCAGCGCAACGGCCTGTTCGTTGAACGCCCCGGCACAGTGGAGATCAGCGACGGCGTGCTCTATCGCGCCCGCCTGCCGCTCTCGGCCCGTGTGATCGTGGGCGATTATACCGCCGAAACCTTCCTGGTGCAGGATGGCCGCGTCGTGGCAGCGGCGGTGCGCGACATCCATGTTCGCAAATCGGGTTTCGAACAGTTCATGGCCGTCGCGGCCGAACGCTGGTCTTTCCTCTATGGCCTGACCGCCATCGCCCTGGCCGTCGGCATGGGCTGGGCCGCCGGCGCAGTCGCCCGTCGCATCTGATCGACCGCCTCTCCAAAAGTTCATTTTCCAGCCACGCTACCGCAGGCCGTCATCGACCATATCGGTCGTGCCACCTCCCCTCCCCCTTGGGTGGCACGAAACAGGCCAGCTTGGACCAGCTGGCCGAACGGTCGGAACGCGTGGGTCTTGTTCCGACCGCTCACAGCCCGGCACGTCGGTCTCCTCCCGACGTGCCGGGCGCTCGGGTCTATCGAGGAGACGGCATGATGGCGCGCAGCGGCAAGAGCATCCGATATATCCTGCCCATCCTGATCCTCGCTCTGCTGGCAGCGGCCTTCCAATGGCTCGGCTATCTGGGTGGCGACCCCTTTTCCCTCTCCCGCCCACAGGGCTATCGGCCGGGCCATGGCACGCCGATCGTCATCATCCTGTCGGGCGACATGGGCATGAAGGTCGGCATGGGGCCGGGCATCATGGCCCGCCTGACGCGAGACGGCATGCCGACCGTCGGCGTCAATTCGCTGACCTATTTCCGCAAGACCCGCAGCCCGGCGGAAGCCACCGCGCTGATCGGCCGAGCCCTGGCCCAGGCCCACAGCATCGATCCCGCTGCGCCGGTCATCCTGATCGGCCAGTCCTTCGGCGCCGACATGGCGCATGTCGGCCTTGCCACGCTGCCCGCTGCCCAACGCCATGCTATCGCCATGGTGGCGCTGGTCGTGCCAGGCGCCACGGTCGAATATCGCGCTTCGCCCGGTGAGATATTCACCTTTGCGATGGCGGAGGCGGACGCCCTGCCGACCGCGCGCAAGCTCGACTGGGCGCCTTTGCTCTGCGTTCATGGGCAGGAGGAAGCGGCCAGCCTGTGCCCCTTGCTCCGCCAGCCCAATGTGCAGACCGTCGCGCTGCCGGGCGGACACCCGTTGCACCATGATGTCGATGCGCTCTACCATGTCCTGCACGCGGCCTTCGCCCGGCAGGGATTGATCCGGAAGATCTGACCCATGCATCACGCCCTGCGCCTGTTCCTTGCCGACATCAGCCTGATCATCGCCGTTCCGGCGATGGCGGCCGATCCGGTGCTGGGTTCCTGGATCAATCCGCGCGGCAGCGTCACGGTCACGACCGGCGCCTGTCAGGACAGATTGTGCGGCTGGGTCAGCCATGCCAATGCCGAGGCGCTGGCCGATGCCAGCGATGCCGGCATCCCGCATCTGGTCGGCACCACCCTGTTGCAGGATTATCGCCCCAAGGGACCGGGCCATTGGGCCGGGCGGGTCTATGTGCCCGACATGGGCCGCACCTTCTATTCAACCATCGATCAGCAAGGGCCAGACCAGCTGAAGATTTCCGGCTGCATCCTAGGCGGCCTCTTCTGCCGTAGCCAGCTCTGGCACCGGGTCACGACGGGGTAGACGCGCCATGGGGGCCATGACATTCCTGCGCCAGCACCGCACCGCGCTCTCGGTCGGGCTGGTCGTGCTGCTCGCCGCGCTCGGCTTCGTCGCGCTCTACCATCTGCTGCACGATGTGCATGTGCGCGACATCCGCGCGGCCTTTCATGCACTTGGCCCGACAGCCCTGATCCCCGCCCTGCTGCTGACCGCGATCAGCTATGTCACGCTCACCTTCTACGACGTGCTGGCGCTGCGCTCGATCGGCCGCCCCTTGCCCTATGGCACGGCGGCGCTCGCCTCCTTCACCAGCTATACGCTCAGCCATAATCTGGGCCTGTCGCTGCTGACCGGCGGATCGGCACGCTACCGCATATACAGCGCGGCGGGGCTGGGTGTTGCGGATGTAGCGCGCGTGGTCGCGATCGCCGGTGCCACCTTCTGGGGCGGCGTCCTGACGCTGGCGGCGGCCATGCTGGTCTGGCGGCCGGAGATGCTGTCGGTGGGCGATGTTCGCCTGTCCGCGCCAGCATTGCGTGTGGCCGGAAGCCTGACCCTCACGACCATCATCGGCCTGATCCTCTTTGCCGGCCGGCAGGGACGGATGCTGCATTTTGGCCGCATGTCGCTGCCGCTGCCGCCTGCCTCGCGCATATTCTGGCAGATCGGCATCGGTGTGATCGATCTCGCCGCGGCCAGCGCTGCGCTGTTCGTCCTCGTTCCCGGCGTCGGCCTGCACGCCTGGCCCGCTTTCTTCCTGGGCTATGCGCTCGCCATCGTCGCCGTGCTGCTGACCCATGTGCCCGGCGGCGTCGGCGTGTTTGAACTGGTGATGCTTGCCGCCCTGCCCGGCGTGGACCGGCCGCAACTGGTCGCCGCGCTGCTCGCCTATCGACTGGTCTATTATATCCTGCCTCTGCTGATCGCGGTCGGCATCATCGTTGCGCAGGAGGGCTGGCGCTGGCGGCAGCCGCTGCGCCGTACCCTGCGCGGCCTGCAGGCCGTCACGACCGGCCTCGCACCGATCATGACGGCGGCGCTCGTCTTCCTGGGCGGCGCCATCCTGCTGGTATCGGGCTCGCTCCCGGCCATCCCGCACCGGGTCGCGACCCTCAACAGTGTCGTGCCCTTGCCCTTCCTCGAAGCCTCCCACATGGCCGGCAGCCTGGTCGGCGCGGCGCTGCTGATCCTGTCGGCCGGCCTCTACCGGCGGCTGGACGGGGCCTTCTGGCTGACCCGCAT
The DNA here is from genome assembly GCF_056790315.1 of Sphingobium sp. VMM. Classification (NCBI taxonomy): domain Bacteria; kingdom Pseudomonadati; phylum Pseudomonadota; class Alphaproteobacteria; order Sphingomonadales; family Sphingobiaceae; genus Sphingobium; species Sphingobium sp. VMM. The sequence continues at coordinate 8,333 of NZ_JBXGSI010000037.1, forward strand.
CCTGCTGCTGGCCGGCGCGATCTTCTCGCTGCTCAAGGGGCTGGATTATGAGGAAGCGGCGGCGATGCTGCTGATCGCCGCGCTGCTGCAATGGGCGCGCCCGGCCTTCTATCGTCGGACCCAGCTCATCGCCGACGCCTTCACCCCTGGCTGGCTGGCGACGGTCGCAGTGGTTCTGGGCCTCTGCGTCTGGATCGGCTTCTTCGCCTATAAGCATGTCGAATATCAGAACGACCTCTGGTGGCATTTTGCCGCCCGCGCCGATGCCTCCCGCTTCCTGCGCGCCAGCCTGGCCGTTGCCGTCCTGCTGATCGGTGTGGCGCTTTGGCGCCTGCTGCGCCCGGCCGCGACCATTCCCGCCTTGGCCAGCAATGCCGCCGTCCCGCCGGAGGCCGCGCTGGCGCTGGCCGAACGCACCGACGCCAATCTTGCCTATATCGGCGACAAGCGCTTCCTGGTGTCGGATGGCGGCACCTGTTGCCTGATGTATCAGATCAGGGGGCATAGCTGGATCGTCATGGGCGATCCCGTCGGCGCCCGCAGCAAATGGGCGGACCTGCTCTGGCGGCTGCGCGAACAGGCCGATGCCGCGCAGGGCCGCCTGCTGCTCTACCAGATCAGCCAGGACATGCTGCCGCTGGCGATCGAGTTGGGGTTGCAGATCGTCAAATATGGCGAGGAAGCGCATGTCGACCTGGCCGGCTTCACGCTGGACGGCCCGGACGCCAAGCCGCTGCGCTATGCCGAGCGGCGCGCGGCGCGGGAGGGCGCCAGTTTCGAGATCATCCCCGCCGCCATGTTGGACCAGGAAATGGACCGGCTGGCCGAGATTTCCGCCCATTGGCTCCAGGCCAAGGGGCACAAGGAAAAATGCTTCAGCGTCGGCCGCTTCGATCGCGCCTATATGGCACGGTTCGACTGCGCCGTGGTACGACAGGAGGGCAGGATCGTCGCCTTCGCCAATATCTGGGCCGCGGCCGACCGGTCCGAACTGTCCGTCGACCTGATGCGCCATGATGACGGCGCGCCCTATGGCACGATGGACTTTCTGTTCATCCACCTGATGCTGTGGGGCAAGGCACAGGGTTATCGCTGGTTCAACCTCGGCCTCGCCCCGCTTTCCGGGCTGGAGGCGCGCCGGCTGGCACCGCTCTGGTCGAAGCTGGGGGCGCTGCTCTACCAGCATGGCAATGCGCTCTACGGCTTTGAAGGACTGCGCGCCTATAAGGACAAGTTCGGGCCGGAGTGGGAACCCCGCTTCGTCGCGGGGCCGCAGGGTCTGTCCTTCGGCCGGGCGCTGCTCGATCTTCAGGCACTGATCGCCGGATAGCCATTGCGCGACGGGCGCATCCCGCGATAGCGCTGGGCGATGCACGCCATCCATCATATCGCCATCATCGGGTCCGACTATGCCCGGTCCCGCCGTTTCTATGTCGACATTCTCGGCTTTGCCGTGCTGAACGAGGTCTATCGCGCCGAACGCGACAGCTGGAAATGCGATCTGGCGGTCGGCGGCGCGCAGATCGAGCTTTTCTCCTTCCCCAATCCGCCGCCGCGTCCCTCGCGCCCGGAAGCCTGTGGCCTGCGCCACCTTGCCTTTGCCGTCAGCGACCTGGATGCAGAAGTCGCCCGGCTCGAACGCCATGGCGTGGCGTGCGAGCCCGTGCGGGTGGACGAATATACCGACCGGCGCTTCACCTTCTTCGCCGACCCAGACGGACTGCCGCTGGAGCTTTACGAGGATCAGGTCCGCGCCATTTGACAGCATCAGGTCATGGCCCTTAGGTAACCGGTATCAATAATCGGGAGAGGGTCATGGCAGTCAGCCGACGGGACGCATTGCTGGCGACGGCTTCGGCGGCGCTGGCGGGTGGTTTGAGCGAGGCGCGGGCGGCCCCCCCTGCTCCACCGGCCACGCCTGCCCCCGCGCCCGACTGGCGGCGCGGCTTCGACCATCAGCGCATCGCCGATCTGGGCGACGGCCGCTTCCTCAATCCGCTGATCGCGGGCGACCATCCCGATCCCACCATCCTCAAGGATGGCGCGGATTATTACATGACCTTCTCGACCTTCGATTCCTATCCCGGCCTCATCATCTGGCATTCGCGCGACCTGGTGAACTGGCGGCCGGTCGGCCCGGCGCTCCACCGGAATATCGGGTCGGTCTGGGCGCCCGAACTGTGCAAGCACAAGGGCCGCTATTATCTCTACATCCCGGTCAAGGTATCGCCCAACACCAGCTATGTGATCTGGGCCGACCGGATCGAGGGGCCGTGGAGCGATCCGATCGACCTCAATCTGCCCAACCATATCGATCCCGGCCATGCGGTGGGCGAGGATGGGTCGCGCTGGCTGTTCCTGTCGGGCGGCGACCGGGTGCGCCTGACCGACGATGGCCTGGCGACCGTCGGCCAGCCCGAACATGTCTATGACCCCTGGCACTATCCCGACGACTGGGATGTCGAGGGTTTCTCGCCCGAAGGCCCCAAAATCCTGCGCCATCAAGGCTATTTCTATCTGGTGACCGCCGTGGGCGGCACGGCCGGGCCGCCGACCGGCCATATGGTGATCGCCGCCCGGTCGCGGTCGATCCATGGGCCGTGGGAGAATTGCCCGGCCAACCCGATCGTGCGGACCGTCGATCGCGCCGAGAAATGGTGGTCGCGCGGCCATGCCACCTTGGTCGAGGGACCGGACGGCAGTTGGTGGTCGGTCTATCATGGCTATGAAAATGGCTATTGGACGCTGGGGCGGCAGACCTTGCTCGACCCGGTCGAATGGACGGCGGACGGCTGGTTCCGCATGACCGGCGGCGACCTGTCGCAGCCGATCGCCAAACCCAGGGGCGGCCAGGCCGGACCACATGGGCAGCCACTGTCGGATGATTTCAGCGCGCTGCACATCGGATCGCGCTGGAACTTCTTCAAGCCAGCGCCGCAGGAGGCGCAGCGGGCGCGGGTCGAGAACGGATCGCTGATCCTGAAGGCCAGCGGCACCGCCCCCTCCAGTTCGTCGCCGCTGCTGCTGGTGGCAGCTGACCAGGCCTATCAGTTCGAATGCACGGTCGAGATCGCGCCGGGTGGCGTCGCCGGGTTGCTGCTCTTCTATGACGAGCAGCTTTATTGCGGGCTTGGCTTCGACCAGGAGCGGTTCGTCACCCATCAATATGGGATCGAGCGCGGCCGCCCCGCCAACCCCCATGGCCGCCGGATGCGGATGCGCGTCACCAACGACCGGCATATCATCCGCTTTCACATCAGCGGCGATGACGGCAGGAGCTGGAAGCGGTTCGACCGGGGGATGGAAGTGTCGGGCTATCACCATAATGTGCGCGGCGGCTTCCTGATGCTGCGCCCCGGCCTCTATTCCGCCGGTGCGGGTGAAGCGCGCTTCACCGACTTCCGTTTTCGCGCGCTTTAGGCCGATTGGGGCCGACACGGGACGCGACAGGCGAAGTTCACAGTGTCGTGCGGGCTATTTCGGGCCAATGCGCCTGTGATGCACCCACGACGCGCCGGTCATGCGCCTGTGACGCGACAGTGGCGGGGGAAACGGGTCACGCCCGCGCGCCTTCGACGCGACACCAAGGCGACAATGAAGCGACAGCCACGCGACAGGCGGGTGGTATGAAAAGCGATGGGGCAGCGCTGGCATGCCCAAGGGTAGATCAGAGATGGGCCGAGTAGGAAAGCCGGGGCAGCGTCGCGAAAGCCCACCCCGCTGCGACTAGCGCGCTGCGCGCGCAAGTCTCGCCGCCCCTCCCGTTTACGGGAGGGGAATGGCAAGTTTCTGCCTTAGACCTTGGCTGGAGCGCGGCTGCGCAGCAGCGCGAGCAATAGGCCGATGCCGCCGGCAAGCAGCAACAGGTCGACCAGCAGCCCCTGCCCGCCCGCCAGCAGCGGTGCGCCGTGCAGCAGCGCCACCACCAGCAGGCCGGCGACCAGCGCCCATTGCAGGCCGCGAGACAGACGCGGACCGGGCAGCGCCTTGGCCATACCCGCGGCCAGCACAGACAGAATGGTGAGGCCCAGCCAGGCCAGCGGCAGCGACACATGCGGCAAGGCGAAGGCCAGAACGGCGGTGAGGACGAGGATGACCGGCTGACCCCAGCAGATCGCTGCCCAGATCCGTTCCCATTGCGGCGCGGGCCGGCCGCGATCGCGGCGGCGGGCCAGCCAGATGGTCACGCCGCTGGAGGTGACGATGCACAGCGCAATGCCGAGCAGGCCATAGGCGATCCGCACGGGCAGCCCGCCGAACCAGCCGAAATGCAGCTGGCCGATGCCGCTCAGCATCCGGGTGCCGGCGACCAGATCCTGCGGCTGTTCCTGATGGAGCAGTTGCCCGCGCGCATCATATTGCACCTCGTCCTGCTGGGTCAGCAAGTGCGGCCGGCCGCTGTGGATCGAGATGCGCATATCGGCGCGGCCGGGCCGTTCGACCATGATATTGTCCGCCACGGCCGCCGGCGCGCGGGCGCGGGCATCGGCGATCAGCCGGGCGATATCGGGAATGGGCACGGCGCGCGCGTCAACCTTGGGCAGCGGATCGAGGAAGAGTTCATAGACCTTCCCCATGTCGCCGCGATAGAGCAGCATCGCCAGCATCGCGACGATGATGGTGCTGAGGCCCAGCAGCGCGCCGGTCAGCGCCAGAGTGAAGTGAAAGGGCAAGGCCCAGATGCCGAGGCGATTGTGCAGATCGGCCTCCTGCAGCCGGCGCGAACCGCCCAGGCGCAGGTGGAAGGCATCGCGCAGCACGCGCGGATGCGCCAATATGCCCGACACCAGGGAGGACAGCAGTGCCACGCCGGTCAGGCCGACGATGAACTGCCCCCAACTGCGCGGCAGATGCAGGTTGATATGGAGATGGAGCAGAAATTCGGTCCAGACCGCTTCGAGATCGGACAGCGCACCATCGGCCGCCACGGCCCATTTATGCTCATAGGTCGCGCTGAAGGCCGTGAGGCTGGCGCCATCCTGTTTCGCAGTGGGCAGCGACAGATAGAGGGTGGTGTCGGCCGGCGCGCGCCTGGCCGCTTCGGCGATGGCGCGGGCGGCCGAGGCATCCGACAGGCTGGTCACCACCGGCGTCGCCGGCACTTCCCACCGCTCCAGATCGGGCGCGAACACCGCGACCGTGCCGGTCAGGCAGACGATATAGATGATCGCGGCAAAGGCCAGGCCCAGCACCGAATGGCTGCTGAGCACCGATCGCACCGTTTCGGGCGACAAGGGCCAACGCCATTTCTTTGCCCGGCTGTTGGTCTGGACGCTCTGGTCGTTCATGCGGCCCCTCCCAAGGCGGCGAGGCCGAAGCCGATGATGCTGGTGCCGACCAGCACGGCGGTGGCGCGGAGCAGGCGACGGTCCGCCAACGTCCAGGTCATGGCCAGCCCCCAGAGGATCGGAAGCAACAGGCCGCCAAGCACGATCCGGGTGCGCGGATCACCGGGCAGATAGACGGTGACGCAAAAGGCGACGCCCATCGCGGCCGTCATGCCGAGCGGCCCGGCGAGCAAGGCGCGGAGCACCCCGCGCCAGAAGCGGCCCGGTTCCTCCAGCGGCTCGGGCGCGACATCGCCATCGCGCCCCCGCGCCGCCTTGCGCCGGACCCGGCCGAACCAGATGATGGCGAGCGCACCGATCCCCTCCATCGCCAGTCCCAAGGCCAGCCCCTTGACCGGCCCGATCAGCAGGAAGGCAGCGACCAGCAGGCCGATCAATATGGCCCATCCCGCCAGCAGCAGGCCAAGCACGGAGCGATCCCGCCGCACCCAGGAGCGGCGCAGCAGGGCCGCGCCCAGGGCGCCGCCGGCGATGAGCAGCAGGCTGGCGAGTGCGATCACCAATGGACGCTCGCGCCGACGCCGACGGTCTGGGGTTCGCCCAGGATCGCCTGATGGATCGCGGCATATTGGTACTGCATATAATCCTCGTTGAGGATGTTGCGTGCGAAGACGAACAGCGACCAATGATCGGTCTCATAACCGATCTTGCCATTGACGACCGTGCGGCCGCCGACCTTGTACTGGCCCTGATCCTGACCGACGCCGGTGAAGACCGACGAACGGTAATTGGCGTTGAGATTGGCGACGAAGCCCGGCCCGAACTGCGCATTAATGCCGCCCGACAGGGTCCAGCGCGGCGCATAGGGGAATTGGGTGTCGGTGAGGTCAACCGTGCTGGTCGCCCCGGCGGGCAGGACGAAATCGGTGAATTTGGTGCGGACATGGCCGACCGAGCCATAGAGATCGATGCCGCGCGCGATAGTGGCATTCGCCTCCACCTCGAACCCGTAAAGATGCGATCCGGCCGCGTTCACCGTGTTATAATCATAGGCATTCTGGCCGAAATAGGCGGTGACCTGCTGGTCCTTCCACGTCATGTAGAAGGCATTGGCATTGAGCGTCAGGCGCCCGTCCAGCCATTTGGAGCGCAGCGAGCCTTCATAATTCCAGCTATATTCCGGATCATAGGCGACGAGCAGGGCGCGGGCCGGGTTCTGGCTGGAGCCGCCCGAGCGATAGGCGCGCTGGACGGTGAATGCGGTGGTGAGGTCCGGCGTCCAGTCCATGCTGATCCCCGCCTTGGGCAGGAAGGCGTTGAAGCTGCGGCTGTTGGACGCCAGCGGCGAGGAAGCATCGTCGACCAGCCCCAGAACGCCCTGGTTGATCAGCGAAATGATCGGGGCATAGGCCGCGCCGAGGAAATTGGCATCGGGTAGCGTGCCGTTGAAGGTCGCCACGGTTTGCGCAGCATAGCGGTTGCGCTCATGATCGTAGCGGAAGCCGCCGATCAGGGTCAGCCGGTCGGTCAGCTTGAAACGGGCATCGCCGAACAGCGCCATCGTCTCCACCTTTTCCGGCTGGTCAGCCGAATAGGCGACCGGGATGACCGGCAGTTGTGCCGCATAGGCATTGCTGAGGAAAGTCGCCTGCGCCGCGGTCGCGCCATTGGCGCGCAGCAGGGCGGCGATGGTGGCGGTCGGCGTATCGATGTTCACCCGGCTATTCTGGTCGATGCTGCCGGTGCGGCGATAATACCAGGCGCCCAGCAGGCCGCTCAGCCGTTCGCCATCATAGTTAAGGCGCATTTCCTGGGTCAGGGTGCGGTAATTATAGCGATTGTCGATCGCCTGGATATCCTGCGGCGTGCCGTCGGTATCGATCACCGAATGGACGCGCGAGCGGTTCCAGGAGGTGACGCTCGACAGTTTCAGCCCCTGGGCCAGCGGATAGCTGATGTTGAAGACGGCAAGGTCGCTGTCGATCTTGCCCCGGCTGGGCTGGTCGCCCGTGGCGATACGGTGATTGAAATAATTGGGCACGTCGGTGCGGGCATATTCGTAGAGATAGCCGCCGTCGCGCCGGACGCGATTATAGCTGGCGACTGCCTCCAATCCCGGAATGGCCTGGGGCGTCCATTTGATCTTGCCGCGCAGATTGAGCGATTCCAGCGCATCGCTATATTCGTCGCGGGTGACATTGTAGATGAGGCCACGATCGTTGCGGCGCTCGGCCGACAGGCGGATGCCCAACTCATCCTTGATGATCGGTCCGCCGATCGCGGCGGAGAAGGTGCGATCATCATATTCGCTCCACAGCACGCGCGCGTCACCGCCCCAGCGGGTCAGCGAGGGATCCTTGCTGGTGATGACGATGCCGCCGGCCAGCGCGTTGAGGCCCTGGATGGTCGATTGCGGGCCACGCAGCACTTCCACCTGCTGCACATCCCACAGGTCGGTCGGGCCGCCATAGAGCGCCCATTTGGGCACCGGTGCGCCATCGACATAGACGCTGGCAGCGTCTGCCTGCCCGCCCGCGCCGACGCCGCTATTGCTAATGCCGCGGATGGTGAAGCCGGACGAGCCGTAGGTTTCGGACAGGTTGGCGGTGCGGTTATAGACATCCTGGATGGTGATCAGCGCCTCGCGCTCGATCTTTTCGGGCGTCACGACCGCGATGCTGGTCGGCGTCTGCTGCAGGGTGCGGGCGCTCTTTTCGCCGGTGACGATGATGTCGGCGCGGGCCTGGTCCATATCGGCATCCGGCGCCTGTTGCGCCATGGCTGGGCTTGCCAGCGCGACGATCGCCGCCCCGGAGAAAAAGAAAGACGACCGCACCATATAATCCCCCAAATATTCTTGGCGGCGCCATATTTGAGAACGCTAACGCGAGTCAATGTCATTGCGTGAATGGACTATTGCTGTCGTCGGCCCGGCACCATCCCTGCCCCACCGCCGGCCCAAGAAAAAGGGCCAGCCACCTCGTGCAGAAGGCGGCTGGCCCGTGACGGCGCGACCCGAAGGGACAGGCTACATTTTCACGCGCGCGCCAAACTGGAAGGTGCGGCCGAAATGGTTGTACTCATAGTTGCGATTGGCATCGAGGTCGGTGTAGCGGCCGCGATATTCATCGGTCAGGTTGATGCCGTCGAGGGTGAATTCCAGCCAGTCGGTCGCCTTGTAACGGACCGAGGCGTCGACATTGACGGTCGAATTATAGCCTTCGAAGACGTTGCCGGTGCCGCTATTCTGGTCGCTATAGGGCCCGCGATAGCTGGCCGAGACGCGCGCGCTGAAGCGGTTGTCGTCATAATAGAGGGTGCCGTTATAGGCCCGCTTCGACACACCGAACAACGTGTTCTCCCGCGCGACATTGACCAGGCCGCCACCCGGCACGACCGCCGGCCCCGACACATTATAGGTGGCGTTGGAGTCGATGAAGGTCGCGTTGGCCAGGATGCCGAAATGCTTGAAGATCCACGGCAGGAAGGTGAAGGGCAGTTGCAGCGCGATTTCCGCCCCCTTCAGCGAAGCGCCGGTGCCGTTGACGGTGGTCGCGATGGTCCAGATCGGTTCCGCCTGCAGCGCCGGATTGAGCGCGGCGGGCGAGGAACTGACCAGCACCGAAGCCGGCAGGCCGGTTTCCGCGAAGGTCGCGTTGGAAATGGTCGCGGCGACCGGGAAGCTCTGCACATCCTTCTTGAACAGGGCGACCGAGAAGAGCGACTGGGGCGCGAAATACCATTCGACAGCCAGGTCATAGGCGGTCGCGCGATAGGGGTTGAGATAGGGGTTACCGTAGCTGACGCGATACTGGAAGCCGTCGGCCGAACCGCCCGGCGTCAGGCTGCCCAGCGTCGGGCGGGTCATCACATCGGCCACCGCCGCGCGAATGACCAGCTTGTCGGTCGGGAACAGGGCCAGGTTGGCGGCCGGCAGCCAATCCTCATAGCTGCGCTTGATCGTGACCGGGATGCCGCCATTGAGGCCGGTCGAGCGCTGGTCGGTCTTGGCATAGCGCATGCCCGCGTTCAGCGCATATTCGAGGCCGAACAGGTCGCCCTTGGCATCGAACTGGAAATAGCCGCCGGTCACTTCTTCGCGCACCGACCGGTTGTTGCCGACGTCCAGCGCCAGCGCGCGGTCATAGAGTTTGGTATAGGCGGTCGCCGCGTCCAGATTGGGGATCAGCCACTGGGTGGTGGTGCCCGACGGTTGGCCCGCCTTGCCCAGGGTGAAGAGTTCGCTCAATTCCGGCGTGGCCTGGAAACCATAGACGGCGCTCGGGCCGAACAGGCTGGTCGGCGAGCAGGTAATGGTGCCCAGCACCAGATCCTTGCCGCCATTGCCGCAGACGGCGGTATCGCGCTGATAGCCGACGGTCTTGAAGTCGAACCGGCGCCACATCGAACCGACCTTCACGGTCAGCCCCTCCGCCGCGTCCCATTCGGTGCGCAACTGCGCGGTCTTGAACCGGTTGGTGGTGTTGGACGGACGGTCGCGGATTTCGGCGAGTTGGAAATTGGCCGGATCGGTCACGCTGGAGCCGAAGGTCAGCTTGGGATGCTTCATGTCGCTATAGTCATAGCTATAACCCTGGGCATCGCGATCATCGAAGACCACCGTGGTTTCGACCGGAATGTCGGCGTTGGACTTGGACAGGCCGCCCAGCAGGGTGAAGCGGAACTTGTCCGTCACATCCTGGTCCCAGGTGCCGCCGACCTGATAGAATTCGGTGCTCGACTTGCGCAGATAATGTTCAGTGCGGACCCAGGCATCGTTGAGCGTGGCCGAGATCATGTTGCCATTATCGTCATAGACCGGATTGACGACATTGATCGACCGCTCGTTGGAGCGCAGCAGCACCTCGCCCCACTTCTCCTCACGGGTTTCCTTGAAGCGCGAATAGAGGCCATCGATCGAGATCTTGGTCGCATCGGTCGGGGCGAACTGCACCGATCCGGTCAGGCCGAGCCGCTCGCGATCATGACGCACCTCGCCATAGCGCGGAATGCGGGGATGGAAGGACAGCGCGGCATCGTTACAGGCTGGGCTCGGAATATAGGAACCGCCCGAATTGGGCTGGGTGAAGCAGGCGGTGCCATCGACATTGTCGAAGCGGGCCTGGGCCCAGCGCACGCTGTTATTGCCCAGTTCCTTGGTATCGAGCGTCGAATAGGCCGCCGACAGGGCGACGCCGAAGCGGCCGTCGGCCGATTTCCAGGATGCGATGCCGGCCAGACGCGGCCCCCAATTCTTGGCCAGATCATTATAGGAAGCGGTCGCCGAACCGACGAGGGTCAGACCTTCCTTGCCACCGAGCGGATTGCCGGTGTTGAGATCGACCACGGCGCCGAGCGAGCCTTCGTCCAGCGAGGCTTCGGCGGTCTTGTGAACGACCAGCGAACTGAACAGCTCTGACGCGAAGACATTGAAATCGAAGGAACGATCGCGGTTCGAGCTGGCACCATCGGTCGAGGTGGCGACCGTTTCCAGCCCGTTGACGCGCACGCGGGTGAACTGCGCGCCCAGGCCGCGCACGGTGATCGCGCGCCCTTCGCCGCCGTCACGCTGGATCGAGATGCCGGGGATGCGCTGCAGGGATTCGGCGAGATTCTGGTCGGGGAACTTGGCTATATCCTCCGCCACGATCGCATCGACCGAACTGACCGACTGACGCTTGAGGTTGATCGCCGCGCCCAGCGACTGGCGGAAACCGGTGACGATGATGTCGGATTCCTGGGCTGCGGCATCCGCCTGCCCCTGATCCGGCGCAACCGCGGCATCGCCCTGCACGGACTGAGCCTGTGCCTGAGCGGCGGAAACGCAGGCGATGGCGCATGCCAGGGTCGAGGCTGCGGACAGCCATTTCCGGGCGGACGAAGCCTGTACGAACGCAATCATAGAAACATCCCTCCATATTTCCGCCACGCCTCTTTGGGGGTGCGGCCCGATGTTGTCCCCTTGAAGACACCGGTGTCAGAAGCTTGTGACCCGACTGCGGATCAATGTCAATGATCATTGCGGCAATTATGTCTGAAGCTGTCAGGCCAGCGCTCGCGGCGATTTTCCGCGCCCCCTTGTCGGAAAAGCGTCCATATCGAGCCATTTTGCACCGCAATATGGGCCACATGACGTAGAATGACGGAGCGCAGCCCGCGCCTTCGCCTCGCTGCCACAATGATTGCAAACAGATTCGACACCGGTGTCAAATTGCTTGCATCATCGCCGCCACGGTGCAAGTCTGGCCAGGAGAGGAGCCTTCGGAAGCATGAAAATAACCGCCAGACTGATCGCCCTGCCGCTTGCCGGCCTTGCCCTGATCCCCCTGCCCGCAACCCTATCCGCCGCCTCGGCCAAGACCAGCGCATCCAGCGCAACGACTGCGTTTCCGGGCGCCGTCGGCTGGGCATCGACCACGCCCGGCGGCCGAGGGGGCCGCGTCATCCGCGTGACCACGCTGGCGGCCGATGGCCCCGGCAGCCTGAAGGCGGCACTGGAGGCAAAGGGCCCGCGCATCGTCGTGTTCGAGGTGGGCGGCGTCATCGACATGGCGCGCCAGACCATCACCATCCGCGAACCCTATCTGACCATTGCCGGCCAGACCGCCCCTTCCCCCGGCATCACCCTGATCCGGTCGGGCATCGACATCGCCACCCATGACGTCATCATGCGCCATATCCGCGTGCGCACCGGGGTGGACGACCAGCCGCTGCTGAGCGGATGGGAAGCGGATGCCATGTCGGTGGTCGGCGGCCATGACATCATCGTCGACCATTGCAGCTTCACCTGGGCGATCGACGAGAATATGTCGGCGTCCGGCCCGCGCTTCAATGGCAAGACGCCCGACGAATGGCGCGCCAACACGGCGCATAACATCACCTTTTCCTATAATCTGGCGGCCGAGGGCCTGGCCAATGCCAGCCATCCCAAGGGTGAGCATAGCAAGGGGACGTTGATCCACGACAATGCGACCAACATCCTGATTTATCGCAACGTCTACGCCCATAATGTCGAGCGCAACCCGCTGCTGAAGGGCGGCGTCCATGCCGCCGTGGTCAACAATATCATCTATGATCCGGGCGAGCGCGGCGTGCATTACAACCTGATGGCGCTGGAATGGGGCGAGCATCCCTATCAGAATGGCAAGCTGGCGGCGGTCGGCAATGTCATGCGCGGCGGCGTATCGACCGCGACCGGCCTGCCCTTCCTGACCTTGGGTGGCGATGGCGACCTGGAATATTATGGCAAGGACAATCTGGCCGTCGACAAGTTCGGCAAGCCATTGCCGATGTTCGGCCGCTATGGCGAGACCAAGGCGAAGCTGATCGAGACGCAGACGCCGCCGACCTGGTGGCAGGGGCTGGACGTTCTGCCGGTGCGCGATGTCGAGACCCATGTGCTGTGGCGTGCGGGCGCCCGCCCCTGGGACCGGGATGCCGATGATCTGCGCGTGCTGTTCTTCGTCGCCGAAGGGCGCGGCGAGATCATCGACAATGAGAAGCAGGTGGGCGGCTATCCCAAATTCGCGGCGACCCGCGCGCCCTTTGTCGAGGACGACTGGAACCTCGACACGATGGAGCCGAAATCGGGGCGTTATCCCGGCCAGAAGGACGAGACGACCGAGCATCTGTCGGACCGCGACAAGATGATGCGACAGGAGCCAAAGCCATGAGCCTGATGCTGTTGCTGGCGGCGGCCGCAGCGCCGCCGATGGTGATCGTCGACGAGCGCGAGGTGATGCGGGACGAGCCGCCGCCCCATGGCGAGATCGGCATGTCGACCGCCTATCGCATCAGCGACGCCGTGCCGCAGCCGCGCAGCATGGAATTCCGCAAGCGCGTGCTGCATGTCGGCGCGGCGATCGGCGTCCATCCAATCGCCCATGACGAGGTCTATTATGTCCTGTCGGGCGAAGGCGTGGTGACGTCCGACGGCGTGGAAAAACCGCTGACACCGGGCATGGCTGCCTATCTCTACAAGGATGCCAAGGTCGGCATCCGGCAGGTCGGCAAGGAACCGCTGGCACTGATCATCAGCTATCCGGTGGTTCACTGACCCGATAAGTTACCAGGCGCGCGGCACATTGCCGATGCGCTTGGCGACATCCGCCTCGATCGCGTTGAGTTCGGCCTGGCTGAGCACGCCCGACAGCATCAGCCGGCGCATCAGCTCATCGACCAGAGCGGCGAGAAAATGCAGCTCGCCGCGTTCCGAGACATAATCGACATCCTGGGTATCCATGCGGTTCCTCCAACTGCATGGGCGGACTCAACGCGCCCGCCCCCTTTTGGTTGCGGCCCGGCAACGAACAGCGTTCAGCTACCCGGCTGGATATAGGGGACGCGGGCGAAGAGTTCCCGCTCCCAGCCGCGCGGATCGCTTTCCACATGGCTGTCGAGATCGATGATCATCGTCTGGCGTTCGTCCAGCCGATATTGCGGCCAGGGCGCCATTCCGCTGCCATTGGGATCACCGCGCCGAGCGAAGGCCAGGAAACGCTGCATCAGCGCGCGCGACGCAGCCTGCGCACCTGCACCCGTGCCGGTGAAACTGCCCGGCGCATCGAGCGTACCGAAGGCGAGCGCGATATCCATGGTGTGCGGCGCGCCGCGTTCGGGCTGGGTCGGCGAGGCAAAGTCGACCTGATAGACCCAGGTCGGCGCATCGGCGCGGGCGCGCGCCTCCGCCTCCAGCACCTGCCCCGGCCAGCTGCGCCCGGCCGTGGTCGCGGCGTAGAAGATGCGCTCCGCCGACCAGTCGGGATAGCGCGCGCGATATTGGGCAACGATCCATTCGGGCGAAAGGTCCATGCGCAGTTCCGGCGCCATCCGGGCGGCGAGGTTGGACCAATCCAGCCCCTGGAGCCTGGAGCCATGGGGATCGATGAAGGCACGGGTCTCGTCATGGGTGTTGCCCAGCATCATCGGGATCGCCTGCGACTGGGGCGGCGCATCGGGCCAGAAGGGATGGCGCGCAAGATGCGTCATGTCGAGCACCGGCCCCATGTAAAGGCCGCCGCCCAAGATCGGGTCTTGCGCTGCCAGCCCCTCCACAAGTTGCGCGGTCGATCGTGACAGCAAGGATGACAGGTCATCGGCCTTCACGCCCAGTCGGGCGAGATATGCCTGCGCCCGCTTCGTCGCGTTGAGCGGGCCGGAAGCCGTCACCTGCTGCCCGCTCATGGTGATGGCGCGATGGAACAGGCCGATAGCGGCCGGCATTGCCATCATCGTCGCGATCTTGGCGCCGCCGCCCGACTGACCGAAGACCAGGATATTGCCGGGGTCGCCGCCAAAGGCCGCGATATTGTCGCGCACCCATTGCAGCGCGAGGATAAGGTCGAGCTGGCCTGCATTGCCGCTGTCGGCGAAGCGCGGATCGAGCCGGGCGAGATAGAGATAGCCGAAGATGTTGAGCCGGTGGTTGACGGTCACCACCACGACATCGCCCTGCGCCGCGAGCCGGTCGCCATAGGTCAGCGGATCGACCACGGAGCCGTTGGAATAGGCGCCGCCATGGATATAGAGCATCACCGGCCGCCTGGCGCGCGGGTCCGGGCCGGGGGTCCAGATATTGAGGAACAGGCAATCTTCGCTCTCCGGCTCCTGCCGCCCCTGTTGCGGACAGGAGGGCGCGAAGGCGCTGGCATCGGCCGTGCCGGTCCAGCCATCGGGCGCAAGCGGTGCCTGAAAGCGGCGCGGCGCGGTATCCTGACCATAGCGCAGGCCGCGAAAGACATGGAGGCCACCCTCGCGGGTGCCGGCGACCCGGCCCTTGCGGGTGGTCACGATGCTGGCGGTGGCGGCATGCGCCGGGCGAGCGAGGCTGGCGCCCAGCAGGGCCGCAGCCCCGGTCAACGCGCTCCGCCGGTCGATATCGGGCATCCGTCCTCCTGTGATGAAACGGGAGGCTGAGCCCTCCTCTTTGGTCAAGGTTGTCCTGCGCCCACCT
>NZ_JBXGSI010000038.1:0-21590 GCF_056790315.1 Sphingobium sp. VMM
TCAATCGCTGTCGCAGGATCTCCAGCGGCATCTCGGCCGCTCGCTAGGCCGTGGTCTTGGGCTTTAGGACCTGATCGTGCCCGGACAAGCCACGCCATCAGGATGATGACGATTCATCTTAAGGTGGCGCGGAGCAAACTGACGGAAGAAGCAGTTATTGGTTAGCTTATGTTCACATGAAATTCCATATGCTGACGTCGGTACGTAATTGTTCGATGATGTATGCCGCTAGATGTAACTTGATATTGAAACTTTTGATACCAGCACACTGCCGTGTACAGTCGTTAGATTCAAAGACGTGTCGGCTATGCGCGCGTTGATAAGCTGAGATAGCGTAGCTTCTCCATTGTTTACAAATAATTCTACGGACGAAATGTCGATAAATAAGCTAACGTCTACTACACCTTCCGAAAAATCGCATGGCAGACTTCGATCTAGGCGCCACGCCTCGCTGTCAGGCGCTTCAGGGCCACTGGTCACGCGTCTGATAAATGCCCTATTATTACCTAGCTCAAAGCAGATCTGAGTGGAGTAACCGGAACCTCCGCGGACGGATAGCCACACTATTGATGGCCAAGCCGATCCGATCCGGTTGAGCGTGAGGTCGATCCGCCCCGCAACCATTCTAGCATTGTCGGGCCAGATATAATCATAACCATCTGCAATCGTCTGATCAGAGCCCTGGGCAGTAAGCGCGAATATCTTGTTCTGTGCTGGTAGAGGGGTGCTAGAAAGCCGCGGTGCATTGTTGATCAGTCGTAAGCGCAATTCGCGAACAATGCTGAGTTGACCTCGATAATCGTGGGTTGCTGGTAGTTGGTTTGCATATGCCCAGTTGTTCATCCATCCCATTGAGTATGCACAAGCAATGGGATCGGCAGCTTGAGGG
Source organism: Sphingobium sp. VMM (assembly GCF_056790315.1). Taxonomy (NCBI): domain Bacteria; kingdom Pseudomonadati; phylum Pseudomonadota; class Alphaproteobacteria; order Sphingomonadales; family Sphingobiaceae; genus Sphingobium; species Sphingobium sp. VMM. The sequence continues at coordinate 890 of NZ_JBXGSI010000038.1, forward strand.
TCATTCCATATAACGGCCGCGTAAAAATCAGCTCCGCCATCTAGCCATTGGCCGTCGGGAGCGCTGGCCGTGAAGGTCGTGCCATCGAATTCGCCTACCCAATACCAGGTTCCACCCGTGAAGCCGGAAGCCGTCCCATCTCCGCCTACCAGCAAAACCCATTTATCTGCCGAAGTTGTGCCATCTGGATTGTATAGATGCAGTTTGAAGAGATGCGAGCATTCCATCACGCCACCGACGACCGTTGACAGAAAACCGCTGGAATAAGTCCAGTGCTTGAGATCTGGCGAAGTGTAGATGCCGATCTTGCCTTCCTCTGACAGCGTCATAATCCAATTGCCGCTGGTCTCATGCCAGAAAACCGTGGGGTCGCGAAACTGCCTGTTGCCTGGGAAATTGGGTAGCACGATGTCGTGAAAGGTGAAGCTGGCACCCTCATCAAGAGAGTACCAGAGTGCGCAGGACTGGTTTTGCCCGGCGGCATTGTCTGCGGGCATTGTAACGAGCGCGATCAGTGCGCCGGGGCCGAATCCGGCAGTATTGGTGACATCGACAAGCGCGCTCCCGGTCCAGATGTCTCCAAAGGATGTTGTGCGGCGTGGGATCGATATACCTTGATCCTGCCAAGCGACGAGGTCTGTTGAGGTCCAGCGGCGCCATTCAGTGCCATCGGTGGGATAGGTTGGATTGAAGAGCGCCCAAATTGTCCAGCGATCTCCCATTCGCACAGGGCGCTGTGGGTCGTTGATCCAGCCTCCTGCCGGGGCCGCGATATGATATCGTGGTCGTTCGCTAATCGGGGTTGCCGTTGGTAAACCAGTAGAATCGGGGGTTCCACTCGATACAGGCATTGCGCCAATTGCAGGTTCTGCTTCGCTGCCGCAGGATGAAAGCATTGGAAAGGCGGCGAGCATTTCCAATGTTTGTCTGCGTGAATAAAAGGGGGTAATCGCCACCGGCCTACTCCTCTCTCAAACTTTTTTGTTTTTTGATTGTCGTTGGCATGCACGCTCGTGGTGCATTGCAACGATGTTTTGATTGCATTCAGGTGGAGGGAGAGGCTCGCGATATCTGCGTGCCGGTCAGATAACTGCGTCTGACGGAATGCACCTTCATCACCCTCTCCATCCTGTGCGGCGTCATGCTTTCCATGATCGACGCAACTAAATCTATATATGTGATTTAGTTGCGTCAAGATCGCTGGCAGGATTGGATGGTTGACGCTTTTTTTTGATTTAACTTTTTGAAATTACGTATATTATGCGGAGAGGCGCCTTTTTGTTTTTGGGTGTTCAGTCCCTCAGCAGTGATGTGACTTCCTCCTTGTCACCCAGAATCACCCCAATGCGCTGATGAAGTTTTGACGGCAGGACTTCCATCAGTCGCTGTTCGCCGTCGATGGCTGCGCCGCCTGCCTGCTCTACCAGAAAGGCCATCGGATTTGCCTCGTACATCAGGCGTAGTCTGGCCGTACCATCCGGGCGGGCATCTTTAGGATAAAGGAAGATACCCCCTCTTTTCAGGATGCGGTGTACATCGGCCACCATCGAGGCCGTCCAGCGCATGTTATAGTCCTTGCCCAAAGGCCCTTCCACCCCCTGAATTCGTTCGTCGACATAGCGTATGATTTGCGGCGACCATTGGCGGCGACGCGCCATGTTTATGGCAAATTCGCGATTGCCCTTGGGCATCTGCATGGGGCCGTCGGTCATCCGCCATGAGCCGATTTCACGATCGAGAGTGAATTCATAGACGCCAGATCCAATTGTCAGAACCAGCAGCGTTTGTGGTCCATATATGGCATAGCCGGCTGCGACCTGATGTATGCCGGCTTGCAGAAAGTCCTGCTCTGTTACCTCGCGCCCTGAAGCATTTTCGGGTGCCTTGAGTACGGAGAAGATCGTTCCGACGCTCAGGTCGACATCAATGTTGCTTGAGCCGTCGATCGGATCGAACAGCAGCAGATATTCGCCTTTGGGATAGCGGTTGGGGATAGGGTAGAGGGTCTCCATCTCCTCGGAAGCCATGGCTGCCAGATGGCCACCCCATTCATTGGCATCGAGCAATAGCTCGTTGGCAATGACATCGAGCTTTTTCTGAACCTCTCCCTGAACATTCTCGCTGCCCAGGCTACCAAGAACTTCACCCAGTGCGCCCTTGGATACCGCGTGACTGATCGTCTTGCAGGCGCGTGCGACCGTTTCGATGAGCAGGCGCAATTCTCCTGGCAAAGCCTGGGCCTGGCGTTGCTGCTCGATCAGGAAACGGCTGAGGGAGATGGCTTGCATGGTAGGCCTTTGCATTGAGGGGGAGGGGGCTTAATCAGCTATTCGTGCAGCGACGTCTGCGCCGTGGGCATATCGCGCTGCTTCATAGATATCGTCGGCGCCGGGGCTCACGCCCGTGTAAAGAATAAATTGCTCCACCGCTTGCAGGACGATGACCTCTCCGCCGGAAATCACGCTCTTTCGAGCAGCTCTGGCTGCGCGGACGAAAGGGGTGTCGACCGGTTGGGCAACGACGTCGAAAGCGGTGCTGCAGGCCGCGATCTGCTCTGCGCGGAACGCCAAGGCGTCTCGGTCCTTGCCCTCCATACCCAATGGCGTGACATTGATCAGCAGTGGTGCGCTATCCGGCGGTAGATCAGCCTGCCAGCAAAAGCCATATTGGTCTGCGATCGCCTGCCCGGCCATTTTGTTGCGCGCGATGATCGTGCCGTTGGCAAAGCCCGCATCTCTAAGCGCGGCCGCGACGGCTTTCGCCATTCCACCACTTCCTCGGAGTAGAAAACGTACCGGTTTTTCGATGCGCTTCTCGAGAAGCTGGCGAACCGCAACATAATCAGTGTTGTAGCCAGTCAGCCGGCCATCATCATTGACGATGGTGTTGACGCTGTCGATTGCACGGGCTGAGCTTTCAAGATCATCGATCAGAGGAATGACCGCTTCCTTGAACGGCATGGAAATGGCGCAGCCGCGCACATTCAACGCGCGGATGCCGCCGATCGCAGCTGCCAGATCCTGTGTACTGAAACTTTTATAGACATAGTCCAGCCCCAGAATCTCATAGAGGCAATTGTGGAAGCGGGATCCGGCGTTACCAGGGCGGCCTGACAGCGACATGCACAATCTGGTGTCCCTGCCGATTGGCGGTTTCATATCCTCATACCCCATTCTGGCTTGCTGATTTTTCACGACGGATCGTAGATCCGCGGATGATGAGACGCCCGCTCAGAACCACCTTACGAGCGGCGGCGTTCGGATGGTCGAGACGGTCGAGCAGCATGGCCATGGCGGTGCGCCCGATCTCCTCCACGGGTTGTTCGATAACGCTCAGTCCATCAGCTGCAAATTCCGTCCAGCTGTCATTGTCGAACCCAGCCAATGCGAAGTCGCCGGGAACGCTCAGGCCCAGCGCATGTGCGGCTCGCAATACCGACATCAGCATCAGGCCATTGCTCGCAATGATCGCTTCGGGCCGATCAGGCGTTTGCAGGAGAGCGCTGACCAGCCTCTCCGCTTCACCCTCTCCATGCGGCACAGACAGGGATCGCGTAGGGATGCCGATCATTTGGGCTGCCTGCTCAAACCCGGCGCGTCGTTCGGCACCCGTGGTGCTGGCTGCGCCGAACAGGCCGGCAATGGATCTGAACCCTTGCGCATGCAGATGGGCAACCAGTGTGCGAGCCATCGCATCATTGTCGAGCACGACGCAGTCCGTGGTCGTCGCTGCTACGCGATCGATCAGGATGATGGGATGCTCTGCCTTTGTCTGCGATGCCTTCTTGGCGCCTTGCCGAGTGGGTGCCAGGATCACCCCTGTCACCCGTTCCTCCTGCATCAACTGGAGATACATCGCCTCTTTGGCGGGATCTTCATCCGTATTGCACAATATAACCCGCAGGCCGCGTTCATAGGCGATATCCTCGACCGTGCGAGACACTGCCGTGAAAAAGGGGTTGCGGATATCTGCAACGATGAGGCCGATCGTGTTGCTGTGGCGCGAACGGAGCCGACGGGCCGCGAGGTTGGGCCGGTAGCCTGTTGTCCTGACCGCTGCGAGCACCCTGTCGCGCATGGCTGGATCAACCGCACGCCCCGAAAGTACCCGGGAGACGGTGGCAGGCGATACTTCGGCCACTCGCGCTACGTCCTTGATTCCGACCGTCATGGGAAAATCGTTTTCCTCATCCTCTCTTAATTCTGCCCGAGATATGGCCGATCGCAGGGGGTAAATGCAAGTGTATTGACAGAATCATGAGAAAACGTTTTCTTGAGAGGAGAGAGGATACTGAAGAGCCATGACTGCCGACCCCCTAAGTGTGCTTCGCCATGAAGATCTGATCCGCATCGATGCGCAGGCGTCCGACAAGGAGGCCGCCATCCTCCAGGCCGGCCAGATATTGGTCGCCGCTGGCTGCGTTTCGCCCGGCTATGAACAGAGCATGGTTCGGCGGGAGGCGGTGGCAAACACCTATCTGGGGTCGGGCGTCGCCATTCCCCATGGCCTGGGTGAGGACAAAGGGCTGGTGCGCCACGACGGGATCGTGGTCCTGCAACTGCGCGAAGGGATTGAGTGGAATCCCGGGCAGCGCGCCCATCTCATTGTCGGTATCGCCGCCAGTTCCGACAGTCATATCGCGATCCTGCGCCGCCTCACCCGCCTGATTCAGGATGAGGCGCGCCTGGCGGCCCTTCTCGCCACCGACGATCCGGCGGCTATTGCCGCTGCCCTCCATGAAGACGCCAACCCCAGCGAGGCCCGGCCTGCTGCCGAGGATCTGGCCGAACGGATCGAATGGACGGTCGACTATCCTGCTGGTCTGCATGCCCGGCCCGCCTCAGCCTGGGCGGAAGCAGCCAAGAGCCTGGCTACGCCCATACGCATCCGCCACGACGGAGACATGGCCGATCCGCGCAGTATCGTCTCGCTGCTGCAACTGGGGCTGAAGGCAGGCGAACGCGCCACCATTTCGGCGAGCGACAGGAACACGCTGGACCAGTTCATGCGGACCGTCACCAAGCTCACGGTTCGTGAGAACGCCGATGCCGCCCGTGCCGCCGAAAAGGCGAAGGCGCCGGTGCGCGGCTGGAAACCGGCCGGCAATCCCGCGATGATCGCCGGGGTCGCCGCCAGCCCCGGCCTCGCCATTGGTCCCGTCCACATCCTGGCCTCGGCGGAACTGGACGTGCCCGACCAGCCGGTCGATCTGGTCGCGGGCGGCGCGCTGCTGAACGATGCGCTGGTGCGCACCCGGGCGCAGATGAAGGCGCTGGTCGATGACACCACCCGCCGTCTGGGTGCGGGGGATGCCGCGATCTTCGCGGCGCAGGCCGGGCTGCTGGACGATACTGACCTTATCACGCTTACCTGTCAGTTGATGGTGGAGGGCCATGGCGTCGCCTGGTCCTGGCATCAGGCGATCGATCGCATGGCAGGACAGCTTTCGGCACTGGGTAATCCGGTGCTGGCTGCACGCGCCGCCGATTTGCACGATGTCGGCCGGCGCGTGCTAGCCCAGATTGATCCGGCGCTCAGCGCAGGGACATTGGCCGACCTGCCCGATCAGCCCTGTGTGCTGGTGGCGACGGACCTGTCGCCATCGGATACGGCGACGCTCGACACGCGCCGCGTGGCGGGTATCGCCACCGCATTGGGTGGGCCGACGTCGCACAGCGCGATCCTGGCACGTACGCTCGGCCTGCCGTCGGTCGTGGCAGGCGGGGCCGATCTGCTGACGCAGGCGGCCGGCACGACCGCCATCGTCGATGGCGATAGCGGCCGTATCTGGCTCGATCCCTCGGCGCAGGACATTGCCTCCGCCCGCGCCTGGATCGAGGAGATCGCGGCGCGACGCGCCGCCGAAGAGGCGGAGCGCGCTCTGCCGGCACGGACCAGCGACGGACATGATCTGGCGATCGGCGCCAATGTGAACCGCCCGGATCAGGTGGCCTTCGCGATGGCACAGGGCGGCGAGGGGGTCGGGCTGATGCGCACCGAATTCCTGTTCCTCGAACGCGGCGACAGCCCGAGCGAGGAGGAACAATGCGCCATTTATCGCGGGATGATCGACGCGCTGGGTGATCGGCCGCTGATCGTCCGTGCGCTGGACATTGGCGGCGACAAACAGGTGCCGCATCTCGACCTGCCGAAGGAGGAGAATCCCTTCCTGGGGGTGCGTGGCGCTCGCCTGTTGCTGCGTCGGCCCGACCTGCTGGAACCGCAACTCCGCGCCCTGTATCGCGCGGCGAAGCTGGGCGGCGATCTGTCGATCATGTTCCCGATGATCACATCCGCGGCCGAACTGGTGATCCTGCGGGAACGTTGTGAAGCGATCCGGGCGGAACTGGCTGCACCGGCCGTTCCCATCGGCATCATGATCGAAGTCCCCGCCGCCGCTGTTCAGGCCCATGCGCTGGCGGAGCACGCGGACTTCTTCTCGATCGGAACCAATGACCTGACGCAATATGCACTCGCCATCGACCGTCAGAATCCGGAACTGGCGAGCGAGGCCGACAGCCTGCACCCGGCCGTTCTGCGCCTGATCGCCATGACCGTGGAGGGCGCGCGCCGGCATGACCGCTGGGTCGGCGTGTGCGGCGGCATTGCCGGCGATCCGTTCGGCGCGGCGTTGCTGGCGGGCCTCGGGGTCCATGAATTGTCCATGACCCCGCGCGACATTCCTGCCGTAAAGGCACGGCTCCGCGCCAGCAGCCTTGGCGATCTTCAGGGGCTCGCCGCTCGTGCGCTCGACGCGACAAGCGCCGCCGATGTGCGCGCGCTGGATGGGGAGGGGGCATGATGGCCGTCTTCACCGTCACGCTCAATCCGGCGATCGACCAGACGGTCATGCTCGACCGTCTCGTTCCCGGGGAGGTGCATCGCGCGCGTTCCGTGCGGCAGGATGCCGGCGGCAAGGGGATCAACGCAGCCAGTTGCCTGGCCGACTGGGATGTGCCCGTCACCGTCATGGGCCTGTTGGGCGGCGCCAATGCGGCGCCCTTCGATGCGCTTTTTGCCGAAAAGTCGATCATCGACCGCTGCCAGCGCCATGGCGGTAGCACGCGCGTCAATCTGAAGCTGGTCGATGTCCATGGCACGACCGACATCAACATGAATGGCGCCCCGGCAACCGAAGCGCGCATCGATGCCGTCATTGCGGCGCTGGATGAACAGGTTGGGGCCGGCGATCTCGTCATCCTCTCGGGCAGCCTGCCGCCCGGCTGTCCGACCGATATCTATGCCTCCCTTACCGCCTTGCTGCGGGCGCGGGGCGCTCTCGTCCTGCTCGACAGCAGCGGCCCGGCGTTTCGCCATGCACTCGCCGGCCCGGTTCTGCCGACCATCCTGAAACCCAATCTGCATGAACTGGCCGAATGGCATGATGGTCCGGTCGATGCGCCGCATCAGATCGCCGACGTCGCGCGCGGTTTGCTGGACCGGGGCGTCGACCTGATCGCCGTGTCGATGGGCGCGCAGGGCGCACTGTTCCTGACCGGCTCGGAAATGCTGCGCGCGCGCCTGACCGCGCACAGCGTGGAAAGCACGGTCGGTGCAGGCGATGCCATGGTTGCCGGTCTGGCCGCCGCCCTGATCGAAGGCGCGGGGCTGGATCGTATCGCGCGTCTATCCACCGCCTTTGCCGTCGGCAAGCTGGGCCGTGCCGGACCGCATCTGCCGACAAGGGACGAGATCGAAGCCCTGGCGGCCAGCGTGGAGACGGATATTCTGATGGGAGAGACGCAATGAGCAGGATTTTCGCGGTGGTGGATGCCGGCGAAGCCGGTGTCGCCGGCGTCCTGGTCGGCGAAGCGCTGCGCAAGGCCGCAAAGGCCAGTGGCCAGGCCATCGAAATCGAATTGCGGACCGCACAGGGGATCGTCAATCCCTTGCCGGGCGACGCGGACGGCGATCTGCTGCTGATCGCACCGGAAGGCGCCGACGCCCCGTCGGAAAACCGCCCGCATCGCCGCCTGACGCTGGAGGCGGTTCTGGCCGATCCCGTCGCCGCGCTGCACGGGGGCAAGGTAGCGGGCGTGTCGAGCGCCGTGCCGCGCATCGTCGCCATCACCTCCTGCCCGACCGGCATCGCCCATACCTTCATGGCGGCCGAGGGGCTGACCGAAGGCGCGCGCCAGCTTGGCTATGCCATTCGGGTCGAGACGCAGGGGTCGGTCGGCGCGGGCAACGCGCTGACGGCCGAGGAAATCGCTGCCGCCGACATCGTGCTGATCGCCGCCGATCGAGAGGTCGATCGCAGCCGCTTTGCCGGCAAGCGCGTCTTCGCCGGCAATACCAAGCCCGCCATCACCGGTGGCGCGAAGCTGATCGAGCGGGCGCTGGCGGAAGCGACCATACAGGGCGGCGAGGGGAGCGCATCGCAACCGGCCGACTCTGCCGCCGCGACATCGGGCGCGAAGCGCGCCGGCCCCTATAAGCATCTGATGACCGGCGTGTCCTTCATGCTGCCCTTCGTGGTGGCGGGTGGCCTGCTGATCGCGCTCGCCTTCGCGCTGGGCGGTATTCACGCCAATGATGCGGCAGCGAAGGGCACGTTGGCCTATGCCCTGTTCGAAATCGGCGCCAAGGGCGGATTCGTGCTGATGGTGCCGGCGCTGGCGGGCTATATCGCCTATTCGGTTGCGGACCGCCCCGGCATTGCACCGGGCATGATCGGCGGCATGCTGGCCGCCAATCTGGGCGCGGGCTTCCTCGGCGGCATCGTCGCCGGCTTCATCGCGGGCTATGGCGTCGACTGGCTCAATCGCCTGATTCAGCTGCCCAAGAATTTGCAGGGATTGAAGCCGGTCCTCATCCTGCCGCTGCTCGGCACGCTGCTGACCGGTCTGCTGATGCTCTATGCCGTGGGCACGCCGGTTGCCGCTGCGCTGGCTTTCCTGACCGATTGGCTGCGCAGCATGCAGGGGTCGAGTGCGCTGATGCTGGGCTTGATCCTGGGCGCGATGTCGGCATTCGACATGGGCGGGCCGGTCAACAAGGCGGGCTATGCCTTCTCGGTCGGCCTGATCGCCAGTCAGGTCTATACACCGATGGCGGCCACCATGGCAGCTGGCATGACGCCGCCGCTCGCCGTTGCGCTCGCCACTCGACTGTTCCGCAATCGCTTCACGCCTGAAGAGCGCGAAGCCGGCGCGGCCGCCGCGGTCCTCGGCCTGGCATTCATCACCGAAGGGGCAATCCCCTTTGCCGCGCGCGATCCGCTGCGGGTCATTCCGGCGCTGATGGCCGGTTCGGCTGTGACCGGGGCCATCTCCATGGCGATGGGCGTGGAGCTAAAGGTGCCGCATGGTGGGCTGTTCGTGCTGCCGATCCCCGGCGCGGTCACCCATGTCGGCGTCTATGCGCTGGCCATTCTGGCCGGCACGCTGGTGAGCGCGCTGCTGGTCGGGCTGGTCAAGCGTCCCATAGCAAAAATCAAGGCCTGACGCCCCGAACGCGTCACGATAATCGGAGAGGCTATTCATGTATTTCAGGAAGATGGGTGCCGCCTGCATGGCCGGCGCCATGGCCTGTACCGCGCCCGTCGCGCTGGCACAGGATCAGGCGGTTGCCGATGTCGATCCGCCATCGGTCCAATCGGACGCGCCGGCCCAATGGCAACCGCTGGCAGGGAAGGGGGTGACATTGTCGCTCAGCTATACCGGCGAGGCGGCGACCAATGTCTCGGGCGGGCTTCGCCGCGACGCGGCCCATGCCGGGCAGGTCTATGTCGGCGCCGATCTAGATCTTGACCGGATGATCGGGATCGATGGCGCGACGCTTCATTTTGCCGTCACCAATCGCCATGGCAAGAATCTGGCCGCCATGGCGATCGGCAATAATACGTCAGTGCAGGAAATCTATGGCACCCAGAATACCCATCTCGCGATATTGACCTGGCAGCAGAGCTTCCTGGACGGGCGACTGGATATCGAGGTTGGGCGCAGCCAGGCGAATATCCATTTCCTCAACTCGCCGCTCTATTGCCATTTTCAGACCAATTCGGCCTGCGGCAACCCGACCTTCGTCTTCAAGAACAGCAATTTCACTTATTTCCCGGCATCCAGTTGGATGGCCCATGCCAAGCTGCATGTGACGCCGCAGATCATGCTGCATACCGGCGTTTACGAAGTGAACCCGGACCGCAAGCGCGCAAGCGACCATGGTTTCAATTTCAGCACGAAGAATGCAACCGGGGTGATCATACCCTGGGAATTAAGCTTTAGCCGGGATTCCGCCGATGATCGGCTGCCGAGCCATTATATTCTGGGCGGTTGGTTTGATCGTGGCGACTATGCCGATCCGCTGCGGGATGATCAGGGTGGCATCGCAATTTTGACCGGGCGGCCGGCGGCGACGCGGAATGGGCGGTCGGGCCTCTATGCCCGCTTCGATCAGCAGTTGACCCGTCCCGATCCCGCCTCGCCGCGGGGGCTGAGCATCTTTGGCGTGGCGATGACCAACCTGTCCGGCCAGGTCGAGGAAAGCCGTTATCTTGGCATGGGGATCGTACAGACCGGCACCTTCGCCGGGCGCGATCAGGACACGATCGGCTTCGCCATCAACGATCAGCGTTTCAGCGACTTGGCGATGCAGCGGATGAGCGCCGCGCGGGTTGCGGCGGGCGGGCGCGCCGATATTCGTCGCCATCAATATATGATGGAGCTGGCCTATGGATTTCAGGTCAACCCGGCAATCCGTCTGTCGCCCAACCTGCAATATATTCTGCATCCTGACCAGACCGGGGCCCCCGATCGCACGCGGAACATCCGGAATGCCTTCATCCTGGGGTTCAAATTCACCGTAGATGCGATGCAACTATTGTTCCGCTAATGCCATAATGATTGCATTGAACTGCAATCATCATTTTTCTGATCGTGTGCTTTAGCCGCCGATAGGCTAAATTGGAATGTGACGGGCGCGGCTTTGCAATTCCAAAGATGAGAACATCTGGTTTAGACGAATTGAGGATTATACTTCCGTCAAGGAGGCGACGGCATCGACTTTGAGCAAGGAAATCAGGTTTGGTGCGTAGGTAGAGAATAGCGGAAGCAGGCCAGCGCCCATCGCAGGAGCCTTTTCCCCATTCTCGCCAATCTTCAGCTCTGGACAGAAAAAATCGCGGGGGGCGGTCTTTTGGATAGTATTTTTGACGCGTTCTGAAAGGGTGCGTAGCTGGGCATGTGATAGTCCGCCCCCGATGACCACGGCATCAAGGTCTAGGAGACTGTTCGCGCTAATAATTACGAATGCCAGCGCCTCAGCGCAGCGTTTCAGCCAAGCTTCCCAAGCCGGATTATGTTCGTCCTGCCCGCTGGTTATCATCTGGTACAGGGAGGCGGCGTGTAGCAGGAAGTCCGTGCTGGTGCCTTGAGGAATTGGCATTGAGGCAAGAGCCCCAGCATTGCCGTTTTTGCCGCGCTTGATCTCTCCATTCAGGATAAGGCCACCGCCAACGAAACTTCCGATATGGACATAGAGGAAATTGGTCAGACCTGCGGCTGATCCCGACATGAGTTCGGCAAGAGCGCCTGCATTGCCGTCATTTTCGAAGATGACCGGGCCATCCAATTCCTTCTGGAAAAACTCTTCGAGCTCTGGTGCTGCCCAGGCAGCGGCCTGCTGAGCCGCGATGCCCGCCTCTTCGCGCCATTCGCCGATGAACCAGGGCATGGCGATGCCGAAACCCAGAAAGCCTTCGCGCTGTTCTTCCCTTAGCTGCGGCATATGTTTTTGCGCAAAGCGTTGGATATGCTCCACAGCACTGGTGGGGCTGGGATAGGATGTGGTCGTGCTTTCGCAGGCGATGATGCGGCCATCAAAATCGAGCATGGTGCAAACCAGCCGGTCGCGGCCGATCTCAGCTCCGATGGTGCAACCACTGCCTCCGTTGATCCGGTAGATAATCGATGGCTGTCCCATGCCTCCTGTGCGCTTTCCGGCCTTTATCAGTCGCCCTTCCTCAGCAAGGCTTTCGACAATTCGGACAGCTGCCTGCGGTGAGAGGCCGGTTATCCGGGAAAGGTCGGCTTTGGAGGCACCGTTGAGCCGTCGTATCGTCGCGAGAATGAGGCGCTCATTATACCGCCGCACGCCCACCGCATTGCTGCCACGCTTATTCACCTTCGACTCCGCTCATTTTACCGGCAGCAAGATGATGCGCGATAGGGGCGGTAGTTTTGGAACAGCATTGCTGCAATTGGCAAGGGCGAGTGACGGCAAGAGCTGCTTGACAGACTAAATCACATTGATAGATCTAGTCTGTCAGGTAGCGGATTCGAACTTGAGACTATGGCAGAGCGGGCAGCATAGTTCCTTGTCACTTGGCTTCATTCGGACCTGCGGGCGCGCAGCGGCTGAGAACCTCTCCTTTCTTCGATTGCGAGCGCCTGACCAATCCGACAAAGCTCGTCCAAACCGGACGGGAAGTGCCCAGTTTCCAGACTGCACGCTGGAAATGTAAGGGGGGAGGAGAGGGGCTTTCAGCCCAGATCCTCCCCCATTTTTTTGGGATGTACGGGGCCCTCTCACAATCGCAAAGAATGTGATTGACAGACTAAATCACATTTGTAGATTTAATGGAGTCGCAAGGGCGGCTTGCAAGCACGAATACGTGCTGCAGAACAGGGAAGAGGATGATCGTGAAGGCCGATCCACATAATTTGTTCCGCAGATTGCATGGCGCCTCGAAGGTGTCCTGCTTCTGGTCGTGTGTGGAGCAGGCGGCGCGCCACGCTCGCAGTCAATTCTTCCTCCTTAAAGCTTCCTCCTCGGCCCTGTTGGGTGCGGAACAGCTTGTCGTGCGAGTAAAACATGCAGAATGACAATCTTCTTCTGGGCGGTATCGAAGCGGGGGGGACGAAATTCCTCTGCGGCATTGCCGACCGCAATGGGCGCATCATCCGGCAGCAACGGATCGCCACTATAATCCCTGCAGATACGCTGGGCGAGGCCAGCGCTTTCTTCGAGCAGGCCGAACTGGACCTGGGACGGTTGTCCGCTTTTTCGATCGGCAGCTTTGGTCCCCTATCTCTCAATCCAGTCGCGCAGGATTATGGCTCGATCACATCGACGCCCAAGGCGGGATGGCAGGATGTCGACCTGCTTGGTCATTTTGCCCGGACGATCGATGCGCCGATGGCGCTCGATACCGATGTCAACTGTGCGGCCGTCGGCGAAAAGCTGTTCGGCAGCGGGCAGGGTCTCGACACCTTCTGTTATGTGACGGTTGGGACCGGCATTGGCGTGGGGCTGCTGATCGACGGTGCGCCCCATGGCGGTGCCAATCATCCCGAGGCGGGGCATATCCGACTGCCGCGTGCTGCTGGCGATGAGCTTTTTGCGGGCATTTGTCCTTTTCATGGCGATTGCCTTGAAGGTCTGGCTTGCGGCCCAGCAATGCGCGCCCGCTGGGGTGTTCCAGCTGAGCAACTTCCCCCAGATCATCCTGGCTGGGAGATTGAAGCGGACTATCTTGCCGGACTGTGCGCGACATTGACCTACATCGTGCGACCCGACCGTATCATCATCGGCGGTGGCGTCATGGAATCTCCCGGCATGTACCAGCGCGTCCGGCGCGCTCTGATCGGTAAACTTGCCGGCTATGACGCCAGTATGCGCGCCCTCGAAATGGACGACTATATCGCAGCGCCCACGGCGGGTGCATCGGCGGGACTGACCGGCGCGCTCGCGCTCGCCTATCGGACCGCGACACGCCAGTGGCCGATGCACTGGTCTGTCAAACTTCCGTCATCTTCCAATCAATCCTCTCTCTCAGGAGCTGCACTTGCATAGTCCCTCCCTATCGGATCACGCGGCTCACAGGATGGCAGCGCCGAGCGACGCTCGGGTGACAGGTGCAATCGTCCTGAGCGCAGCGGGCGCGGCGCTTGGTGGCCTATTGTTTGGTTTTGATACTGCCGTGATTTCTGGCACGACCTCGGCGCTGCAGGCGCGGTTTGGCCTGAGCGATGGCATGCTGGGCTTTACGGTTGCATCCGCTCTTATCGGTACCGTACTCGGCTCGCTGGTGGCGGGCGCGCCGGCTGACCGGTTCGGTCGGCGCGCGGTCATGCTTGCGGTCGCGATCTGCTACGTTGTGTCGTCGCTCGGCACGGGGCTAGCGGGCAGCTGGGGCACGCTCCTAGCCTTTCGGTTCCTTGGAGGTCTGGCAATCGGCGCTGCCTCGGTGGTTACACCGATCTATATTGCCGAAGTCTCTCCAGCGCGTTTCAGAGGGCGGTTGGTTGCGCTGAACCAGCTCAACATCGTGATGGGCATTTTGATTGCTTTTCTATCCAATTACCTGATCGCCAATCTCGCCGCTGCGGAGACCGCCTGGCGGTGGATGTTCGGCATCGTCACCCTTCCATCAGCACTGTTTCTTGGCGTTAGTCTCCTATTGCCGGAAAGCCCGCGCTGGCTGGCGATTCATGGGCGGGCGCCGCAGGCGCTGGGCGTCATGAAAAGGCTGGGATTTCTCGATCCGACGGATGAACTTCGTCATATCCAGGAGGCCGAGGCCCGTCTTGATCGATCCATCGCACCGGGCCTGTTTCAGTCCGCCTATGCTCGCCCGGTCGCCTGCGCCATCGCAATTGCCATGTTCAACCAGCTCTCCGGTATCAACGCGCTGCTTTATTACGCGCCGCGTGTCTTTGAACTGGCCGGTGCAGGCTCTGACAGCGCGCTGCTGCAGTCTATCGCCATTGGCGGCACCAATCTGGTTTTTACCATCTTGGCGCTGTTTCTGATCGATCGCTTCGGTCGCAAGCCACTCCTGTACACCGGGTCGATCCTATGTGCCGTAGCCCTGCTTCTCGTGGGCTATCAGCTGGAAAGCTCTGATCCCGACGGCACGTTGATCCTTGTTGGTCTGTTGGGTTTCATCGCCGCCTTTGCCGTGTCGCAAGGCGCTGTCATCTGGGTGTTCATTTCCGAGGTTTTTCCCAGCGCGGTGCGCGGCAAGGGGCAGGCGCTTGGCAGCACGACCCATTGGGTCATGGCTGCTGCGATCACTTGGGCCTTTCCCGTATTTGCAGCCCAGGTCGGTGGTTGGGTCTTTGCCTTCTTTGGCGCGATGATGCTGCTCCAGTTCATCTGGACCTGGAAGGCGATGCCCGAAACCAACGGTGTCGCGCTCGAAGACATGGACCTTGGGAGTGCGCAGGCATGATCAGGACGCTTTTCTTGATAACCGCTACAGCTCTGATGGTTCCGGCCGCAACCCAGGCGCAGCGAGCCGATCCTCGCCCGGCATATCATTTCGCGCCCAAGCGCAACTGGATGAATGACCCCAACGGTCTGGTCTATTTCGAAGGCGAATATCATCTCTTCTATCAATATAATCCCCATGGTGACCGCTGGGGGCATATGAGTTGGGGTCATGCCGTCAGCCGGGATCTTGTGACCTGGGAGGAATTGCCGGTCGCCATCCCGGAGACCGCCGACGTCATGGCGTTTTCCGGCAGCGCAGTGATCGACTGGAAGAATAGCAGTGGCCTGGGCCGTGACGGTAAGCCGCCGATGATCGCGGTCTACACCGGTCATAATCCCAAAGCCAAGCTGCAGTCCCAATATCTTGCCTACAGCAATGACCGCGGACGAACATGGACCGTACATGGCGAGGTGCTGAGTGTGGGATCTCCGGAATTTCGGGATCCCAAGATCTTCTGGCATGAACCGACAAAGTCATGGGTCATGGTCGCTGTCATGGCGACCGAAAACCGCGCCGTCATCTTCACGTCACCCAATCTCAGGCAATGGACCTTTGCCAGCAGTTTCGGTCCGGCGGGCGGCCGGGGACGAAATTGGGAATGCCCCGATCTCAATCTCCTTCCCGTCGAAGGCGGAAAGCCCGGAGAGCAGCGCTGGGTGCTCAGCGTCAATCTGGGCGACCAGGCTGTGGGCGGCGGTTCGGGCGGCCAATATTTCGTGGGCGACTTTGATGGTCGTCGCTTCACGCCTGTCGAAGGGTGGGGCGGGGAACCGGTCTGGACGGATTATGGCGCCGATTTCTACGCGGCGGTCGCCTGGAATGATCTTCCCAAGGACGACCCTCGCCGCATCTGGATCGGATGGGCCAATGACTGGCGTTATGCCGAGGCGATACCCACCTATCCCGCCCGCGGCATCATGACTGTACCGCGCAGCATTTCCCTGAGGAAAACCGCCGAGGGCTATCGGCTGACGCAGCGGCCGGTGCAGGAACTGGAACAGTTGCGAGGCGGCAAACAGGCCGTGCGTCAATTGTCGCTGGGCGAAGAACCCGTTCCGCTCCCCGTCGAGGGTGGTGCCATTGATCTTCAGGCCAATCTTTCATTGGGACAAAGCGAGCAGGTGGCGATCACGCTGACCGATGGCGAGGGTTATCAGATGGTGATCGGCGTCAATCCGACGGTGAACGAGGTCTTCATCGATCGTTCGCGCTCTGGTCCACATTTCCACGACGGGTTTGCAAACCGTCATGTGGCGCCGGTTGACCTGAGTAAGGGCAGGGTGTCTCTTCGCCTGCTTGTGGATGAATCGATCGTCGAGCTGTTCATCAACGATGGTGAGCAGACGATCACTGATCGCTTCTTTCGCGGTTCAGGAACCCTGCGCTGGAGCGCTTCTGCGCGCGGCGCACCGGCAATCATGGATATCACTGCATGGCCGATCAGGCCGGAGGTGTCCCGCTGACGATCACGCCACACGAGAGCTGAACAGCTCGATCACCATCGGATGATTTTGAATTTCCGCTGCATGGACAGTCGGAACGCAGCTTCGCGCGGCCTGCATAGCAATAAACAAAGGGAGGATAATCATGAATTTCAAGGCAGTGGCACTACTTGGATCAACGTCGCTCGCATCGCTTCTGCTGGCTGCGCCGGCCATGGCGCAGGATGCAGGCGGTAACGCGGCTTCGGCAAAGAAGAAAGGCGAGGAGACGATCGATTCCGCGTCGGTTCCAGACATTGTCGTAACGGGTTATCGTGCCGCGCTGGGCTCTGCGCAGGACATGAAGCGCCAGTCCGATGCGATTGTCGATGCGATCGTGTCGGAGGATATCGGCAAGCTTCCTGACAATAATGCGGCTGAAGCGATCTCGCGCGTCGTGGGTGTGCAGGTGCTACGCTATAATGACGAGGCGGGTGTGGTGCTTGTCCGCGGACTTCCGGACGTGAACACGACCTTCAACGGACGGGAATTCTTCACGGCTGATGATCGTGTACTGCATCTGCAGGATTTCCCGGCTGGCGTGGCCGCAGGTTTGGAGGTCTACAAATCGGGCACGTCCGATCTCATCGAGCCAGGGCTTGCCGGCTTGATCAATTTGCGTGCGCGTCGGCCGTTCGACGTCAAGGACACGCAAATTGCCGGCGAAGTGCGCGGATCCTATAATGACCAGTCCAAGGCCTTCGACCCTTCCGCCAACCTCCTGTTGACCAAGCGCTGGGATACGCCGATCGGCGAAATCGGTGCGCTCGTCAATTTCAGCTATGTTCGGATGACCTATCGCAATGCCGATCGCTATGCCGATTCCGCTATCATCAGCCCGCTGGGTTTTGGTGCTGATGATCCCGCCGATGATATGACCGTCACGACGCCAGGCGTGGGCAATTTCCGCTTTCCTGCCAATGCGGGCAATTTCTACGAAAAGGGCATTCGGCATCGGCCCGCAATCAATGGCGCGATCCAGTGGCGACCAACCCCCGATCTGGAAATTTATGCGGAAGGCCTTTGGCAGGCCTATCGGGGCAAGGTCCTTCGCGATGGTTTCAACGTCAATTTCGAGCGTCGCAGCATCGATGGCATCGCCCCGACACTGAGCAATGTGGTCCTGGTCGAAGGCGAGCCCCTCAAGGCGGCAAGCTTCACCAAGACCGGCGGCTATGTGCCCGAATTCTTCCGGTCCACCCAAGATGACCAGACCGACACCTATCAGGCGGCACTGGGATTCAAATGGAAGACCGACCGAGCCACCTTGTCGGGCGACTTCGCCTACACCTACAGCAAGTATGAGGCGGACGAAGACAGCGTCGACGGCCAGCTCGCCAGCGCGCCGACCATCAATGTCGAATGGGACGTCAAGGGTTCGGCCATCTTCGATCTGGGTGACTTCGACAAGACGAACCCCGCCAACTATATCTGGCGCGGCTATTATCAGCGGCATTTCGTCACCAAGGGTGATGGCGTGCAAGGACGGCTCGACCTGGATCTCGATACCGATTTTGACTGGCTGCCCAAGATCCAGGTCGGCATTCGGGCGAGCGACCGCACTGCGCTTATGCAGAATAACAACCGCTACGCCTATACGGCTGGCCTGGGTCTCCCGCTCGCGAGCCTGCCGACAGGCGAGCTTGAACTCATCAATGATGGCTTCCGCGGCGATCCGCAGCGCTTCCAGAACTGGCTGGCACCGACCCGCGGTTCCATCCGGGACAATGTGGAAGCGCTGCGGCAGCTGGCCTATGCGTCTGTGCAGCAACTGACGATCATGTTCCCCAATGACGGTGGCATTCGCGACGCCGTGACCAAGTTCGCGACCGAGGAAATACCGTTCGATCCGCTCAATGGCTTCACTGCCAAGGAAAAAAGCTATGCCATGTTCGGCCAGGGCAAATATGAGTTTGACCTTGGGGATGTCGCTGTCGACGGTACATTCGGCGTTCGCGTCGTCAACACCGATGGCCGCTATTCCGGCTTCTCACGGGTAAACGGCTCTGATGGCACATCCCAGATCGTCCCGCAGGTATCGCGCCAGAACTATCTTGATGTCCTGCCTTCGTTCCAGACCCGGATCCGATTGACGCCCGAATTCCAGGTGCGACTGGCCTATAACCAGACCCGGACGCGGCCGAGTTTCGGCCAACTCAACCCATCCCTCAACATTACCCGTAACAGCCCTGGTCCTGACGGTTCGCCGCCGCAATATGCCGCCTTTGGCAACGGCGGTAATCCGAACCTAAAGCCGCTGACGTCGAAAAATTATGACGCGACGCTCGAATATTATTTCTCCAAGAACGGGTCGGCGACACTCGCGGTCTTCTACCGGGATCTCCAGGGCTTCATCAGCAACTACACCCGGGACGTGATGGACCCGGATTATGGCCGTATCCAGATCAACCGCCCGGAAAATGCCGGTAAGGGCGAAATCAAAGGGGCCGAAGCGTCCTTCCAGACCTTCTTCGATTTCCTGCCAGGGTTCCTGTCCGGCTTTGGCGTCCAGGCCAACGTCACCTATCTCGACGGCACCAATGCACTTCCAACGGTGCTGGGCGAAGGCGCTCGCCAGGTACGGATTACCGGCCTTTCGAAATGGGCTTATAATCTGACCGGATTTTACGAGAAGGGACCGGTGTCTGCGCGTCTGTCCTACAATCACCGTTCGAGCTACATCAACAGCTACAACCGGAACTCGAACGAGGATCAATATGCTGGGGAAATTACCCGCGGCATTTCGCGCCTCGATTTCTCCGCCTCCTATGAAGCGATCAAGGGAATTACGATCGTCGGCAATGTGAGCAATATCCTGGGCAAGCCGTTCAACAATTATCGCTATTATAACGAAACTCAGTATTTTCCCCGCGATCTTAGGGTTGAGGGGCGTTATTTCAGCCTTGGTGTCAGGTTCAAAATGTAATCCAGATGCATTGTTGCAGGGGGTGAGGCACTTGTCTCACCCTCAAAACATGGAGAGCGGACTTCTGGAATCGTTTCATCATCCGATCCATTAGGTTGACCTATTCAAAGACTATCCGACGCGGTTTTGAATGGGCCTATGTGCAGTCTTCAACAAAAGACGACGTGGGCAGTCTGAAGCAAGTTCATGGGGAATTATGATCATTCTCGGCGACGAAGTTGAAGATGTTTTGACCGATATCGGCGGCTTGATGCGCATGCATCTTTTTCGCCCTGCTCGAGAGGGGCGGTTTCCCGCTCTACTATTCTTTTCGGAAATATATCAGGTCACGGCGCCAATCCGAAGAATCGCTGCATTTTTAGCCGGACACGGGTTCCTGGTGGCCGTTCCGGAAGTTTATCATGAATATGAAAAGGCGGGCACGGTCCTGCCATATAATTCTGAAGGGACCGACAGAGGCAACGCGCTCAAGTTTCTCAAGCCAGTCGGTGCCTTCGATGCAGATGCCCGTGCGGGTCTTGATTTCCTGACTTCTCATCCGTCGTCGACCGGACAAGTCGGCACGATCGGTAAATGCCTTGGGGGCCATCTGGCCTTGCGTGCGGCATTGGATCCTCGAGTGAAGGCGGCAGCCTGTTTTTATCCGACGGACGTGCATAGCGGAACATTGGGGGAAGGACGAAGCGACGACACATTTGCCAGGTTGATCGAGCTACGCGCTGAGACGTTGTTCATATGGGGACGGCAGGATCCTCATATTCCATTTGAAGGGCGCGAAAGGATTCGGTCGCGGCTTGAGGCCGTCGGGGCGAGCTATGAATGGCTGGAGTTCAATGCCGCCCATGCTTTCATGCGCGATGAAGGTCCTCGCTATGATCCTGCTCTGACTGTGCGCGCGCTCTTGGCATCCATCGCGTTATTCCAGCGAGCACTGTGAATACGAATACGCGGTGAATGCCATGGGCCCGCTCTCATGTTAGCCATCAAATAGATTTCAGAAGGTGAGAATAAGCTGTGGGTCGTCGCCGAACTGAAGATAATTCCGCGGGCCTTTCCAAGGCGCCTGCGATCACGCAA
>NZ_JBXGSI010000039.1:0-20209 GCF_056790315.1 Sphingobium sp. VMM
CACCACGTTGTCGAGCATTGCCTCGGCCAGCAGCTTCTTCAGCCGGCTGTTCTCTTCCTCCAGCGTGCGCAGACGCCGGGCCTCGGACACCTCCAGACCGCCATACTTCGACTTCCATTTGTAGAACGTCGCCGAGCTGATTCCGTGGCGGCGGCAAACATCCGCCGTCGCCATCCCAGCCTCCTGCTCCTTCAAGATCGCGATGATCTGCTCTTCGCTGAACCTGCTGCGCTTCATCTTCGTCCGACTCCTTTACGTCGGACTCTACTCAAAATCGGTCACATTTCAGGGGAACACGTCAGCGCGCTCGATTGGCAAGGATGCGCCGGGCGATTTCGATCGCGATGTCGGGGGGGGTGGTGAGTCCAGCTGGGTTCGAACCAGCGACCTACTGATTAAAAGTCAGTTGCTCTACCGACTGAGCTATGGACCCCCTGTCGAGACCGCTCGCACTAGTGGCGTGCGGGCGGCTGGTCAACCTCTTGTGGCACGATGATAGGATGCTTTTCGCAAAAGCGCATGGAGATGCCGCACGCTCTGCCCGGAAGGCGGGCATTTCCAGTCGGGCGCGATGGCGCTGAGCGGGCGCAGGACGAAGTCGCGCTGGGCAAAGGCGGGGTGGGGGATGATGAGGTCATGGCTGCGCCAGCGTCCGCCCGACCAGAGGATGATGTCGATGTCGAGCCGGCGCGCGCCCCAGCGCTGGAAACGGCGGCGGCCAAGGCCGGTCTCGATGCCCTGCAGCGCGGCCAGCAGGACGGGCGGGGGCAGGGCGCTGTCGACCAGCAGCGCGGCATTGGCGAAGCGGCGGCGCGAGGGGCCGAGCGGTGGCGTCTCGATCGTCGGAGACAGGGCGACCACATCGCCGAGCGCGCCGATCCGGCGCACGGCTTCGGCCAGCAGGCGCGGCGGCGTCAGCCGGGCGGAGAGCGGCCGGTTCGACCCGATCGAGAGCGCATAAAGGTGGCGGCTTGTGTCCGGCATGGTGCAGCGCCTATCTGAGCGCCATGATCCTGCAAAGCCCCCTATCAAGTGAACCGCCCCGCGACTGTCCGCTCTGCCCCCGTCTTGTCGCGCTGCGCGAGGAATGCCGAGCGGAACATCCCGACTGGTGGAACGCGCCGGTGCCCGCCTTTGGGGACCCGATGGCGCGGATCGGCATCATCGGCCTGGCGCCGGGCAAGCAGGGGGCAAACCGCACGGGTCGGCCCTTCACCGGCGATGTCGCGGGCGAGCTGTTTTTCGCGACGCTCAAGAAGTTCGGCTTGGCGCAAGGCAATTATGAGGCGCGGGTCGATGACGGGCTGGAACTGCGCGACGCGATCATCATCAATTCGGTCCGCTGCCTGCCGCCGCAGAACAAGCCGGTGCCGGCCGAAGTCCATGCCTGTCGCCCCTTCCTGGCCGATGGCGTGGCGCAACTGCTGCGCGCGCGGACCTTCGTCGCGCTGGGCGAGATTGCCCATCAGTCGGCGGTGAAGGTGCTTGGTGGCAAGTTGCCCAAGGCGCGCTTTGCCCATGGGGCGGAGCATCGCATGCCCGACGGGCGGATGCTGATCGATAGCTATCATTGTTCGCGCTACAATCAGAATACCAACCGGCTGACGGCGGAGATGTTCGAGGCGGTGTTTGCGCGGGCGGTGGAACTGGCGGGGCTGACGTCCGCCAATTAGAGCATTTTCGAAGCAGATGGCATCATCTGCTGGCTCGGAAAATGCGGAAAACAAAAAGGCAAACAGAGGATGATCCGATTCAGTATGAACGGATCATGCTCTAGGCGCGGTGCGGGCCGAACAGGATGACGCCGGCGCCGACCAGGCTGAGCGCAACGCCGGCCATGTCCCATCGGTCCGGTCGCACGCCCTCCACCAGCCAGAGCCAGAGCAGGGCCGAACTGATATAGACGCCGCCATAGGCCGCATAGGCGCGGCCGGCCGCCGCCGCGTCGACCAGGGTCAGCAGCCAGGCGAAGAGCAGCAGCGACCCCGTGCCGGGGATCAGCCACAGCATCGACTTGTCCATCCGCAGCCAGGCCCAGAAGGCGAAGCAACCGGCGATCTCGGCCAGGGCGGCGGCGATATAGACCAGGATCGACTGCATCAGCCGATCCGGGCCGGGCTGCGGCGCGCCATCAGATATCCTGCGCGATGCGGCCGTACAGTTCGGGGCGGCGATCGCGGAAGAAGCCCATGCCGGCGCGGTGGATCTTCGCCTTGGCAAGATCCAGCGTGGCGACCAGCGCGCCATTGTCCCTGGCGTCGGACTCCGCGAGGAAATCGCCCCATTCGTCGCTGATGAAGCTGTGGCCGTAGAATTTCTGGCCCTCTTCCTCGCCGATGCGGTTGGCGGCGATCACCGGCATGCAGTTGCTGACCGCATGGCCGATCATCGCGCGGCGCCACATGCGGCTGGTGTCCAGCTCCGCATCATAGGGTTCGGAGCCGATCGCGGTCGGGTAGAACAGCATTTCCGCGCCCATCAGCGCCATGCAGCGGGCGGTTTCGGGATACCATTGGTCCCAGCAGATGCCGACGCCCACGGTGCCATATTTGGTCGGCCACACCTTGAAGCCGGTATTGCCGGGGCGGAAATAATATTTTTCCTCATAGCCCGGACCGTCGGGAATGTGGCTCTTGCGATAGACGCCCATGATCTCGCCCTCATCATCGATCATGGCGAGCGAGTTGTAATAATGATGGCCGTCCCGCTCGAAATAGCTGGTCGGGATATAGACACCCAGATCCTTGGCCAGCTTGCGCATTTCCTGCACGGCGGGGTGCTGGTCGGTCGGCTGGGCGCGGTCGAACAGGGCTTCGTCCTCGACCCTGCAGAAATAATGGCCCTCGAACAGTTCGGGCGGCAGGATGATCTTCGCGCCGCGGGCGGCGGCCTTGGTCACATGATCGGCGACCATGGCGATATTGTCGGCCATGTCGTCCGAAAAGGCGAGCTGCAGGGCGGCGACGGTCACGCGGGTCATTCATCACTCCATGATGGGTTCGCCGCGCGATATAGGGGCTATGGCGCCGCCGCGCTACCGGGAAGCGCCTATAGCAGGGAAGCCGATTGCTTGAGCACCATGGAGCACATCTTGCCCTTGGCATCGCCCTTCAGTCTGTCGAGCGAAATGTCCTTCTTGCCGGCATGAATGATGCCGGTCTCGCCGGACTTGAAGGCGCCCGAGCCCTTCACGCCCGGTTTCTTGTTCAGTTTGTCCAGCACGGCATTGGCGCTGGTCGCATCAACGAGCCGGTTCTTGACGCAATAGCCCAGCACGCCTGCGGCATTGTCGGCGCCCATGCCGATGATGCTGGGCAATTGGGCGGTGCCGGCGCTCGCGCCCAGCAGGATCAGTGAAGTGGCAACGATCGGACGAAACATGGGGCAATGCTCCTGAAGCCGGGCGATGCTGCGTCGCCCGGCCCGGAAATTGCGCCCGCATGCGCATCCCCGCAACGGGGGACTAACCCCTAGACCAGCGAGGCATTTGCTGGCTGCAGCAGTGGAAGCTGCCGCCGCCCGACAGGATCGCGTCGCTGCGCAGGCCGATGATCTGGCGCCCCGGAAAGAAGGGCGCGAAGGCGTCGAGCGCCGCCTGATCATTGGGCTGGCCATAGATGGGGACGATGACGGCGGCGTTGCCGACATAGAAATTCATGTAGCTGGCCGGGATCGCTTCGCCATCGACCAGCACCAGGCCGGGCGAGGGGATGTCGACCACCTCCACGCCATGCGCCTTGGCGCGGGCGCGGGCGTCGGCATAGATGGCCGTGTTGGGATCGTCCCGCGTGGTCGCGATCGGCAGCGCCAGCTTGCCCGGCGCGACGAAGCGGGCGAGATTGTCGACATGGCCGTCGGTATGGTCGTTGAGCAGGCCATCGCCCAGCCACAGCATGTCGGACAGGCCCAGCGCGCCGGCCAGCAGCGTCTCGATCTTGCCGCGATCCAGATCCGGGTTGCGGTTGGGGTTGAGCAGGCATTGTTCGGTTGTGACGAACAGGCCGGTGCCGTCGGTGTCGATCGCGCCGCCCTCGAACACCCAATTCTGGGTGGAGGTCGCCATGCCGGTGGTTGCGGCCAGGCGCGCGCCAATATCCTCGTCACCGGGCATCTGATATTTGCCGCCCCAGCCGTTGAAGCCGAAATCGACCAGCGCGCGCTCCCCGGTCACGCCGTTCAGCACGGCGATCGGCGCGGTGTCGCGCAGCCATACGTCGCCCAGATTGTGGACGGCGATGGTGACGCCCGGCGCGACCAGGGCACGCGCAGCGTCGGCATCCGCCTCATTGGCGACGACCAGCCGCACCTCCTCGCCCTTGCCATCGGCGTGGAGCGCACTGGCGAAATCGGCGATCTGGCGACGCGCGCCGTCAAAGGCGCCGGGCCATTCGTCCGGGTTGGTCGGAAAGCCGATCCAGGTCCAGTCGTGCGGCGCCCATTCGGCAGGCATGCGAAAAGTCATAGATTTGTCCTTGCCCGGCGCGCTGGCCGGTCCGAGATAGCGGGAGAGATGTTGCGCGCTCCATAGCGCAGGGTCGCGGGTCTGGACAGAGGGTGTAGCGGGTGAAGAAGAGCGGATCGATCATGCTGGCGGCGCTGATGCTGGGCGCGGCGCCGCTGGCGCAGGCGGCGGACCTGCCCGAATGGCTGACCGGCGAATGGCAGCAGGAACGGGGCGACCGCTGGACCGAGGAGCTGTGGTCGCTGCCGCGCGGCGGGGTGATGATCGGCATGGGCCGCAGCGGGCGGGGCGAAAGCCTGCAAAGCTGGGAGGTGATGCGGGTCGTGCGGGCGGCGGACGGAACGCTGACGCTGCATGCGGCGCCGGAGGGCGGCAAGGAGACGATCTTCCCCGTGCTGGAACAGGGCGTGCGCGACATCAGCTTCGCCAATCCCGACCATGATTATCCCCAGCGCATCCGCTACTGGCGCGAAGGCCGTCTGCTGATGGCCGAAACCGCGATGATGGACGGCAGCAACGCCCAGAACTGGACCTATGCCCCGGCGGGGCAGTGAGGGGGAGCATTTTTGGGCGTAGAGAAGCTCACTGGCACCTCTTGATCGCGGCGCTTCCTGCATTCGCTAAAAGAATGGCATGATCAAGCGAGGCGAATTTATCTTGGTAACCGCAACGGCCGCGTTGACTGTCATCGCTGTTCTTACTCGTGGTCCGCTCGGTCGAACTCGACCTCACCTAGGGCCAATCGACATTCAGCCCCGACGGCCTGCAAATGGCGGTTTTCCGTGATTCCGGTGCTCACGTACTTTAAGTACGCTGCGCTTCGGGGCACGGAAAACCACCATTTTCGTCACGTCATCATCTGAATGTCGATCGCCCCTAGTACATGGTTTTCCTTCGACGGAACGCCTCTGACGTTCTCCTAGGCTCTATGACGAGTGTGGTGTGTCCCTTAAGGAAACGACTGTGTGGCGGGAGTTGAAGAAGCTGGGCTATGTCAAACTGAAGGCACGCCCACGTCACCATGCTCAGAACGAATATGCGTTCGCAGACTTCAAAAAGGGGGGTGACCTACCCCTCCCCCGGCAGTCCCTCGATCATAACGAGAGTCCAGCGGTTAAATACGATGGCCCGGACGCCTGCACAGGCGCGTCGAGCATGATGCTATCGTCCTGCACGAAGGCTCGACGCGCTTGCGGCCGCGTCGTCGGCGTACGGACAAGCCTTCCTCCCGATATGGCCGGTAGAGCTTCTTGCAGTTCATGCTCATGCCCTTGCGCTTCAGCATGACGCCGATCCGGCGATAGCCGAACCGACGGCGCTGCCCTGCGATCTCCCGCATGGCTTCGCGGATAGTTCCGTGGTCCGGCGGGTGTTCGCGCCTGGCCGTCTTGGGATCGACGCCAATCAGCACGCAGGCTCGGCGTCGTCAGCATTTGCCCACCAGGTCCTTCAGGATCGCGTTGTCCAGCATGCTATCGGCCAGGAGCAGCTTCAGCTTGCTGTTCTCGTCCTCCAATCGCCGCAACCGATGGGCATCGGAAACCTTCATGCCGCCGTACTTCGCCTTCAACTTGTAAATGCTCGCCGTGCTCAGCCTATGCTTGTGATAAACCTCCACCCTCGGAAGCCCTGCTTCCTGCTCCTTGATCATCCCGACGATCTGCGCTTCGGTGAAACGGCTCTTCCTCATGCGCCTGCTGCTTAATCGCGGGAAAACTCTACATCAGAACGAGGGACCTTTCGGGGGCGGGGGGAGGGGCAGGGGCTTTGCAGCCGAGCAGGCAAAGATCAAAGCCGCTCTCTCGCGTGGCACGCCGATAGAGGTCTGGTTCCAGGACGAGGCCCTGATCGGCCAGGAAAACAAAAAACCGCGCTGGGCCAAGCGCGGCAGCCAGCCGTCAGCACCCAAGGACCAAAGAACGAAATCAACTTACATCTTCGGCGCCATCTGCCCGGAGCTTAGCAAGGGAGCAGGCCTGATCCTCCCGTTCTGCAACACCCAGGCCATGTCGCTGCACCTGCCGGAGATGTCGCTCGCTATCGAACCAGGTGCACACGGCGTTGTGCTGATGGAGAAAGTCGGGTGAAACATGGCCGAAAAGCTCGAAGTGCCAGAGAATATCAGCATCATTCCACTGCCGGCGAAATGCCCCGAATTCAACCCGGTCTAAAATATCTAGCTTTATGCGCAATAGCTGGCCGTCAACCCGGATCTTCACTTCATCGGCAACACGATCGCTTTTACTGCTGATACTGCTGATACTGCTGATACTGCTGATCACACGGTCGCTATCTGGACGCTCTGTTCCATCTTCGCGGTGCTTTTGCCAACGTCTGATGAACGGCGGCACTCGTTGTATCAGTCCACTGTCCGCTAACCACTCAGGGCGGCTGTAATATGTGCGCCGCCTGGGGCATCGCCTTCAGCCCCAGGGGCGTTCGCGATACCATTTGGTGATGACATGCTTGACGCCGCTGCGGACCTTCATGCCGTGATGGATGCTGGCGGGGTTGAAGCGATCCGGGGTGATGCGGTTGTTCCAGGCGAGCAGCTTGCCGGTTTCGGGCTGCACCGTCTTGCCTATCTTCGTGAAGCGGGTGGCGCCGCCGGCGGCAGGTTCGTTGAGATAGACCATCAAGGTCCAGGTGCGGTTGCCCGCGACCGCGCAGAATCTGTCATAGTCCGCACCCTTGGGCTCGAAATAATCGGTATGCGCCTTGAATTCCTGGCCGACGCCGTAGCGCTGGCCCTGGATCGGTTCGCCATATTGGGTGGCGATGCCGGCGAAGCTGTCGAGGCGGGCGTTGATGGCGGCGACGAACGGGTCGCCATGGTCGAGGTCGCAGGTTTCGCTGGTGCGGAAATAGCCGTCGCCATTGGCGTCGGCGATGGTCGAGGGGCGACGGTCCGCATCGATCCGCGCGATCACCTGCGCGCATTCGTCAAGACTCAGGAAATCACGCTGGATGAAGAGGCTGAGATCCTTGCTGGGCACCCGCTGGACTCGTGCATGGCTGGCGATCCAGGCCGGATCGGCGTCGGGTGCGGCGGGCGGTGACAGGATCGGGTCGGACAAGGTCATGGGCATTTCCGCGAATGACGGCGCTGCAGGCCGGTTTCCGTGGCCCTAGCTATCGTTGACCCTGCGAAATGCAAGCATCGTCGCGGCCCCATTGCTACCTGTCATATTATGGTAACATAAACGTCATCTGGCAGTAAGAAGAGTTGCCTAGCAGGCGGGCGAACCAAGGGGGACATTTCGGCTCATGCGTGTGCCGTTCGGCGACAAGTTGCAAGGGTGGCGGCGCTATGCGCGGCCGGTCGACTGGCTGGGGCTGGTCGAGAAGCTGTTGCTGGCCGTGCTGGCATTGCAGCTCGCCCGGCTGGTGTGGGTGTTGCTGACGCCGGTCGGCGCCTTCGGCCCCTGGGAAGGGCGCCAGGCGCAGGTGCTTTCCGCCAGTGCGCGGCAGGCGCTGTTCGCCAGTTTCGATCCCTTTTTCCGCACCGGCGCGCCGCAGGCGGGCAATGGCGTCGTCACCTCGCTGGCGCTGACGCTCTATGGCGTGCGGCTGAACGAGGGGACAGGGCAGGGATCGGCGATCCTGGCGACGCCCGACGGCATCCAGAACAGCTATGCCGTGGGCGACGAGATCATGCCGGGCGTGGTGCTGAAGGCGGTGTTCTTCGACCATGTGACCATCGATCGCGGCGGGGCGGAGGAGCAGGTGTTCCTCGACCAGTCCCAGCCGGCGTCGGCGGCCGGCGGACCGGCTGGTGGGCCGGGCGGCGCGCCCGAGGGGGATATGGCGCCGGGCGAGGGGGCGCCCTCGCCGGTGCCGGGCCGCGATGCGCCGAGCGCCGATGCGGTGAAGCGCGACATCGGCTTTTCCCCGCGCACCCAGAATGGCCGGGTGACCGGGCTGGTGCTGAGCCCCAAGGGGCCGGGCTTTCAAAATGCCGGTTTCCAGGCCGGTGACATCGTGACCCAGATCAACGGCCAGCCGATCGGGTCGGCCGGTGACCTGGCATCATTGCAGAACCAGATCGTGCCCGGCGCACGCCTGTCCCTGACCGTGGAGCGCGGCGCCGTCACCGTGCCGATCAACCTGATATTGCAAGGCCAATGACAAGACATATCCTCAAATATTCCGCCGCCCTCGCGCTGGTCCTGGCTGCGCCGGTCCCCGGCCATGCGCAGCAGACGCTGAATGTGCGCGATGCCGATATCCGTGCCTTCATCCAGGATGCCGCGCGCGTCACCGGCCGCACCTTCATCATCGACAACCGGGTGCAGGGCAAGGTGTCGGTGGTGACCGACCGGCCGCTGTCCAAGTCGGAATATTTCGAGATCGTGCTGTCGACGCTGCGCGCCAATGGCTTGGTCGCGGTGCCGGCGCCCGGTGGCGCCTATCGCATCCAGCCGGCGGACGGCGCGGCCGGCCAGCCGAGCGCGGTGGGCCGGGCGGCGACCCGCAACAGCTTCGTCACCGAAGTCTTCCGCCTGCGATCGGTCGATGCGGCAAGCGTGCTGGAAACGCTGCGCCCGCTGATCAGCAAGGAAGGCACGGTTACGGCCAATCGCGCCGGTAACAGCATCGTCGTCGCCGACTATGCCGACAATGTCGCGCGCATCCGCCAGGTGATCGCGCGGGTCGACCGCGACACCAGCTCGACCCAGATGGTGATGCTGAAAAATGCCGGCGCACGCGAGATCGCGACATCGCTGCAGGCGCTGGTGCAAAGTGGCGGCGGCGAGAATGGCGCGCCGGCGGCCGCCAGCGTGGTGCCGATCGACAGCAGCAATGCGATTGCGATCCGCGGCGATGTGAACACCGTCACCCGGCTGGCCAATATGGCGCGGGAGCTGGACCGTCAGGCGGCGAGCGGCACGGAAATCCGCGTCTACTGGCTGGAACATGCCGATGCGGAGAAGCTGTTGCCGGTGTTGCAGCAGTTGATCGGCCAGTCGAGCAGTTCGCCCGTCACCTCGTCGGTGCCGGCGGCGGGCGCCAGCGGCGGCGCTGGTGGCGGTGCAGCCCCGGCCAGCGCAGCGGCGGCGCCGGTCGCAGCGGCCTCCAGCGGATCGAGCGGCAGCGGCATTTCGACCCGCGGCCCGGCGATCGTCACCCGCTATGAGGGCGCCAATGCGATCATCGTCGCGGCCAACAGCGACGTGCAGCGAATGCTGGGCGAGACCATCCGCCAGATCGACACCCGCCGCGAGCAGGTGCTGGTGGAGGCGATCATCGTCGAGATCAGCGACGCGGCGGCCAAGAAGCTGGGCGTGCAGTTCCTGCTCGGCAGCACATCGACCGGCTTTGCCGCGACCAATTACAGCAATGCCTCGCCCAGCCTGATCACCATTGCCGGTGCCTATGGCGCGACCAAGCTGGGCACCACCAAGACGACGGTGGTGGCGGCCGACGGCACGACCACGACGACCGAGACGCAGACCAACAGCGACCTGGCCAGCAGCCTGACCCAGGCGGCGGTCGACAGCCTGGCCAGCGCGACCGGCATCGTCGGGGGCCTGGGTACGCAGATCGGCAAGAACGGCATTTTCGGCGCGATCATCAATGCGGTGAAGTCGGATACCGAGAGTAACCTGCTTTCCACGCCGTCGGTGATGACGCTGGACAATCAGAAGGCGTCGATCCTGGTCGGCCAGCAGGTGCCGGTGACCACCGGCGAGGCGCTGAGCCAGAATTTCGACAACCAGTTCCGCACCGTCCAGCGCCAGGATGTCGGCATCAAGCTGGAGGTGAAGCCGCAGATCAACACCGGCGGCGCGATCAAGCTGTTCCTGAAGCAGGAAGTGTCGAGCGTGGCGGGGCCGGTCAGCAATTCAAGCAGCGACCTGATCATCAACAAGCGCGAGATCGAGACCACGGTCACGGTCGATGACGGCGAAATCCTGGCGCTGGGTGGCCTGCTGGACGATAATGAGCGCAAGACGATCGAGCGCATCCCGCTGCTGTCCGACATTCCGGGCATTGGCGAGCTGTTCAAGTCGCGCAGCAAGAGTCGGACCAAGACCAATTTGATGGTCTTCATCCGCCCGACCATCCTGCGCACCAAGGAAGATGCGCAGCGCCTGACCCAGCAGCGCTATGGCTATGTGCGTGGCATGCAGTTGCAGCGCAGCCCCGACAGCGAGCCGACCATCGACGAGCTGGTGCGCGACTATATGGGCGCGCAGCCGCCGATCGCGCCGCAGCCCGGCGACATGCTGGTCGAGCCACAGGCCGGTGCCGCCGCGCCGGCAACGTCGCCGGTACCGGGACAGGTGCAGGTCATCGAACCCACGGTGCGGCAGTCGAGCGGCGTCGTCCGCCCGGTCGACCTGCCGCCAAGCGGAGAGCAGAAGTGAGCGAACAGGAGCATGTGACGGTAATGCCGTCGGTTCTTCCGCCACGACCGGTCGACATTCCTTATGGCTTTGCCCGCAAGCATGGCGTGGTGATGCTGCCGCAGGATGGCGAGCGACTGTCGATCGCGGTGCGCGAGGGCAGCGATCCACGCGTGCTGCTGGAGGTGCGCCGTCATCTCGCCCGCAGCTTTGATGTGCGCTTTGTCGAGGCGCCGCAGTTCGACCGGCATCTGTCCGATCATTATGCGATGGAAGGCAGCGCTGCCGCCATGGCCGGGTCGATCGACGTCGGCGCGGATGAACTGGACATATTGGCCGCCGACATTCCGACCGCCGACGATCTGCTCGACAGCGCGGACGACGCGCCGGCGATCCGCCTGATCAATGGCATCATCGCCGAGGCCGCGCGCCAGGGCGTGTCGGACATTCATATCGAACCCTATGAGACGGGCCTGATCGTGCGGATGCGCGTGGATGGCGTGCTGCGCGAGACGCTGCGCATGCCGCCGCATGTCGCGCCGGTGGTGGTCAGCCGCATCAAGGTGATGGCGCGGCTCGACATTGCCGAACGGCGCGTGCCGCAGGATGGCCGTATCGGCCTGACCCTGGGCGGCAAGCTGCTCGACGTGCGCGTATCGACCCTGCCGAGCCGGGCGGGCGAGCGGGTGGTGCTGCGTATCCTGGACAAGGAAAATGCCGGCATCACGCTTGACCTGCTGGGCATGACCGGCGCGCCCGACCGCATCTTCCGCGAGGGGCTGAGCGAGCCCAACGGCATCATCCTGGTCACCGGCCCGACCGGTTCGGGCAAGACGACGACGCTCTATGCCGGCCTGCGCAACCTGAACGATGGGTCGCGCAATATCCTGACGGTCGAAGACCCGGTCGAATATGCGATGGAGGGTGTCGGCCAGACCCAGGTCAATGCCAAGGTCGGCCTGACCTTCGCCGCCGGGCTGCGCGCGATCCTGCGCCAGGACCCCGATGTCGTCATGGTCGGCGAAATCCGCGACCGCGAGACCGCCGAGATTGCGGTGCAGGCATCGCTGACCGGGCACCTCGTGCTGTCGACCGTCCACACCAATGACGCGGTCGGCGCGATCACCCGTATGCGCGACATGCGGGTCGAACCCTTCCTGCTCGCTTCCACGCTGCGCGCCGTCGTCGCCCAGCGTCTGGTGCGGCGGCTGTGCCAGCATTGCCGCGAGCCGGTACAGGCCGACAAGTCGGCAAGCGCGCTGCTGGGCTTTGACCCCGGCACGATCATCTACCGGGCGCGTGGCTGCGACGAATGCAACGGCACCGGTTACAAGGGCCGGATCGGCGTGTTCGAGGCGATCCGCGTCGACGACACGATCCGCCGCCTGATCAACGATGGTGGCGACGAGTCGCTGATCGCCCGCCATGCCTTCCTGAACGCGCCGAACCTGGGATCGGCCGCGCGCGCGCTGGTGCGCGACGGCCAGACCACGGCCGAGGAAGCGATCCGCGTGTCGCGCCGCGATGCGACCGAGGTGGAAACCATTGCCGATGGCTGATTTCGACTATGTCGCGATCGACCCGGCGGGCAAGGAACGCAAGGGCAGCGTCAAGGCGGACAGCCTGGACGAGGCGCGGGTAAAGCTGGATGCGCGCAAGCTGTTCGTCGTCCGGCTGGAGCCGGGCGCGGTGTCAGTCGCGCGCAAGCGGGCCGGCCTGTCGCTGCGCGCGCCCAAGCTGTCGGCCAAGGAACTGACGCTCTTTACCCGGCAATTGTCGACCCTGATCCAGGTGAGCCCGCTGGAGGAATCGCTGCGCACGATCAGCCGGCAGAGCGAGCAGGATCATGTCCGGGCGATCGTCGGCAAGGTCCATTCTGGCGTGCTGGAGGGACGGCGGCTGGCCGATGCGCTGGGCGCGGAGCCGAAAAGCTTTCCCGCCCTCTATCGGGCCATGATCTCGGCCGGCGAAAGCTCGGGCAGCCTGCCCACCATCATGGAGCGTCTGTCCGAACTGATGGAGCGGCAGGCGATCATGCGCTCCAAGGTGCTGACCGCGATCGCCTATCCCTCGGTATTGGCGACCTTCGCCGTGTTCGTTGTCGCGGCGCTGATGATCTTCGTCGTGCCCAAGGTGGTCGAGCAGTTCGACACGGTGGGCCAGCAATTGCCGCTGCTCACGCGCATGGTGATGGCGATCTCCGCCTTCCTGGCGGGCTATTGGTGGTTGTTGCTGATCCTGATTGGCCTCAGCGCCTTCGGCTTCTGGCGTGCGCTCAAGATCGACAGCTTCCGCTATCGCTTCGACGCGATGCTGCTGGGCTTGCCGGTGCTGGGCCGGCTGATCCGCGACCTGCATGCCGCGCGGATGGCGCGCACGCTCTCGACCATGGTGGCGAGCCGGCTGCCGTTGATGGAGGGGCTGTCGCTGACCGCGAACACGGTGCATAATCGGGTGCTGCGCAAGGCGTCGGACGAGATTGTCGAGGCGATCCGGGGCGGTGGCAGCCTGTCGGCGGCGTTGAAGCGGGCAGGGGTGTTTCCCCCGCTGCTGGTCTATCTGGCGGCGAGCGGCGAGAGTGCCGGGCGGCTCGACACGATGCTGGAGCGCGCGGCCGATTATCTGGAGCGCGAGTTCGACGCCTTCACTTCGGCCGCGCTCGCCATGCTGGAGCCGATCATCATCATCATGATGGGCGGTATCGTCGCCGTCATCATCCTGTCCATCCTGCTGCCGATCCTGCAGCTGCAAAGCCTGACCGGGGCTTGAAGGAGTAGAATATGCTGAAGATGAACAAGATCCGGGCCGCGCTGATCGAACGGGAGGCGCAGCTTGCCGCCCGCCGTTCCGCCGAACACGGCTTCACGTCTGCGAGGCGTTCCGCCGAACACGGCTTCACGCTGGTCGAGTTGATGGTCGTGATCGTCATCATCGGCCTGCTGGCGACGATCGTGGCGATCAACGTCATCCCCGCGACCGATACCGCCCGTGTCGAAAAGGCCAAGGCCGATATTTCGACCATCGAGCAGGCGCTGGAGCAATATCGCCTCGACAACCTGACCTATCCCGCCGCGTCGGACGGGCTGCAGGCGCTGCTCAATCCGCCCGCGTCGCTGGCGCAGCCGCAGCGCTACCGCCGGGGCGGCTATATCAAGAAGCTGCCGCAGGATCCGTGGGGTCGCGCCTATATCTACACCGTGCCGGGCAAGAAGGGCGCGTTCGACATCAGCTCGCTGGGCGCCGATGGCCAGCCGGGCGGCGAGAATGAGAATGCGGACATCTATTCCAGCGAAATGTGATGCCGCACGCGGAGTGGGGCGAGGTGCCTCGCTCCGCTCGGCAGGGGGCTTCGACAGGCTCAGCCCGAACGGTGGTGAGGCATCGGCTCCGCCACGCAACGGCTTTACCCTCATAGAACTGATGGTCGTGCTGACGATCATCGGCTTCATTTCGGCTGCCGTGGTGATCGCCATTCCCGATCCGCGCGGCCGGATCGTTGACGATGCCGACCGCTTTGCCGCGCGCGTTGCCGCCGCGCGCGACGAAGCGGTCGTTACCGCGCGCCCGATGGGCGTGTGGGTCTCGGCCTCGGGCTACGGCTTCCAGCGCCGTGAGGGCAGCCAATGGGTGCCGATGGAGGAAAAGCCCTTCGTCAGCGCCAACTGGAAGACCGGCACGCGGGCGCTGGTGGGCCAGGACGGCCGCCAGCAGATTGCCTTTGACGGCACTGGCCTGCCCACCGATCCGCTGACCATCACCCTGGCGCGCGAGGCGGAGCGGGTGCAGGTCAGCGTCGACATGGCCGGAAAGGTCGCGGTCGGTGGCTGATCGGCGAAGCGAAAACGGTGCCGCGCCTTCGTCGCGTTCCGCCCAACAGGGCTTCACGTCTTCTATGCGTTCCGCCCAGCAGGGCTTCACGTCTTTGAGGCGTTCCGCCGAACACGGCTTCACGCTGCTCGAAATGCTGGTTGCGCTGGCGGTGTTCAGCCTGGCGGCTTTGGCGCTGGTGCGGTTGCAGGGGGTGACGCTGCGCACCGCCGCCGATCTCGACAGCAAGGCGTTGGGCCAGATCGTCGCCCGCAACCTGATGGTCGAGGTGCAGAGCGATGTGGCCCCGCCCTCGGTCGGCGAGGAGGATGGCGAGGTCGAGAATGGCGGTCGCCGCTGGCACTGGACCCGCACCGTCAAGGCGACCGAGGACAAGCGCCTGTTGCAGGTCGATCTGGTGGTCGATGGCCAGCCGGGCGCATCGCCGGTGGTGCTCAGCTTCCTGCGGGAGGTGGAGTGATGAGGCCGGAGAAGCCACAGAGTGAACAAGGCTTCACGTCTTTGAGGCGTTCCGCCGAACACGGCTTCACGCTGATCGAGCTGCTCGTCGCGCTGATGATCTTCGCGATGCTGGCGGCGGCAGGTGTGCTGTTGCTGGGCAACAGCGTGTCGGCGCAGGCGCAGGTCAAGGCGCGGCTGGACGACATGGCGGCGATCCAGCGGGCCGCGGGGGCGTTGTCGGCCGATCTTGGCCAGGCGGTGCCGCGCATCAGCCGCACCGAGGCGGGGACGCTGGCGCCGGCCTTCTGGGCGCATCGCGATGGCGAGGAACAGCCGGTGATGCAGTTCGTGCGCGGCGGATGGGACAATCTGGGCGACCTGCCCCGGCCGTCCTTGCAGAAGGTCGAATATTGGGTGCGGCAAGGCCGGCTGGAACGGCGCGGCTATGCCCAGATCGACGGCGCGGCGGGCGACGAGCCGGCGGCGCTGCTCGACCATGTCGAGGAGGTGACGCTGCGCTTCCGCGACATTCAGGGCGAGTGGCGCGAGGAGTGGACGCCAGGCCAGCCCGACCTGATGCCGCGCGCGGTGGAGATGCTGGTCAAGCGCACCGGCGAGCCGCCGGTCACGCTGCGTTTCCTGGTGGCGCCCGGTCCCAAGGAAGCACCGCTTGACGATCAGGAGGCGGCCAATGCGGCGGCCTGATCCCAACCGTCCCGAGGAACGCGGCGCCGCGCTATTGACCGTATTGCTGCTGGTCGCGGTGATGGCGGTGGTGGCGGCCACGGCGCTGGAGCGGGTGGCGCTGGCGACGCGGATGACCGGCAATGGCGGCGCGGTCGATCAGGGGCGGGCCTTTGCCGATGCGGGCATGGTGATCGCGCGCCTCAAGATCGGCGATCTGGTCGCGGCCAGCCCCGGCAAGACGACGCTGGCGGGCAACTGGATGGGGACGCCACAGGCGATCCCGGTGCCCGGCGGTATGGCGACGGCGCGGGTGACCGATGGCAGCAACTGCTTCAACCTCAACAGCGTGGTCGCCGGCAATAATGAGAACAGCCTGAAGGTGCGCCCGGTGGCGGTGTCGCAGTTCCAGGCGCTGCTGCAGGCGCTGGGCGTCGATGTGCGCCAGGCGCAGGTCGCCGCTGCCTCGCTCGCCGACTGGATCGACACCGACAGCGTGCCCCAACCGGCTGGGGCGGAGGACGAGACCTATGCCCGCGCGGCTCGGCCCTATCGCACCGCCAACCGCTTCATGGTCGACGCCAGCGAGCTGCGGGCGGTGAACGGCATCACGCCGGCGGTCTATGATCTGGTCCGGCCCTGGGTCTGCGCGCTGCCGGTGTCGGACATGTCGCCGATCAATATCAATACCTTGCTGCCCGATCAGGCGCCCTTGTTCGCGATGCTGCTGCCGGGGCAGCTGAGCGTGGCGCAGGCACGGCAATTGCTGGCGCAACGGCCGGCGGAAGGCTACGGCAGGACAACCCAATTCTGGCAGGCACCCTCTCTGGTCGGGCTCAGCCCGCTCACCGAGGTGGCCGAGCAGGTCAAGTTGACGACGGGATTTTTCAGAGTGGACGTGTCGGTGAATGTAGGGGGAACGCAAGTGGTGGAGCGCGGGCTGATCGATGCCCGGCAACCGCCGATCCGGCTGGTGCGGCGCGATTGGGGGGCGGGCGCATGAGTTCGGCCGATGCCCTGATCATTGCGCTGCCCGAAGGGGCGGAGGACGCGCCGACCTGGATGCGGGTGGTGGATGGCGCGATCGTCCAGACCGGCGCGGGTGCCAACTGGCTGGCCGCCTGTGGCCTGGCCGCGCTGCCCGACAAGGCGCGGGTGATGCTGGTGCCGCCGGTCGCGCTGGTGGCGCTGCACTGGGTGTCGCATCCCGACCTGCCGGCGCGGCAGGGGCGGGCGGCGGCGCGGCTGGGCGCGCTGGCCGGTGCCATCCTGCCGTCCGACCAGCTGTTTGCCGCCGCGGACGAGAATGACGATCCCGCCCGCCCGCATATCGTGGCGGTCGCGGCGCGCAGTGACATGCAGCATTGGCTGCTCTGGGCGCAGCATCATGGGCTGGACCCCGACATCATCGTGCCGGCGGCGCTGCTGTTGCCGGAAAGCGATGATGGTTTCGTATCCGGAATGATTTGTGGGGCGTCCGTATTGCGCGGCCCTGACATGGCGCTGACCGCCGATATGGCGCTGCCTGAACTGATCGGCGATGCGCCGGTGCGGGCGGTTGGGGCGGACGAGATCGAAGCGCGGCTGGTTGCCGCACTCGATGCGCCGCCGATCGACCTGCGCCAGGGTGATTTCGCCAAGCGGGTGCGGCGGCAGATCGATACGCGGGCGCTGGGCCGGATCGCGATCTGGTGCGGCCTGATCCTGCTGGCCAGCCTGCTCATCAGCCTGGTGACCCTGGTGCGGCAGAATGTCGCCGCCAGCCAGGTTGATGGCGAGAGCCTGGCGCTGGCGCGGCAGGTGTTGCCCGAGGCGAGCGACGTGATGCAGGTCGAGGCGGAGATGGACCGGCAACTCGCCGCGCGCGGAGCCGGCGCCTATGCCTTCACCGCGCCGGTCGCCGGCCTGATGAGCGCGATGCAGGATGCGCCGGGCGTGTCGTTGACGTCGCTGTCGCGCGATCCCGACGGCATGCTGCGCGCGACGCTGGCCGCCGCCAAGGCGGATGACATCAACATCGTGCTGCTGGCGCTGCAGGCGGCCGGTTACACGATCACCGCGACCCCGTCCCAGGATCCGGGCGGGCGCACGCTGGCAGATATTACGGTGCGGTCATGATGGACAGGATGAAGGCCTATTGGATCGAGCGGTCGCCGCGCGAGCAATGGATGCTGGGCGTGATGTTCGCGCTGCTGGCGGTGGTGATATTGTGGCTGGGCGTGGCCCGGCCGCTGACCCATGCGCAGCGTTCCGCCCGCGATGCCCTGCGCGAAGCGACCGATCGCAACGCGGCGATCCGCGCCAAGGTGAAGCTGCTGAAGCATCTGCCGCGCAGGCCCGTGCCGACCGGCCCGGCCGTCCCGATCGAACAATTTGTCGGCCAGAGTGCCGGTGAGGCCGGGCTGACGCTGGAACGGGCGCAGCCGCAGGGCAATGACCGGATGGAGATTGCCATCGCCTCGGTCCGACCGGTGGCGATGATGAGCTGGATCGCGGGGCTGGAGGCGCAGGGGCTGCGCATCGAGACGATGAGCGCACGCCCTTCGCCGACGGCGGGCAGCGTGTCGGTGCAGGCAGTGCTGGTGCGGGGAGGCGGCCAATGAAGGGGCTGATCCTGTCGCGCCGGATGCGCATCATCCTGATCGCGCTGTTCATATTCGGCCTCATCCTCTTCATTCCGATGCGGGTGGCGTTGGGGCTGGCGCAGCTTGACCGGCTGGGCCTGGCCGCGCGCGAGATACGCGGCAGCGTGTGGAGCGGGCGGATCGACCAGCTGATGCTGGGCGAGATGCCGATGGGGTCGGTGCGCGCCGGCCTGTCGCCTGTCTCGCTGCTGGTCGGCCGGGCGCGGTTCGACATTGCCCGGCATCGCGGCCAGCCCGACGACATCCAAGGGGCGCTGACCGTCGGGGTCGACCGGATCGGCATCGATGACGTGACCGGTTCGGTGCCGCTGGGCCGCACCTTCGCGCCGCTGCCGGTCAGCGGGCTGATGATGGAGGATGTCAGCGGCTATTATCGCGGCGACGTCTGCGGCCATGCCGAAGGTCGGGTGCGGGCGCGGATGGCGACGCAGATTGCCGGGCTGAACCTGTCGCAGGGGCTGTCGGGCACGGTCGCCTGCGATGGTGACGCATTGCTGCTGCCGCTCGTCAGCCAGTCGGGAATGGAAAAGATCAACCTGCGCATCTGGCGGTCGGGCCGCTATACCGCCGAAATGCGGGTGGAAACCGCCGACCCGGCGCTGGCCGGAACGCTGGGGCAGGCGGGTTTCGCCACGGTCGGCAACGCCTATGTGCTGAAGGTCGAAGGGACGTTGTGATCCATCCCTGGGCTGCTCTGGTCGGCGCGGTCGCGGGTGCGATCGCGGGCAGCTTCCTCGCCACCCTGATCCTGCGCTGGCCGCAGGGGCGGGGCGTGATGCGCGGCCGGTCGGCGTGCGACGGCTGTGGCCGGGTGCTGCGGCCGATCGACCTGGTGCCGATGCTGAGCGCGCTGGTGCAGCGTGGCCGATGCCGGACCTGCGGCGCGGCGATCGATCCGCTCCATGGCCGGGTGGAAGCGGGCTGCGCGATCATCGGCGCGCTGGCGCTGGGTTTCGTGCCCGATCTGGGCGGCATCGGCTGGGCGCTGCTCGGCTGGCTGCTGCTGACCCTGGCGCTACTGGACTGGCGCCATTTCTGGCTGCCCGATGCGCTGACCCTGCCGCTGGCCTTCTTCGGCTTTACCCTGGGGCTTTGGACCACCGATGTTGCGTTGATCGATCGGGTGATCGGCGCGGCGGCGGGCTATCTGGGGCTGCTGGCGATCGCGCTCGGCTATCGCGCGCTGCGCGGGCGTGAGGGGCTGGGGCTGGGCGACGCCAAGCTGCTCGGCGCGATCGGCGCCTGGCTGGGCTGGCAGGCGCTGCCCTTCATCCTGCTGATCGCGGCGTCGCTGGGGCTGGTAGGGGCGCTGATCGCGCTGGCGCTGGGCCGGGCGGTGCAGGGGCAGAGCCGGGTGCCATTGGGGACGTTGCTGGCGATCGCGACGCTGCCGGGCTGGATCGTGCGAGGGTTGATCTAGGGACGATAGACATTCAGATGATGACGTGACGAAAATGGTGGTTTTCCGTGGTTCGGAGCACAGCGTACTTAGGGTCAGGACTCGTTGATCAAAGCCAAAAGATGACGGTGGCAGCGAGGGCGATGGCGGAGAAGAAGGCTGTCGGGCATGGATCGTAGCGGGTAGCAACCCGGCGCCAATCCTTGAGGCGTCCGAACATGATCTCGATGCGGTTGCGCCGTTTGTAGCGACACTTGTCGTATTTGGCGGGTTTGCTCCGGGATTTCCGGCTCGGGATGCACGGTTTGATACCCTTTTCCTGCAAGGCGTCACGAAACCAGTCGGCATCATAGCCCCGGTCGGCCAGCAGCCATTGGGCTTTGGGAAGCTCGTCGAGAAA
>NZ_JBXGSI010000004.1:0-317006 GCF_056790315.1 Sphingobium sp. VMM
GATGGAAGCTGGCATTCCGAGATCGGCTCGACGCGCGGTTGGAACGGAAAACCTGACCGTCTGCTCCTGGGGCTCAAAAATCGCCCCTCGAACGGCAAATTTGGGTCGAGATCGGCGGGATCTGGGACATTTCTGCCGATTACCGGCGCCGTGGCGAACGGCAGGTTTTGGCAACAATGTCGACGTTCAACGATTGCTCCTCTGATCTCACGGACCGAGTGAGACGGCCGCGATGGCCATGTCGCATCGGAGCGCGCTGAGATTGCACGCGGCGACTATGACTATGCCCTGTTCCGCGACGGCCTCGCGCTCATCGCCGGCCCGCCGCTGCGCAGGCTCACCGGTGTGCGAAGCTGGCATCCCAAGGAAGGGTCGGACTAAGCCGACGACTGGCGCCCGCGTCGTTCCCTATGGGTCCTCGCCGGGTGCCACCGGCGCGCCGCTTGGCGCTTCGAGCTCGCCGTCAACCGGCGGGAAATGCGCGAGCCGGTAGCCGCCGACATGCGTAATATACTGGCCACGATAGCCGATCGCGGTGAGCAGGAAGCGCACCACCAGTTCGCGCACGATCGTCATATGATCCCATAGATCGGGGCCATCCTCTGCCGTGGGATGATGCCCGCTATGGACGATCGCGTTGCGCGCCTTGATCGCCTGGGCGATCTGGGCGTCGCTGATGCCGTCGAGCGGCACCTTCCACCGCGCTGCCAGCAAATAGAGTTTGCGCCTGAGCGGCCGCCGGTTGAGGTCGAGCAGCTTCTCGCCCAGCTCCTCGCGAGCGGCCTCGGCGCGATCAGCCGACCATCGGTCGAGGCAGGCCCGGATCACCTTGCGCAAGACCTTGCGCGTCTTTTCGAACTCCCTCCTGGGTTCGATCAACGCTTCCTCTTCGGTGAGATTGGAGTCGATGAGGTTCTCGAGCGCGGTCATCGCATTGACGAGCCGCACCTCGTTATAGGTGGTCGCCATCGCAAACCACTCGATCGCGAAGAACAGGTTCTTCACCTCGACCGGCGGGTCGAAGAAACTGACAATCGCGGCGTCGAGCACGGGCTGGAGGTTGAGCTTGTGGAACACGCGCATCACCGGCGCGTGCTGGCGGGTTTGCGAAAGCACCTCGATCTCGTGGCTGTCGCCGGCCACGAACTCGAGAATCGGTGCCTGCAGCATGGTCGACGCTCCGACCGACAGGATGCGGCGCAGATGCTCGGCGAATTTCTCCGCATCCGCGCGCCAGCTGCTCATATCGGCTGGCGGTTCTGTCGCTTCGATCGTGATCCAGCCGGTCAGGCGATCGGCCTCGCTCAACTTGGTCTCGCCGGCGACCTGGATCTTGCCGAGCGCGCAGCTTGCGTAGAGTGGCGGAAAGCAGTCGAAGCCCTTCAAATGCAGCGTGAGCACGGGCCGCTCGCGGGCTGGATCAATCGTCCGGAAATACTGGACCTTGCCGCATTCGCCGCGTGGCTTCGACCAATGCCGATTGTGTACGCCGCTGAATCGCGACCCAAGGCTGTTGAAGGACAGGCTATCGCTCTCGAAGCGCAGCCCATCGGCGGTGACGCCCTTCAACACAAACTCGGCGACGTCGTTCCGGTCCTGAAATCGCTCCCGCACGAACCAATTGGCTTTGGTGATGCGGAACGCATGGATGTCGAGCTCGACCTCGCCGTCTTCACCGATCCGGGCCTTGAAGCGCAGCGGCATCGACCGGTCGCCATCGCGGAGCGTGCCGCTGAACCGCTGAAAGCTGCGCAGATCGTCCTTGCCCGGCTTGCGGGTCCTTCGGGTGCGGCGTGGCATCGCCGGATAGTGCGGGGTTTTCGCGCAGCGGCCAAGCGCTTCCGGTTGACGGCGGTTGACCAAGCTTTGCTTCGTGGCAGGCCGGCACGCGTCTATCAGCGGGCTATGACCGAGACAGCCCAACTTCCCGTCCAGCCGCCCCGCCCTGGGGGCCGGATGTTCGTCTACAAGGAACAGGAACGCCCCGGCGGCGGTCCGCTGCGCACGATCGCGTTCACCGATGTCGACATCCGGCCGCGGACCTATGAGGAACTTGCCGCAGCCAAGCTCCATGCCG
This sequence comes from Sphingobium sp. VMM, assembly GCF_056790315.1. Lineage (NCBI taxonomy): Bacteria > Pseudomonadati > Pseudomonadota > Alphaproteobacteria > Sphingomonadales > Sphingobiaceae > Sphingobium > Sphingobium sp. VMM. Next base: position 2,078 of record NZ_JBXGSI010000004.1, read on the forward strand.
GCATCACGATCCCCCTCGAGATGTACAATGGGCGGATCGTCGAGACCGATGTCGAAGGCATCGACACCAGCAAATACGCGCATATCGCCGCGACTTTGGTCAGCCCATTCACCGCGAGGGCGATCGGTCTGGTACGCGGCGGCTGGCTGCCGTCCGCGCTTGCGGCGACGCGCGAGACCGCGGTCATCCTTCCCGATCGCAATATCATTACCGAGATCGCCGGGCGTTTCGACGGGGGAAAGCGCGTCGGCCGCGACCCCGATTTCCTCGATCTCTTCGAGGACGACCCGGTCCGCATCAACCCGATGCTGTTCGCGATGGAGGGCAACGGGCGGGCGCTACCGACGCCGGAGATCGCGCGCGCCCAGCTCGAAGAAGCGGCGGCGAAACTCCGCCAGGCGTTGCCGGCGGCGACGCTGATGGTCGGGCCCGAGTCGATCGACGGCCTGCTGGGGGTGATCGAGGATGTTCGCCCAGGCATGGCGCGCAAGCAGGCATTCCTACGCCACGTCGCGCCGATCCTCGCCGCGCCCGTCGCGCGCCGGGATGTTGATCGGCGGTGGCAGGAGACCCTCGAAGCGGCGAAGGATTTCGGCGTCATGCAAGCCTCGCTTGTCGTCCTCGCCGTGCTCAGCACGATCGTGAATCCCGCGCGCTGCGCGGCGAAAAGCCTGCTCAAGTTTCACACCGCCTATAGCGACGCCGACGCCTATAATGCGCTGTCAGACCTCCAGGCGCTGGACCTGCTGCTCTATTGCCTGGCCTTCTTTCCGGAGATGCACACCCAACTGTGCACCGCCGATCGCAACCTCGCGTTATTCTGGGTCGGAGCAAATGCGTCTGATATCGTCCGCGAGGGCAACGGCATTAGCTTTACCATGACACCGCACGACGCGGTTCTTCCCGAACCGTATGCCGAGCGCTGGGCCGCCGAGGTGAAAGCGGGGGATGAGAATCTCGGGCTTAACGATGGCGACCCACCGCCAAGGCCAGGCCGCTTAACCCCTCCCATGCTTAGCCTATATCGATGAGATCGCGCCGAAATTGCTGACCTGGATCTGATCCGCCATTCGCGAGAGCGCGAACTCCATCGGCACTGGGTTGCGAAACAGGAGGTGACTTTCAATCGCATCAATGGTTGGGCGCCTGACATAGCTGGCGACCCGAGGGAGGTGCTCCCGGATGATCTCCATCCGATCCAAATGCTTGCGCAATTCGTCGCGCTTACCGCTCGGGCGAATCTCCCCGCGGAAGTCAGCGAGTTGCTCCGCCATCTCGCCTAGCGTCTTGCGGAACTGGACGTCTTTGCACTCGATCGCGAGCACTCGTCCATCGTCGCGCCACGCCAGCACGTCGACGTCGCCGTGGTCCTTGTCGAAGCCGCGTCCGAGCAGCTTGGTCACCTTGACCTCGACCTCGGCGAACCATCCGTTGGCGCGCATGGCCTCGGCGACTTCTTCTGCGAACACGGTACCGCGGCGACCGTTGGCGATCCCGCGCCAGGCCGCCATCTTCGGCGACAGCTGGCTGACCGGGAAGTCTCCGCTTTCGTAGAGCGAATACATGTAGGCCAGGCTGTCGCGCAGCATGCCGGGGGCCACTAGGAGCGTGTCGCCGGCGGGATCCCAGTCGAGGATCGGGCGGCGGAGAAGCGACAGCTGGCGCCTGAAGCGCCACGGATGACGGTCCCGCTCCTCGAACCCCGGAGGTATGTCGCGCCAATTTTCGCGCGCGGCAAGACTCAAAACGTCGAGAATGCGTCCGGCACGGGCGTCGTCGATCGAGCCATCACCGACTCGCATCGATTTGAAGCGGTTGCGCGGTATCTGAATGACCTGAGACTTCTCTTCGATGCCCAGCTGCTCGACGGCGTCGACGAATAGCCGGACGTCGTCGATCGTCGCTCCGATCTGTTCGGTCCACGCTTCGGAGAAGCCGACTTCAAGTTCGCCTTCCATTCTCTCCGACGTCGGCCGTTCCTCAAGGTTCTTGGCGTATCCGGAGACCGATCGCTCGATCCGCTCCTCACCGGTTACGTTCGCGTGAGGGGCGATGATCTCGTCGAAGAAGTCGAAGTTAGCGTGAATGTCGCCGAGCGGGGTGACATGGATCTCTGGTTTCATGACGTCCCAGCGGACCGCGTCTGACCAGCCACCGACCTCGAACAGGAGCGTGGCCTTGGCCATCATCAGCGCAATGTCCAGGCGGCCGGGACGCGCGCCACCGGCCAAGGGACTCTCGCAGATCGCCATCTCGACCAGGATGCGGGTCGATTGAAAGACGGCGTTGAGGCTCTGCTCGGCCTTGATTACACGGGCGAGTGTCGCTGGCGTGCGGCCGTGGAGCGCGAGCAGCGCCGAAGACGTCCGGTTCCACCGGTCGCGATCGTCGATCGCCAATTCATGGTTGCGCAACAGGCGTTCAAGCATCTGGCGACGATCAAACGTCCGGAGCGCCGCCAGCAGGTCATCCTGAAGATGCGTGACGACCGCGTTGAGGAATGCCGTACAGTCGGCCTTCCCATGGATCTTTGCCCCTTCCGATCGATCCCGGACGTTCCATCCGAGGTTGAGCCGCGTGTAGGCGTCATCCTCGCGGGTGATCCGGATGAGCTGGGAGCCCGCATCGGGCACGCGGACGTGATCGCGAAAGCCGCGTTGCGCGAACGCATGGCTGTGCCGCGCTTCTGGATCGGTCACGATCCTTGGGAGCAATGCGAGCTCGACCGCATCAGGTTCGGTCTCGCCCCCGAGGCGTGCGGCGCCGTTGATGAACGCCGCCACCAATGCGCGTTCGGCGATATTCTCGACGTGGAATAGTCCCTTGTCAAAGTCGCTTCCGACCCGAGTCACGATCGTCGATCGGTCCGGGTCGATCTCGACCCGAACCGCAGCGCGCGTCGCCTCGTAGGTGAGGCGGTCCTTGACGAGACGGCGATCGCTCAGATCGCCTTCGAATATCAGGTCCCAAAATATCGGGCCGGCGGGAAGGTCAAGCGCTTCCTCGAAAAGCGGAGCCGATCTCGACAACCAGACGCCCGCCATCCGCCAACGCTCATAGGCTACCTCGCCGCCTGACTGCACGGGACTATCGACGTCAGCCCACCAATCGCGTTGGTCAGACACATAAGCGACCATCGGTTTGCCGTGCCGACCGGGATCCTCGCTGCCGAACACCGGCGCACCGCGATCGTCGTCGAACACTGATGGTGCATCGCGCCGAAGCCGCAGCCAAGTGCCGTCAACAAACTTGCCAACGCGGAAATCGGCTTCGAGCGCCGCCTCCTGCCGCAATTCGCGCAAGCCGTTCTGCGCCATCAGCAACATGGCCCCGCCACCCGGCGGCGCATCGGGAACGTCGCCATGCGGCACCAAGTGACCGTCGAGCGAGCGCGACCACGAGACAAGGTTGAGCAGACCGTTGACGTTCGGCAAGCGCAAGCCAAGCGAACGGATTCGGTCTCTCGCTTCCAGGATCCGCCAAAGGTTGGCGGCGCGGAAGCGGTGGAGGACGCTCATAGTGAGAAGGTCGTGCGCGGAGCAGCTCTCGACCCGCCATCCGGAGTGATCCTCACCACCAAAGGCGATTGCCGCCGCGCGTCCGATCCCGCACCCGACAAGGAGCGTCATACCTTCCTTATAATCAGTCTGGGCCGCAGCCTGCCGATACCGCGCTGCGATGCGCGTTTCGAACATGTCTCCGAGCTTCACACCTGCCGGGTTGAGACCGGATAGGCCCGTTTCCTCGATGTCATCGAGCATGTCGGTGAAAAACAGGAAGTGGATGGTCCGCCCCGTATCAAACTGGACCATTGTTTCCGCCACCAGCGCATCGCCGTCAGGCTGGAAATCGAGTTCGGCGCCTGAAACGCCGCCAAGCAGTTTGCACTCATAAAAAAGCTGCGCATAGCTCATACTAATCGCACGGCAGAGGTCGTGGCGGCGCCCCAATGCGATGAGCGCGTCGATGACTCGGTAGCGGACAGCAGCGGAGACAGCGTTCGGGAGGACGAGGTGATAAGCGTCGCCTGCCGCGATCAGAGGACGACGTTCGAGAACGGTGTTGCCAAGCGCTTCCGACAAGAGCGTCGGCTTGTCGGCCGGTGTCAAGACGAATGGAGCGAGATTTTTAGGTTCGATCGCGAGTCGCGCCAGATCCGCCTTGGTGAACGAAAGCCGCGATCGGCTCCGCATCCATCGCGCGAGTTGCTCTTTGCTGACGCTATCGACCGGCATCTCGTCACCCAGCATATGCCTCGCGAGTTCGGAGCGCGCGCAAACCTCTTCGGACAGCTTGAGCAAAGCGATTGCCGATTGCCTGACGCCGTCGAACGGCGCGCTGTCCGGCATGTGTGCGACGACGTCGACGAAACGCTGCAGGAAGAAGCCGGCGCCCTCCCAGAGCCCCGATATCACACGGTAGTTGCCCCAGGGACTACGCACCGTTTCGACCATCAGGTCCTCGGCCGGATCCTCGAGATGTCCGGCGGCCACTCCGACATGGTCGAAGAGTTCGACGGCAAGCCGGGCGCTCGGCGATTGCGCTCCATTGGCATGGGCGACCGCAAGGTGGATCATCGCCTCGATCCGTGCCGAGCTGGCCTGCAGGTCGGGGATCGTCAGCAGAATACCGAACGCGGTGGCGGACTGGGGAGACAAGGCCTGCAGCCGGCGAACAATGTCCGGCCGGGCTTCGAGCATCGCGTCCAGCCCATCGTATCCGCCACCGCTAAACGCGCCGAGCATAGCGAACATATCATCGAGGTCGAGGTCGTTGGGCGGAGTAAGGTCGTCGGTGGTCATCGCAGCAATCTAGCACAAAGTCGTATTTGGTCGCTATTTGTTCTGCTGCGAGGCAGGTGGACAAAGGGCAGGTTTTGAACCGCGCCGGGTCCAGTTAACGACTGATATTGGGGCGCGTAGCTGCCACACCGCTTTGCGCTGAGGGAATGACTGGTTCTGTCGGAAGCCGCCGTTCTCAGGCCGATCGCCGAACGACGCATTCTGGTCGACACTTGCCGGATTAGCGTACGGTCTGCACGTGGGAAGCGAAATTTGGACGCTGAGCGGCTGGAAAGGGTCGGTTGTGATGCATCCGACCACCCGGCCGTGGGATCATTCCGCCGTCCCAACTGGCTTGGCCCAACGACAGCTTTTCATATCATCTGGCGTTCGCAGTCCGCCCTGCGAAGCCGGCCTCCCGTAAACGCGGCGCGGGGAAATATCGGTCGCGGCAAGGCAAAATTCCTGGCGCTAGCTAGGTCTCACATCCTTGATCGGGGAAAAATGAGCGCATCCATGGAGAAGATGCCGCCGCCACGGGCGACAAGGGGAAGCAGGATCGCGGCCCAGCTGAGATGGGTCGGCCATGCTTCGGGATAGACAAATGTCTGGATAACCAGGGTCATGCCCAGCAGGGCGAGCGCCGAAAGCCGCGTGAACAGGCCTAGCAACAGCAATATCGGGAAGAGATGCTCCGCCCAGGTCGCCACTGTTGCAGCAAGGTCGGGGGGGACGATCGGCAGGGCATATTCGGTGCGGAACAGCTCATATGTGCTGTCGGTGATAGTGATGATGCCATTCACCTTCGTGCGTCCCGACAGGAAAAATATCGCGGCAATGCCCAAACGGGCGACCAGCAGTAGCAGCGCATCAGGCAGCAGCGCCTCGATCCGCCGAACGAAGACATCGCGCATTTTCAGGGACAGACTCATCGTTCGTCTCCAGGAAGTGTGGCCGGGACGGAATGGCGCCCCGGCCGCCATGGTCAGGCCTTGGGGGAAAGCGCGCCGTTGCCCTTGGGCGTCTTGATCGACGTACAGGTGCCGGCCTTCACCAGTTTCCAGGCATTGCCTTGATAATCGACCTTCGACGTGCCCGCGCAGCTGGTGCCGGCACCGGCCGCGCAGTCATTCTTGCCGGCGAGCGAAACGCCGTAGCATTTCTCCATCTTGGGCTTCGTCTCCGCATGGGCGGAAGCGGCGAGCGTGGTCGCCGAAGCGATGGCGATGCTGGCGGCGAGCGCCGCATGAGTTGTACGCATAATGATGTCCTCTACGATCCAGCGCCTCTGCGCGCGGCCCGGACAGAGGGCCGGGCCGCGCGGTGATCGGGGAGGAGGCGGGAAGCCCGTGTCACATACGCGGGTTCGGGGAAGAACAAGCTGCGGTTACAATCGAACGGCGCAGAAATTTTCGTCGATGCTGTAACTGATGGCCGGTTCGGCCCGAACATGTGGGCGAGGAGATTGAATGCAGACCACAGAGGAGCATCTGCGCGCATTGATGATTGATGGGCTGGACGGTGATCCCGCCGCCCATGCGGCATTGCTGCGCCTGCTTGTTCCGCTGCTGCGGGGTTTCTATCGGCGCCGTGTTCGCGGCGCCGACGACGATGTCGAGGATATGGTGCAGGACACCCTTATTGCCGTTCACACCCGCCGCGCGACCTATGATCGCGGCCGTGCCTTCACCGCCTGGCTCTATGCAGTCGCTCGTTACAAGATGATCGACCATTTCCGCCGTGTCGGCAGGTTGCGGCCGATCGACGATCTAGAAGACTTGCTGGTCTCCGAAGAATTCGAGGCAAGCAGCATGGCGAAGCTCGACATAGACGATCTGCTGGAGCAATTGCCGCCCAAGCAGGCGCGGATGATCCGCGCAACCCGGCTGGAGGGATTGAGCGTCGCCGAAGCGGCAAGTGCGGAGGGCATAGGCGAATCCGACGTGAAGATTTCGGTGCATCGCGGGCTGAAGGCGCTGATGGTGCGGGTGCAGGGGGCAATGCGATGAACACGGACGATCTGATCCGGCATCTTGCCAGCGATACTCGCCCGGTGGCCCGAAACAGCGTCGCGCGGCGGCTGGCCATCGGTATCATCGTTGGCGGGATCGCATCAGCGCTTCTCATTCTGGCTTCGATCGGCATCCGCCCGGATCTGGGCACGGCCATGCAGGGTGCGTCCTTCTGGATGAAATGGGGATATACTTTCTCCCTGTCGATCGCCGCACTGGTGACGACGGCCCAACTCGCGCGCCCCAACAGCGGTCGATTGCGCGGATTGTGGGCGCTTGCGATACCCGTCCTGCTTCTTGCGGCGGTCGGCCTGCTCGAACTGGCGCGCACGCCCTCGTCGCAATGGCTGGCAATGTGGCTCGGCCATAGCTGGAAGAGTTGCCCCTGGCTGGTCCTGTCGCTGTCAGCCCCCATCTTCGCCGGTTTGCTATGGTCCTTCCGCAGGCTCGCCCCGACCCGGTTGCGCGCGGCCGGAGCGGCCGCTGGCCTGTCAGCGGGGGCCTTCGCGGCAACAGTTTACTGTATCCACTGCCCCGAAGTGTCGGCGATTTTCGTCCTGACCTGGTATTCGCTGGGAATATTGCTCGCGACCTTGCTCGGCATGCTGGTCGGGCCGCGGCTGCTGCGCTGGTGAAGCAGAAGCCGCGCCATTGCGCAGCATGTTGCCATCGGTTCGGTAAATTTCTGGCGCCTCTGTAACCGGGGGCCGCTGCAGGCCGAAAGACAGGGGCCAGATTGGCTCAACATTCTTTCGGAGAAATCATCATGCTCACCCATAACAGCGGTATCGGCATGGCTGCTTCGGCCGCCGCCATCGCGATCGTTTCAGCAGCAGCGGCACCGGCCGTGGCGCAAGACAGCGGGGATACGAAAGTCGTTCACTGCTACGGCATCAACAGCTGCAAGGGCACGTCGGACTGCAAGACCGCCAGCAACGAATGCAAGGGGCAGAATGTCTGCAAGGGGCATGGTTTCAAGGCCATGACCGTCAAGGCGTGCAAGGCCGCCGGGGGCAGCCTGACCGAGCCGAAATGACGTTTCAATGCCCGGCGTGCACAGGCGCGCCGGGCAGCCTTTATCAGCAGGAAGTTTACCCATGATCCCCTCCTTCTCCGGTTTCGGACTTGGCCTGCGCAAACAGCATTATGCCGACCTCCTGGACCATCGCATCGCGGTCGATTTTCTTGAGGTGATCTCGGAGAATTTCATGATCGACGGCGGTCGGCCGCGACATATTCTGCGCGATGTTCGCGCCCGCTACCCCGTCGCCCTGCACGGCGTATCCATGTCCATCGGCTCGGCCGACGGTCTTGATCGGGCCTATCTCACCCGGCTTCGCGCGCTGGTGGATGACGTCGATCCGCTGTTCGTGTCAGATCACCTGAGCTGGTCGCGGATCGAAGGCTTCAACTCGCACGATCTGTTGCCATTGCCCTACACGGAGGAGGCGCTCGATATCGTCTGCACCAATATCGACCAGGCGCAGGATGCGCTGGGCCGTGCGATGCTGATAGAGAACCCGTCGACCTATATTGATTTCGCTCCGGCAGACATGACCGAATGGCAGTTCATCGACGCCCTGTGCGCGCGAACCGGCTGCGGACTGCTGCTCGATATCAACAATGTGTTCGTCAGCGCTAGCAATCACGACTTCGATCCTGTCGCCTACCTCGACGGCGTGCCGCATGACCACGTGCGCCAGATTCATCTCGCCGGGCACAGCCATGGCGACCACCTGCTGATCGACACGCACGACCAGGCGGTGCCGCCGTCCGTGTGGCAGCTCTATGCGCATGTCCTGACAAAACTTGGGCCGGTCGCGACGATGATCGAACGCGACGATGCCATCCCGCCGCTGGCCGACCTGCTGGTGGAGCTTTCCACCGCGCGCGGGATTTCCGCCGGGAAGATGGAGGAAGCGGCATGAGCCTGCTGGCGCTTCAGCGCGACATGCGAGACTGGCTGCTACGGGAAGACATGGCTGCTGCCGATCGCATCGGTGCGGAGGCTGGGCCTGGCCTTGCCGTCTATCAGAATAATTACCGCACCCAGCTTGTCACCTGTCTGGAACTCAGCTTTCCGCGCTCCCGTGCGTGGATCGGTGAGGATTTGTTTCTTCATGCCGCCGTGCATCATATCGACAGCGTCCCGCCGAGCAGTTGGACATTGGACGCATATGGACGCGATTTTCCGACGACACTTGCACGGCTTCACGCTGACGATCCTGAGATAGCGGAAATCGCTGGTATCGAGCTTGCACTGGAAGAACTGTTCGTCGCAGCCGATAGTCCCGCCGTTGGGCTGGACGGTTTGGGCAATGTCGACTGGGATCGCGCGGTGTTGACGTTTTCATCGTCGATCGAACTTATGCACCTTCAAACCAATGGTTTTGTCATATGGTCGGCTCTGGTTGATCGGAAAGAACCACCCGCGCCGCAATATCTGGATATGCCCGATATGGTCATTTTGTGGCGTCAGGGCGAGCAGTGCCGCATCCGGACTATCGACGACGGCGAATTGCAGGCGCTGCTCAAATTGCGTCGTGGCATGACATTCGGCGCACTGTGCCGCGACGTCGCTTTGTCGCTCGGGGAAGAGGCAGGAATGATGCTTGTTGGACGGTGGCTGGGTCTTTGGCTTTCCGACCAAATGGTCGTTGCCATAAACGATCGCGGGCAAGCTGAGCCGCCGTGCTTATAGTCCGGTGTTAAGACCGCGTTTTGCAGATACGGCTAGCGCGGCTCTCTTTGCAGAACGACGAAAATCGGTCGCCAGTTTGCCGACAAAGCGGAAGGTTTGCATCTGGTGACCCGTATCCCGGCTCTGAGCGTCTCATAATGATGACGTGGACGGCTCTCCAACTTTCCCGCAGTCTGACCTGCGTATGAGTCGGAAGGAGAGCTCCAATGGGAACGGTCACGACGATTGGTTCAGACCTGGCGAAGAACATGTTCCAGGTGCACGGTGTGGATGCATGCCAATGGTGCAGCGGTATTGCGCCAGCGATTGACGCGCGATCGTTTGCTGAAGTTCTTCGCGAAATTGCCGTCTTGCTTGATCGGAATCGAAGCCTGGGCCTCATCACATTTCTGGGCGCGTTAGCCCATCGCTCTGGGTCATGATGTCAAGCTGATGCCCGCTTATTATGTGAAGCCGTACGTCAAACGCGGAAAGAACGATGCAGCGGACGCTGAGGCGATCTGCGAAGCAGCCGTGGAAATAATCGGTTTCACATTTTTAGATTGACCAGGCTTAGCACTGCGCCTGGTTTCATTGATCCTGATCAATATGATTTTCAGGAACGAGAGTCAGCCCTCCAGGATTATTCCGCCATATCATATGAAAGGACTGGATGTGGCTACGCAGCTCAAGGCTGACGGATCTCAATTTCTGCAACAGGAATTTCAGGAGGTGCTGAGCCGCTGGAATCGCGAACGGCTATCGCCCACTTTTCCAGAGGACATGTCAGCTAGTCGCTTCGACAATGATCGCCATATGCTTCGTCTGGAGATGGGATTTCTTGAGGAGTTGCGGCGGGAAGTCATGGTTGAGGCGCGCGAGGCGCCAACGGACCCTGATCGCTTCATCGCCTGGTTCGAGAATCTCAAGGCGAGTGGGCCTGGACAGCATGATCGTCTTTTCCCGTGGCTCGCTGAACAGGCGGACCGAGATGAGCTTCGATGGTTCCTGTCGCAGGAAGCTGCGGGCGAAGCAGGTTTCGACGATCTGGTCGCAATGACGCAAGTCAAGCTGCCGGCGCGCGCCAAGCTCGAACTGGCGCGCAATTACTGGGACGAGATGGGCCGGGGTAACGCGAAGGGCATGCATGGGCCGATGCTGGGCCAGCTGGTCGATACTCTGGACCTCGATACGCGTATCGAAAATACTGCCTGGGAAAGTCTGGCGCTCGCCAATGCCATGACGGCCATGGCCTCTTTACGTTGCTATGCTTGGCACAGCGTCGGCGCCCTGGGAGTGATCGAGCTTACCGCGCCCGATCGGTCCGCGTATACTGCCAGGGGGTTGAAGCGCGTCGGCCTGTCTGGGTCCGAACGACGCTATTTCGATCTCCATGCCGTACTCGATATCAAGCACAGCCGTGAATGGAATGATGAGGCAATCTACCCACTGGTCGCGGAAGATCCCCGCCGTGCAACCGCCATGGCGGAAGGAGCGCTGATCCGCCTGCGCTGCGGGGAGCGTTGTTTCGAGCGATATCGTGCTCATTTCGGATTGGCCTAAAAGATGAGTAACCGCATCCTGCTGGTCGAGGACGACCCTGCCGTCGCCGCCGTCATCGCTAACATATTGGAGGACGCCAACTATGCGGTAGACGGGCCTTACCAAACGCTCGCCGACGGTATCGCTGCCGTGGCTGAAGATATGCCGTCCGCTGCTGTCCTGGATATTCGGTTGAAAGATGGCGACGTCGGCCTTTTGGCAGGTGATCTTGATCTGTACGGCATCCCCTATGTCTTTTGTTCAGGCGCTCCGGACTTCGCGTTAATGCGCAAACATCCCACTGCCCCTTTGATCCTTAAACCGCTGCTTCCGACCGAACTTGAGCGCATGCTTCAAACTATGCTGCACTGAGCGCCGGCAGGCCGAACGCGAGGGATCGCCCACGGCGGCGACCGGCAGATTTTTGCCCTGGGAACTGGGCTGCAACCGGAGCGTCGAACTGAACAGATATGCTTGGCGATCGTCGCGCCTATTGGACCAGGCATCCGCGTTGTACCTTCCATTTCGTCTCGACGACGTGCCCATGGCTCAATGCCATCGACCGCTTTTCGCTAAGCTCACAGGTCGCGGTCGAAAAGACGGCATATTTCATTCCGTCGTCGATCTGCAGGCCGCCATCAACCTCTTTATCAAGGAGAATAACGAGGCCCCCCGCCCTTTCATCTGGAAGGTCGATCTGGACGAAATTATGCACGGGCACCAAATGTCGGATTCAACCCACTGGCCCAGACAGCTGGCGCTCTTCGCATCCCCTTCTTTGGTAGCCTCTCGGGGCGCTACGCCCACCCAGCTATTGACCAGCGTACCAGCCTGCCAGCGCCTTTGACCAAAATGGCCACTCCACCCCAATCCATCTCGATGGAAAAAAGCCAAAGTCGCTGCCTTCAGCGATTTCGAGCGCGCCTCGATCTGTAACGCCTTCCAGCTTTCCCGTGCCAGGGAGATGGAACCGCACTCTACGTGCCTCGGTTCTAACAAAGGGGAAAAGCGTAGGCGGGATCGGCATAGGAATGAGCGAAACAGTGACGAGCGGAAACGGCACCGCCGATGCTCAAAGGATTGAAGCGGAAGTTTTAGGCCTCGACGCAGGGACGGATCCCTTCGTAGCTGCGGTGCGCGCCACGCGCATGCCGATGATCATAACCAATCCACGTTTGCACGATAATCCGGTGGTGTTTGCGAATGACTCCTTCTGTCGGCTGACGGGTTACGAGCGCGACGAGATACTGGGTCGCAACTGCCGATTTCTGCAGGGGTCCGAAACGGATCCGACGGATGTCCAGGCGATTCATGATGCGGTGGAGGCGGTGCGCCCGATCGAGATCGACATTCGCAATTATCGCAAGTGCGGGGAGCCATTCTGGAACCGGCTCCTCCTTGCCCCCGTATTCGACGGGGCGGGAAAGCTCGCATATTTCTTCGCCAGCCAGGTCGATGTGACGCTGGAGCGCGAACGTCTTGAGGGACTCGAAAATTCGAACGCCGTCCTCATGGCCGAAATTACCAGCCGGCTCCAACGCCAGAACGAGCAGGAGCGCGAGCTCGATTTCGCCCTTCGCGCCGGAAAGTTCGGGACATGGAGTATCAATTTCGAGACCGGAGAGCTCGCCTCCTCTCCGGCGTGCCGGGCACTGTTTGGCGTAGATACGGAAAATCCGTTTACATATGATGACCGCCTGGCGGCTATTCATCCCGCCGATCGTGCGGCTAACATCGATGCGATCGACCTGACACGGCGTACGGGTGTGGACTTCGATGTGACCTACCGGATCGTCACGCCGGGGGGGGAAATCCGGTGGTTGACCTCTCGCGGTCAGCCGTTTCTCAATGCCGACGGCAAACCTGTTCGGCTTGCAGGCATATCTTCGGACGTTACGGAGCTGAGGCGCGCCGAGCGGATGCGCAATGCGCTGGTCGAACTCAGCAATGTCGTGCGCGACGTGCAGGACCCTGCAGACATCTCCTTTGCTGCATCCCGGATATTGGGCGAGGCGCTGGAGGTCAGCAGGGCGGGCTATGGCGTCATTGATCCGGCTCTTGAGACGATCACGATCGAGCGCGACTGGAATGCCGAAGGGATATCGTCCTTGGCCGGGGTGCTGCAGTTTCGGGATTATGGATCCTACATCGAGGATCTCAAGCGCGGGAAAGACGTCATTATTGCCGATGCCGACCTTGATCCGCGGTCGGTGGAGGGAGCCGATGCGCTCAAGGCCATAAGCGCGCAGGCTGTGGTCAATATGCCGCTCACTGAACAGGGCGGCCTTGTCGCATTGCTCTATCTCAATCATGCCACCGCACGCGACTGGCTCGACGACGAGATCGCTTTCGTCCGTGAAGTTGCGGAACGAACCCGAGTTGCTACCGAACGGCGACGGGCGGAAATCGAACTTCGCGAGCTGGCGGCCTCTCTGGAGCAACAGGTCGAGGAGAGAACGCGAGACCTGATAGCCGCCGAAGAGGCGCTGCGCCAATCGCAGAAAATGGAGGCTGTTGGGCAGTTGACCGGTGGACTGGCGCATGACTTCAACAACCTGCTCACCGGGATCACTGGTGGGCTTGAGATGATCCAGATTCGTCGGGCGCAGGGTCGGCATGAGGATGTGGACCGCTATGTACACGCTGCGCAAGGTGCTGCGCGGCGCGCGGCAGCGCTGACACACAGGCTGTTGGCTTTTTCCCGTCGTCAGACTCTTGCTCCAAAACCAACCTGCGTTGTCGACCTCGTGAATGGCATGGTCGACCTCGTCATGCGCACTGTGGGGCCGGCTATTGAGGTGGAGGCGGTCAACGGGGTAGGGCTTTGGCCAGTCCTTGTGGATCCGAGCCAGCTGGAAAACGCTCTTCTCAATCTGTGTATCAATGCGCGAGACGCAATGCCCGATGGCGGCAAGATAACGATCGAGACAGGAAACCGATGGCTGGATCGCCGGACTGCTGTTGAGCGAGACATGGAACCAGGGCAATATGTCTCCCTGTGTGTTTCGGATACCGGCACAGGGATGAGCAAGGAGACAATCTCCAAGGCATTTGATCCATTCTTTACGACCAAACCCATAGGGATGGGGACGGGGCTCGGCCTCTCTATGATCTATGGATTCACACGTCAGTCCGGTGGGCAGACCCGGATCTATTCGGAGCTCGGTCGCGGCTCAACGATATGTCTCTATCTTCCACGCCATCTGGGGGAAGCGGGCACTCCCGCAACACCGGAAGCCGAGCCGGCGCTGGCGCCTCAAGCACGCGAAGGCGAAACCGTTCTGGTGATTGATGACGAGCCCACTGTGCGGATGCTGGTCGTAGAGATTCTAGAAGGGCTTGGCTATGGTGCGCTCGAAGCCATAGACGGCGCGGCAGGGCTAAAAATTCTGGAGAGCGATACACGAGTGGACCTGCTTATCACTGATGTCGGCTTGCCTGGTGGAATGAACGGCAGGCAGGTGGCAGATGCAGCCCGTGTGAACAGGCCAGATCTCAAGATTCTCTTCATCACCGGTTATGCGGAAAACGCGGTATTGAGCCACGGGCATCTTGATCCCGGTATGCACGTCCTCACCAAGCCTTTTTCGATGGAGGCCATGAAGCAGCGCATCACCGATCTGCTTCACTGAGAAATTGGATGCGGAGAAAAGGGCCGATCGCACGTTTTCCGCGCTTTTCCACGCGATCGCCGCCGTTTACATTGAACTTATTCCGGCCAGATGACACTTACTCCCAGCTCGACCTCTGTGCGCAGCCGCTGAATTGCATGACGCTTGATGCACCCGCTTACTTCGCGCCGTGGGTCTTGTCGCTTGCGTCGCGATCCCCTCGAGCTTGGCCACCCACCACCCAAAGAAAGCGCCCGCGGTTGTGCCGACCGTGCCGGAGAGGATGACGAAAATGATATTCAGTTCGCCGTCAGCCGCCGAATATTCCGCAAGCGGCATGATAGCCTCGGACGGTATCGGCGGGAAAATATTCTCCAGCATCATCAAAACAGCGATCGCCCAATAAGCAAGCTGTCCAACAAGCTCGGTAATCCACTGCGTCATCGCCACGTCCTCGAATTTTGCCCTTCCCTGTGCAGGGATAGCAGGTATTGCACCATTGAGAGGGGTTGCGCCCGGGTCAGGCCAGCTTGAGCCCTTCCTGATTCATCCGACGCGCAAGATAATCGCCATCTGCCTTTTCCAAGGCCAACTTAAGCCGAGGAAAGAGATCATGCTCTTCGTCGCGCATATGAGTTTCGATGTCGCGGCGAAAATTTGCCAATTTAAGTTGGAAAGCGTCGTTATCCTTCACAAGGTCTGTAAGTTTATAAAGATATTGCTTCACATAACCATGCTCGGCATGGAGCGTGTAGGATTCCGCCAGAAGACCATGCTGGCGCATAGCGGGGTAAATTGCATTCTCCTCTTCCAGCGCATGTTTGCCCAATGCGTGCTTGAGCTGCGCTAGAAGGATGAGCCGTTTGGTGGACGTCGTACATAAGGCTCCCCCAATCTGGATGCTCGAACAGAATGAGAGGGGGAATCCAACCAACACAAGTTAGGCGGGCGGGAGCTGAACCGATTTTATCGGAACAGTCGCGTCGTTATCAGGTTGCTTACCGAGGGTTTAAGCGAACGCGCAGCGGTGGTTGACCACCTCCGGCAGGAACGCTTTGGACATCACAAAAGAATGCAGGAGACGATCATGGCAGACCTGACCGCTATTGTTGAACATATGGAAATGATCGGAGCGGATGGCGTCCACATCGGGACCGTGGACCGGCTTGAAGGTGACAGGATCAAAATGGTGAAGGCCGATAGCGGTTCTCATGGTGACCATCACCACTTCATCTCGACCGGTCTGGTTGCTGCGGTGGAAGACGATCAGGTTCGCCTTTCGGCTAATGCCGATTCCGCCATCCTGCTCGAAGAGGAACAGGATGGCGGTGCTATCATGGACGATGGCCGACAGCCTGGCGAAGGCTAAGGATTGGAGCATGACGCACACGGTAAGAAAAAGGCATGAGGACGATGTCGGGCTCATGACCGACAAGGAACTGATCGACAATTGGGAGGCAGCCTCCAGGGAGGAGATCGAAAACCCTTCTTCCTTCCTGCGAGCTGTCATCGATGCGATGGCCAAGCGGGACATCTCATCTTCATCGGATCCGCGGGTAGCGTGATGAAAAAGCCCCTGAGGCGCTGATGATGCGGTTTTGTGGAAAAGCCATGGTACCAAAGCGCATGGTACTGTGGTGAATAAAGTTATGGCACCAAACCATATCAAAATTCACAAATTATCACCCTCCCGGCACAACTGGGAATACATACTGAAAAGCAATAAAAGCAGGCGTAATGATCGTTTCGCCACAAATATTACAAATTGACGGTTTTAAACACAAATAAAACTTCTCAACTATGTTCGCTAGATGATATATCTCCGTCCCCACGCAATTGGCAATGGAGCATCCTGCCGATGGCGGGAATTTGGCTTTCTTGTATTATTCATTTTTTTGGCGGCTATTTCTGACACACATGGGCGTTGCCTGAAGACAAGATAGTCGTCAACAATAACGCTACTGTGCGTACCGACCCATCCTGCGATCAAAAGCCCTGATATGATCGAGTGTCCCGAAATTGACGTCGAAATGGGTATCCATGTCTCAATATTACGGTAGGAAACTCTCGTCCAATTAATCGGCTAATCAGTTAGCAATTGTTTCCTATTCTTTTTGTAATAATGCCCCCCGAGCACCCGGCGTGTCCTCCGACCAACGCGCACGCATCGCATATTGCTGCGCCATCTCCCAATGCAGCCGCTTGGCGAGAGGATTTGCAATTTTCTCGGCAGTGGCAAGCTCCTGAATCTCACGCCGGCGAAAGTAGGCCGCATCGTCCTGATGGTGCATCGTCGTCTCTCCTCATCTCGCCATGGAATGACTCCTGGTCACCCAGCCTTCCATTACATGGATCAATTTAAAGCTATCGCCAATTGAAGGCGTCTCGAGCCATGCATTTGATCAGAAAGCAAATTCTCGCTCTTCCTAACTTAAGTGGGAAAGTTTCTTGCGATCACAGCCGGACACGAACCCCTGTTGCCGTGTTGGGAAAAACAAAATGGAAGGAGAGCCAACATGCCACGTGGAGACAAGTCGAGCTATACGGACAAGCAAAAGCGCAAAGCGGAGCACATCGAAGAAGGCTATGAAGATCGGGGCGTAAGCCATGAGGAAGCCGAGCGCCGTGCGTGGGCAACAGTCAACAAGGAAACCGGTGGCGGCAAGAAATCCGGATCAGGACGTGGCAAGGCAGAAAACCACGATTCACCCAGAAAAGGCGGCCGCATTGGCGGATCAGATCAAAGTCATGCGAAGCGATCGCAAGCAGCGAAAAAAGGTTGGGAGACCCGACGCAAGCAGGCGAATGGCTGATGTCCATCCACAAGATGATATCGCTCCATCCAGACGTAGGGCAGGATTTTAATCCGCTTTTGGCCACCGCGGCACGCCACGCGATGTTCTGCGCTGAAATGTGTACCTCATGCGCAGACGCTTGCATGGCAGAGAAAATGGAGATGACGCAGTGCATCCGGTCATGCCTTGATTGCGCGGACGTCTGTACAGCGATGGGCCGGATCGCCGTGCGGCGCTCGGGCTTCAATATCGAAGTTGTCGGAGTGATGCTAGACAGTTGCGCCCGCATTTGTGATCTGTGCGCGGCCCAATGCGGTCGATATGAGCATGCGCATTGCAAACTTTGCGCTGACATGTGCCGCGAATGCGCGGCAGATTGCCGCGCAGCGCTTCCTACCGTCCAATGACGCCGAGCCACATGGTCCGGTAGTCGGAAAGTGACGGGACTTGCCAAGGATATCATCGACGGCTGATGCGGCTCAGTTGCTGACTTTGATCAGTAGGACCCGATAAGGCAGAGGCTGCCCCCACAATTATAATTGGCAAGACAGGAACCGAAGTTCTGAGCCAGGCCGTCAGGCGGCCTTGCCATTGACCGGATTTGGGCGGACATTTTCGTTTGCCGCCTCCATCTTGGGCAGAGTGACCGTCAAGCCGCCGTTCTTGAAAGCTGCGTTAGCGTTGTCACGGTCGATGTCCTCGGGCAGCCGGATACGGCGTTCAAAGCAGCTATCGCTGCGCTCGGGATAACCAAAGTCCTTGTTTTCAACTTTGGACCGCCTCCCTCCCCGGAGCGTGAGCGCACCGTCTTCAACGGTAATATCCACGTCCTTTTCGTCGAGACCCGGCAGTTTGGCCGTAGCGCGGATTTCCTTGTCGGTCTCGCCGAGCTCGACATGCGGCCAGCCGGCCGCGCGGTACAATCCAGCCAATGCGGGTACGCCGAAGGCGCGGAAGAGGCCATCGAACTGCCGGTCCACCTCGCGGTGGAGCGAGAGCATCGGGTGGGTATCGCTGTCTCGGCCGCCCTCGGCACTGACCGGGACGGGGAGCCGGTTTTCCTGCCGCCTCCAGGGAATGAGATCACGAAAAGCCATGATAGTCATCTCCTTTTGTGGCTGGAAGGGGTAGGCCTACCGGGCCGCTGGATGCGGCCCGGCAAACCCTTTGGTCGGGGATCAGGCTGCTTCGCGGACCTCATCCCTAGGTGCTTCGATCTGATCCTGGGCGGCCTTGCCCCCAGCGATCTCAATTCGGCGCGGTTTCATCGCCTCGGGCACCACGCGCCTGAGCGTGATGCTCAGCAAGCCGTTCTCGAAACGGGCATCGCCAGCTTCCACGAAATCGGCAAGCTGGAAGCGCCGCTCGAACGTACGCGTGGCGATGCCCCGGTGCAGATACTCGCCCTGGCCGTTGTCCTCGGCACCCTTGCCGGTCACGGTGAGCAGATTCTGCTGGGCCACCACTTCAATGTCCTCGGGGCGGAAACCTGCGACAGCGAGCGTGATGCGATAGCTGTCTTCGCCTTCTCTCAGAATATCAAAGGGTGGATAGCCATCGTCTTCGCGCGCGCCTGCCTCGAGCAGGTTGAACAGCCGATCAAAACCCACGGTTGAGCGTCGATACGGCGAAAAGTCAAAAGCAGTGGTTCTCATTTCCAAATCCTCCTGATTGAGCAATTCGGGCATGAGAAGCGCCGGAGAGAGCCGGCGCTCTCAATGTCCACCGGACCCAGGTTTCGGCGTCCGGCGAGGAAAAATTAGGAAGCAATAAACCGGTTTCAAGAGGCATTTTTAGCTAGCGCTGGCGTGCGTTCTTCATCCGCTCAGGGCGCCGATGGTCAAGACTAAAGCTGCGCTTGTCCCTGGAGCTGCTACAGGGCTTATGGAGCGTCCGTACTGGGAACCATATACGTCGTAGGAACGGAGCAATGTCGAGAGAAGCCCCGTCTGCGTTGACGTCGCCGCTCGCGAGGAGAAGTTCCTTGTCAGTCAACATTGGTCAAGTGCATGAGCAACTCGCCGGGTGACCACGTGTAATCGACGTTACCGGCACTTGGCGCCCCCATATGCATATCCCAGGCCCAAACTCAAATTCCGGCCAATTGGTCAGCTTCTGCGAAGCGATCTTGAAAGCCGTCGAGTCTGGCCGATGAGTGAGCTTTAGTTTATGAGGCGATCCCCGCAAGGGATAAGCCATCACGATGGGCAATCCCCAGCTATCGTCAATGTCCAGTCCTTACCGCTGGATAGTCTATGCAAAAGCCGCCCTCGGCACGAAGCCGTAGCCCTATTAAAGGGCAGAAGGCGGCCTACGGCAAAGCGCCAGTCTTGATAAGTCAGCGTCTAGCCCATTTCTCCAGCCGGGCCTGATACTTTTTGCGCGCTCTGTCGCGGGCGGTCTCCAGCTTCGTCATACGCTTATCGCCTTCCGCCTGCAAAGCGCGGCGCTCCGCGTCGAGAGCACGCCGCCTTGCTTCGATGTCTGCCAGGCTCTGCTTGAGATTAGCAGCCGCTTGTTCGAGCGCTATTTGGGCTGCATCGAGTTTTGCGCGGCTGGGGCGCGGAACCTTCTTCCTTGGCGTCGGCGCGATGGGCGGCGCGTCGGCTTTCGCCACATTCTCCGTAGATATTCGTCTGCTTTTCGGGCGACTGCGATGTGGTGGCGACTTTGGCTCGGCAGCCTCGAAATGGTCAGCCGCACTGCCCCGGCTGACCTTAATTACGACTCCGGGCTTCGCGAGCGGCTCACCCATCAGCTTGGGGTCGGTGACCTTTTCTGCAATCCCGCGCGCAAAGAGGTCGGCGTCGGATCCCCACGCGGCCAGTGCAGCTTTCTGACTTGGCGCCGCTACATAGGCGTCGTGGAAGCCGGCGGGCGTACGGAAGACCTTGAGTTTCGCCATAGAGGGGAAACAGCTGTCCTGGCGCCCCCGTTCCGATCCTGGCCTTTGATGCAGATTATCGGTGCAACCCGTCTAACCCATCCGTCAACCGCCCATCGCCTCGTGATGATCCATAGTTGCTTGCTTGAACGACTGGTGACCAGATTAATTCCGTCGATCCATGAAAGAGGCCGCTTGAAAGCAGGACGGTCGCCCTCTTTCATCGCGCCTCCGTCGAGACTGACATCAGCAATTGTCCCAAAAGCGTGAGAAATCATGTCAGAGATTGATTTGGTTAAGCGTGATTTTTGCGGCGGGAATCGAAACTTCAAATGCGTCGGGAGGATTTTAGAGCGGAGAATAAGTCGAGGAGCAGATATGGCCGACGTGCAAAATGCCGCTTCTTACCCCACTTCCGTGGCTTCGGGGGGAACGAGCGATTTGAAGGCCCGGCTCATTGCCGCCGCCGAATTTCTCAAAAGCCCGAACACGGTCGGCTCTTCATTTCCAGCATCGCACTGGCTGATCGACCGAATGCTGCACGGCGTTGATTGGTCTCAGGTAACGACGATGCTCGAATATGGGCCAGGTACCGGCGCGTTCACTAGCGCCATTCTCGCTCACCTCCGACCGCATGCCAGGCTGATTGCCATCGACACCAGCCCGTCATTCACCGACCATTTGGCCTCGGCAATTCCGGACAGGCGTTTGCACGTCATCACTGGATCGGCCACAGATGCTCAGCAGTATATGGCGGATCTCGGCCTTTCGCAGGCCGATTGCATAATTTCGGGCTTACCATTTTCGACACTTGAGCCTGCAATCGCAACGCAGATCATTGATCGCAGCGTGCAGCTCTTGTCCCCTGATGGGCTCTTCATGGCTTATCAAATGCGGAAGGCTGTACGCCCACTTCTCGAGCAGCGATTTTCGTCAGTGCACGCCGCATATGAATGGCGCAACATTCCACCATGCTATCTGTTCTGGGCGTCGAAACCTAATAAATGATGGTTTAAAGAGCGACGGATCTTCCGGTCTGAGGCGTGGCGTGCCTCACGGTCGCTGATTATAGGAGGGGCCGGTATGCTCAGTCGCAACATTGTTGCCAACGGCTTGATCCTGCTCGAGCTCTTCTCCGTGCCACAGGTTTCTGCCGACAAATATGATGATGAAAATGGCGATGATAGTGCCGACAACAAAAGCACCGGCTTTTCCGAGCCGGTGTGCAGAAGGCTTTTCGTTGGGCGACATCACTTAATGCCTTCAAGAAGGATTTCGCCTTCATTCTCGCCGTCCCAATAATGGGCGCGTTCGCCAATCACCTGGATCAGAACCAGACCGGGAGTTTGAATGCCCTGCGGCCACCACCGTTCGAGCCCCTTCGTCCAATGGGCTTCAAACTGAGTCCGGTCTCTGATCAAGGCGGCTCGCCCTTCGACCGCGACGAAAAAAGGACGGTGGCCCAGCAGACCGGATTTGCCCTGATAGCTAAGATTGACAGCTGAATCGGCTTCCATGTCCGAAACCATGGAGGCGGTTTCGTCTGTGAAGAACCACGCCGTGCCGTCATAATCGACTTCGCGATTATTGCTCATCGGACGCGAACCAATGGCACCGCCTTTGGCATGAGTTGCAAGCATCGCGAAATCGATGTCCTTCATCTTCCGGGACAGGTCCACGAGCGACAATGACATGACTCTCTCCTTCCCTCCCTCAACGCATGACGCGGCTTGTCGGGCCAATGCGTTGGAAAAGACTATCGATCCGCAAGTCTATAAGCCTGAGATGGCATTTCTCCGGCAGCTTGCTGTTGGGGGGTAGACGATCTGCGACCTCCCCGAACCATTTCCTCGATCCAGGTGAGCAGCAACTGGTTGTATGCGCGCCGGCAGCCCTCGTTCCGCAACGAATGATCGGCTCCTTTGAGGATACGGTAGCTCAAGGAATTACTGTTGTGAAACGCCGACATATAGGAGCTGATTGTCTCATGCGGGACATAGTCATCATGTTCTGACTCCACGATGAGCACATCGCCTGCAAATCGCTCGCATGCTGCCAGCGCCTTGTCCTCTCGCCCCGTCCGAAAGCGTGCCCGATAGGCATTGATGAGGTCGCGATCCAGCATCGCCTTGGGGACATCCCAATGTTCGTCCGGATAGAGAGCGGGCACACGTAAGGCCAGCCAGTTGACCGGACGGACTGCGGTGAGAAGGGTGGCAAGATAGCCGCCATAACTTGTACCCACGACTGCAATCGCAGATGGGTCGACCTGGTCCTGGCCGACAAGATAGTCGTAAGCGGCTACGACATCGGCAAGACCATGGGATCGTGTCACTCTGTTGCGTTCTTCGGCGTGCCGGGCATGGCCTCGCAGATCAAAGGTGAAGCAGATACAGCCCAGCTGCGCGATCTCTTCGGCGCGCACCATGTCCTGATCGCGCGAACCGCCCCAGCCGTGAATGAAGAGTATGCCAGGAACAAGCTTGTCCGGAGACAGGATTGTCGCCTCAAGACTTTCCCCTTCGACATCGAAGCATATCTGGCTGCCTGTCATTCCAGCTCCATTGCATATTTTGTCATCGGTCCCGCGACCGCATCGATACCGCTATAATAGACGATGCTACCGATCGGTGCGGCGTCGATCTCACCATAAATCTCCATCGTGGCGCATGTAACCGCCGACAATTCGGGATCACGCGCAAAGGCTTTGAAAGCCGCTATTTCGGCGCCACTCGCGCCGCCCGCCCGCCAACTTTGTTCAAGGACGCCAATGCGTATTTCCCCGGAAGAATTAATCCCGGCAGCGACATCATAGTTGCGGCGAGAGGCAATCAGATCCGGGTAGAATTTCGAGACGATCGCATCATATGCGATCGCCTTTTTGATACCCTGCTTCAGATCGTCTGCAAGATCGAGTCCGGCCAGTCGTTCAAAGCCAGCTGTCGTTCAATGGCATCCGGATGCCATTTGCCGCATTCGTTGAGCAAGGTCGCCGCCATAGCTCGGAAGCCATGCGCCGTCATTTCGTCCTGCTTGAAGCCCATCCGGCGAAGCGCTGCATTCAGCGTATTGTCGGATATCGCGCGTTTGTCGGATCGCGGGCTGGGAAACAGGAGCTGACCGCCCCCGGTCATACCCTCCAGCTTCTCCAACAGGCCAAGAACCTGACGGGAGAGCGGGACCTTATGAAGACGACGCATCTTCGTCCGGCTCGCCGGGATGAGCCAGATACAACTGTCCGGATCAAACTCCTCCCATTGCGCCAGCCGTAGCTCGCCTGGTCGAACGAACAGGTGGGCCGACAGCTGAAGGGCGATTCGGACCGCCCCATCGCCGTCATAGCCGTCGATGGCACGAAGCAGCGGACCCACCTTGGCCGGATCCGTGATAGCCGGCCTGTGCTTGACCTTAGGCGTCAGCAACGCCCCACGCAATTCGCTCGCCGGATCCTTGTTCGCCCTGCCGGTGGCAATGGCGTAGCGAAAGATGGTGCTCAGTGTCCCTCGAAGCCGAATCGCGGTTTCGTGATGCCCTCGCGCTTCGATCTTGCGCAGGATCTCCAGCACCTCCGGCGTCGAGATATCCCGCACCAGCTGGTTTCCGAGCGCGGGCCGTGCGTATTCGAGGATCCAGATATTCTTGCTGACCGTCTTCTCGGCTCGACCCCGAGCCTTCAAACGCGCGACATACTCGTCGGCAAGCTGATCGAACGTCCCGGTTTCAAGCAGCCGCGCCTGAGCGGCATCAGCCTTCCGTCGGCTCGACGGGTCTTCGCTTGACGCAAGAATGCGGCGCAGCTCTTCCCGCCGTTCTCGCGCCAGTGCGAGCGAGACATCGGGATACACCCCGACCGACAGCGTCTTCTGCTTCTTGAGGAAGGTGTAATAGAAACGCCAGTAGCGCGCCCCATTGGGCATCACCATCAGATACAGGCCCCGGCCGTCCGATAATTTATATGGACGGTGGATGGGCTTCGCGTTGCTCACGGCCATGGCGCTCAGCATGGGGTATCTCCTTCAGGGTACCCGCGAGAATAGCTACCAACTTTGGCCAGAAAAGGTTGCGAGATGCAACTGGACGCCCTGAGAGCAAAAGGCTCAAAATGTCGCAGAAATCCGCCATTTCCGAGAGGCGGCTTGGGCATTTCCGAGATGTTCTGAGGGGAACAAATGGTGCCGGGGACGGAGTCGAACAGGTATCTTAAGCACATGAAATTAAGGGCGATTTCTATCTCTGGCATCCTGAAGTACCATGAAAAATACCATTCAAATTCGTTCATCTTTAGTTCAACATCTGTCCGCGCCAGATCGCAGGATTTTTGCGGCGAACTGCTCGTGACCGAGCCCAGTCCCCTTATCGATCAACTTTCGGCAGAATATGATCCATAAAAGCGCCGTATATCGATCAGGGACTGTAACCAGACCGAGCGCCTGATCGCGACGAAGGGTGTGCGGCTACGTTTCGCCACCAGACGCAATGGCTCACGGTATGAGCTCGCTATCTCTTCGATAGCCGTTCACATGCGGGACCCACGAGGGCCCACGAAGCTTCCACCACTTCGCCAAAGTCGAGATCAGGCAGATCGACTGATGAAGCGTAAGTCCGCCATTGCGTCTGCTTTCTACCGTCAGCGAGCATCGCGGGAGACAGGCCGGGTGGTCGCGCGATCGGGATCGCTGTTCCCCGGCGCTCGAACGTTGCGTGGATGGCTGCGTCAAGATCCTCTGGCAGGATTTCGAGTGTCCTCGATATGGCCCACAAATCGAAATAGTCCTTCATCCGGCCGTTGGCGACGCCGATCGCGACCATTGCCTGGAACTTTTCGGCGATGACCGATGCAGGTGGATAGATTCGTATTACTGGCTCTTCCATGCCGAGCATGGACGGATAAGCCATTGTGCGGGACCCGTCTGCGAGTGCATCGCCAAACCCGGTGTCGACAGTGATCGAGATCCGGCTTCGTTCCAGATAGGCGTCGACCTTCAGGCGGATGCCGCCATACTCCATCTCTTCCCTGATGACGCCCGTTCGAAGCGACTTCCTGTCGAACACGAGCCCGTCACCGGCCTCGATGGAAAGTAGGTCATCGAAGATTTCGCGCAGGTGCTCGGGGTTTGGGTCGCCATGAGCGAGGAAGTCCATGTCGGTCGTCTCGCGTGAGCTGCCGTCGATCCATTGAGTGACGAGCATGCCGCCCTTCAGGATGAAGGAGCCGTTGTGACGCGAGATTGACAGGCGATAGAGCAGGCGCTCCAAAGCGTATCGGACAAGCACCACGGTATAGACTCGGCCTTCGTTACGAGCGAGGTTGAGCAGTCGCTGCTTCACCGACGCGGCGATGTTGACCGGCGCCCTAGCCATTGAAGGTGAGCGCTTCCAGATAAGGCCGCATGATATTCCATGCGTCCCCGGCCATGGCTGCTTCGGCGATCGCTGCCGGCGTCGCCTTGCGCTGGTCCAGAGTCGATCGCAGTGCTTCGACTGCAACGGATCGATCGACAAGTTTCCGATTTCGGAAGACGTCGGCGAGCGTCTTGGTGACGGAATAGATTGGCACCTGAGTCCCCGAGATCATGTGATGTTCGACTCCGTGCTGCATGTAGCGGTCTCGGAACTCGACGATCCGGATCGGTGGGTAGGAAGGCACATTTGCGCTCCAATCCTTCACGCTGACGGCCATCCAGACCTTGCGCGGCATCTGGTCCGTCAGTTCGTGAAAGGCCAGCGCGGAGACCATGGCCACCACGCCGCGCGGCACCGTCTTGGCTGCCTCGGCCAGCGTCTGATGCGTATCGATCTCGCTGTCCGCCCGCTGATAGAGTCCACGCGAGATGCGGACCAGCTCCCCTGCCTCGACCGCCCTCGAGATTGTTGGAGGGTCAATTCCTTCCTGCCTCAGCTCGTACGCGCGCACGATCGGCTGGCGGGCTAGAATCTCGGTGAGCCGGCGGCGCTGCGAGCGTGGACGGGAATCGGTCATTGATGTTACATATCCTGGGTCTACATTTTTTCAGACCCAGGATATGTAACACGCTTTTCGTTACATATCCTGGGTCTCGTTTCGATGAGACCCAGGATATGTAACAACTTAGCGAGCTCCTAGCTACCGCTGCCTCATACCTTATTCTGCCCGGGTCGAACCAGCTCACTCTCGAAATGTGGACTGGCGGAGCGAAGCCAGCCTTCCACTTGGGCAATCGTCCTGTCGGCATGCCCCGTGCGAAGCCCGCACTCCCAAACGACGCCGGTACGCCATCCAAGATTCTGCAGAGCTTCGATCGAGAGCCGGTCACGCACGACATTGCGCTCGAACTTGTCGACCCAGAATTCCACATTGCTAGCCGGGGTCGTGCACCAGTGACATCCCTCGTGGCGATGCCAGAAGCATCCGTGCACGAAGATTGCCGCCTTCCGAGACGCGAGGACGATATCCGGTCGACCGGGGAGCCTAGCCGCGTGAAGCCGATACCGGAAGCCGGCGCGGTGAAGCGCCTTGCGCAGAAAGGTCTCCGGCTTCGTGTCTGTGCCCCGGATGCCCGACATCATGCGCGACCGTGTCGCCGCGTCGACTACATCGACCATGAAGACCGGCCTGTCATTTCGCGTCGATGATGATAATCAACATTCCTTTGCGTGACCTTCGGAAAGCGTGTGAGTCTTGCCAAGATATTCGGTCGTCGACATTTTTGCAGGTCCCGGGGGGCTGGCCGAAGGATTTTCAGGCGTTCCCGGTGCGAGTGACGAACATGCCTTCCGGATCGCCCTGTCGATAGAGAAGGATGCATCGGCGCACGAGACCCTGCGGCTGCGCAGCTTCCTGCGTCAGTTCGATGGCGACATTCCGGCCGGCTACTACGACTACATCAACGGGAAGGCGCCGGAACCGGACTGGGCAACGCTGTATCCCGAAGAATGGGAAGCGGCCGAAGAGGAAGCCTGGCAGCTCGAACTGGGCAAGGAAGACCCTGCTCTGCGTCTTGACGCACGCCTCGACGCAATCCGTGTCGAAAGCGGCGGCGACGTCATCCTGATCGGCGGGCCGCCATGCCAAGCCTATTCCCTCGCCGGCCGCTCACGCAATCTGGGCAAGGAAGGCTACGTCGCACTCGAAGACAATCGGCACTTCTTGTATCAGGAATACATCCGGATTCTGGATCGACTGAATCCGGCAGCCTTTGTCATGGAAAATGTGAAGGGCATGTTGTCCTCGTCGGTGGACGGGGAGAGCCGCATCTTCGATCAGGTTCTCCGCGACCTGCGCGGCGATCGTGAAGGCGGACGCAGATACAGGCTCATCGCGCTCGATCCGCGCAGCCGGCAGCAGCTCGATCTCGGGCGTTTCGAGCCGCGTGCATCTGACTTCATCGTCCGCGCCGAGGACTTTGGCGTGCCGCAGGCCCGCCATCGGGTCATTGTCGTCGGGCTCCGCGCCGATCTCGCCGAGGATCTGCCCGACCGGGCACTGGCCGACCTCATGGTCCGCCACAATCTGCGAACGACCGTGGGTCAGGTCCTCACCGGCATGCCGCACCTGCGCAGCGGCCTCAGTCAGGAAGCCGACAGCGCTGAGGCATGGCGCGCCATCGTGCAGACCGCAATGGCCTTCGTCGCCGACCTCGATACCGATCTTGACGACGAGCGTCAGGCAGCTTTCACCGCCCGTGCCAGCGAATATCATCGGCGCTTTGTCGCGCTCAACGATCTGCCTGGTCGCGAAGGCTTCGGCGTCGGCATTGCCGATGACTGTCCGGATGACCTGCGCAGCTGGCTGACCGACGAACAGCTGGAAACGCTCCCGAACCATGCGACGCGAAGCCACATGGGCAGCGATCTCGCGCGCTACTTCTTTGCCGCGGTTTTCGCCGAGGTGGTCGGCCGGTCACCGAAGGCAGCCGACTTTCCGGAGGAGCTGGCGCCAGCGCACGAGAACTGGAACTCCGGCAAGTTTGCCGATCGGTTCAGGGTCCAGCTGGCCAGCGGACCATCGACGACAGTGACGAGCCATATCTCGAAGGATGGCCATTACTTCATCCATCCTGATCCGCTGCAATGTCGCAGTCTCACGGTCCGCGAAGCGGCAAGATTGCAGACCTTTCCCGACAACTATCTGTTCAAGGGCAACCGGACCCAGCAGTACACCCAGGTGGGAAATGCGGTTCCTCCGCTGCTCGCACGGTGGATCGGCGAGGCGCTGTACGCGATTCTTACCGCGGACCGGGGTGAAGCGGCAGACACTCATCCGGAAGCTGTCCTTTCGCGTACCGGGTAACCGGGACCATCAGTTCGGACGTCTGAATTGCGCCACCGCAAGTATTTCGAAACCAGCGGTTTTATGACTTGTCGCTCTCCTGCGTGCTGTGCACAACGGCATGAATTGGGATTCGAACTTCTGAGCCTGGGGGAGGCTTGATGCCGTCAGCAACACAGACAGACGCGTTTGCCAGGCAGCTGCGCGCGCGCCTTGCGACGGCGGTTGATGTCGATGATGCGGCTCGCCTCGTGCGTGCTGATCTGGAGCCGATCCTCGGGGCCTTCACTCCCGACCAGGAGGAGGACTTTGCCGCTGCGATCGAGAGCGTCAGGGCCACGATCCGACCCGTCGAGATTCTCCGTGTCAATTCCATGTTCCGTGTTCGCCAGCAATGGTATCGCGGACCTGCGGAAGGCGACCGGCACTGGCCGGCCCTGCGGTCCTACCTCGTGGATTCGAAGGGCTGGTCGGCCGAGACGGTAGACGAGAGGATCGGCGCCGCGTCGAACGAGATTGTCTCGCTGCTCGAAAATCCTGCGACCGAAAGCTTTGCCTGCCGGGGGCTGGTGATCGGTCACGTACAGTCGGGCAAGACCGCCAACATGACCGCGGTCATCGCAAAGGCGGTAGACGCTGGCTACAATCTGGTGATCATTCTCGCCGGACTGACGAACAAGCTGCGCCGACAGACTCAGAGCCGGATGCGCAAGGATCTGGTCGATCGCCTTCGCGACCGCTGGGAACTACGGACCAGCGAGGACGACCAAGGCGACTTCCGAATGCCCCCGAATGGCGGATTTCCTGCGCCGGCGGAGGGCGTCGTGCAGCTCGCGGTCGTGAAGAAGAACGTTGCACCGCTCGGTCAGCTTCTCGCGACGCTCGATCGCACCTTGCCGGCCGTGCTTCGCCGGCTCCGCGTGCTCATCATCGACGACGAATGTGATCAGGCCAGCGTCAATACCGCTTCGGGCGAATATGACATGACCCGGATCAACGAGAACATTCGGCTGATCCTCAAGAAGTTTCCAGCAAACGCCTACGTCGGCTACACCGCGACGCCTTTCGCAAATGTCCTGATCAACCCATTTCCAGTCAATGGCGGCGAGCTGGACGACCTTTATCCGAAGGACTTCATCACCGCACTTCCGACGCCCGACGGCTATTTCGGCACGGAAAGGCTGTTCGGCCGCCCGCCCGCCGATGCCGACGCGCCCCTGCCGGAGGAGGAGGGTCTCGACATGATCCGGGACATCGACGAGGATGAAACCGCGCTGCTGCAGCCGCCTAGCCGGGCGGAAAAGGACGCCTTCCAGCCGCGAATGCCGCCCTCGCTCGAGGATGCGGTTCTCTATTTTCTGGCATCATGTGCAGCGCGCCGTTTCAGGGGTCAGGCCGACAACCACATGTCGATGCTGATTCACACCTCTGCCTATGTGATCATGCACGATCGGCTCGCGACGCTGGTCAAGGCCTGGCTGGAAGTGGTCGGCGCCCAGCTCGGGGATTCCTCGTCGGCTCTGTGCCAGCGAATGCTCGCCCTCTGGGATGCGGAGCAGCTCAGAATTCCCGCGGCCATCTGCCCCCATCCGCATGTCACTTCTGAACAGCTGCTTCCTTTCATGTCGGCGGTCCTCGAAGCGCTCGAAGTGCCGGTGGAGAACGGCGTCAGCGAGGATCGCATCGACTACGACGGAGCGCCGAAGACCTATATCGTGGTTGGCGGATCGATCTTGGCACGTGGTCTCACGATCGAAGGGCTGTGCGTCAGCTATTTCCTTCGCACCTCGAGCCAGTACGACACGCTCCTGCAGATGGGCCGCTGGTTCGGCTATCGTCCGGACTACGAAGACATGCCGCGCATCTGGATGACCGAGGCGCTGTCTACCGCATTCCGATCGCTCGCCCTCATCGAGGCGGAAATCCGCGAAGACGTCGCCGAATATGCCATTCGCCACAACACGCCGATGGAATTTGCGGTTCGCGTCCGATCCATTCCCGGCATGGCCATCACCGCGGCGAGCAAGATGAGAGCGGCCGTGCTGACCGACGTGAGCTACGCCGGAAAGCATGTACAGACCATCCGCTTCGATCACCACGATCGGCGGATCGTTCAGACAAACTGGACCGCTGCCTCGAATCTGATGACCCAGGCGACCGACCTTGGTCTTCGATCTGCTGATTCAGCAAGTGTTTTGTACGAGGGCGTTCCCGCCAGGCTGATCGTCCAGTTCCTGCGTGCCTATTCCGTTCAGGCGTCACATCGGGAGCTGTCCGCAGACTTCCTGCTCGGCTATCTCGATGCTTCAGGCGACAGCCAGAAGATCTGGAACGTCGGCGTCGTGCAGCCGCGCGTCGGCCCAGTTTCTGCCGAGCCGCTTGGAGGCCTTGGATCGGTCAGGCTTTCGACGAGAAGCCGGCTCAACCGACCGGAGGACTTTGCCGACATCAAGGCGTTGATGTCGAAGCGCGATGTCCTGTTCGACTGCGGCGCGGCCGGGGATGGCGTACCGAACGGGGACTGGAGCGGGCTCAAGACGGCACGCGCTGGAATTGTCGGGCAGGTGCCGCTGCTGCTGCTCTATCCGATCGATCGAGCGTCGCAGCCCCGACCGGGCTCGACCGAGCGTTCGCCCCTCGATGCCATCGGCGACCTCGTCGGCTTCGGCATCGTCTTCCCCGGCAGGGCCGAAGGAGCCGGTGGATATTACAGCGTTGTGCTGGAACCTCCGTCAGCGGACGATCTGGAGGAGATCGAGGACGAGATCGCCGAGCAACTCGAGGCCGGGCGTGCCCGCTGAATCGTCGATCGATCACTGGGAAATGCTTCGCCGAGGCGGACAAGCTTCGACAGCACTCGAGATTCCGAGCATAGACACGGGAATCAAGACCGGATCGGGTTCGGTGCGTCTTGCCCTCGGCAATGCGGGCGAGCTCAGGCTGCTCCTTCCCGTTCGCCAGAGCGAAAGGATTGCCGAAACCCCGTCGAGCGATGCTCTCGGCATTGGCGTTGCGACCTACTCCCTCGGCGGTACCCCGATCCGTTATCTGGACATGAAATGCCTAATCGGTGCGCTCGATGGCGTGTTTGCGGATGTGGCCGACAAGATCATGGACCGGATCGTCGCGGGTTCCTCCCCTGTCGAAGCCTGCCGCACGACGATCGAGGACTTCCGCTCTCTCCTGATCGCACCTGGCGCGGAAGTCAGCATTCAGGAAATTCGAGGACTGATAGGCGAGCTGCTGATGCTGCGGACGCTGCTCGACCTGGATCCGACAGCCTGGAGACTCTGGCGTGGGCCGCTTCGCGAACGCCACGACTTTCACGGCGGGTTGCTGGCCACCGAAGTGAAGACGACGAGCAGGTCGGCGATGCGCAGGATAACGATCTCGGCTGTGGACCAGCTTCTTCCACCCGCAGGAGGGTCGCTGACGCTCGCAGTGTTTCAGCTGGCGGAAACGGCCGGCGGAGACATCTCGGTAGCGAGACTGACTGCCGATATCCTGCGAGCTGCCTCCGACAGGCAGGAGGTTCTCCGCCTCCTCGCGGGCTACGGCTGCACCGATCACGAATCCCGTGACTGGAATCGCTGCCGCTTTCGCCTAGAAGACGAGCATCACTATCTGGTCGACGCCCGCTTTCCGCGCGTCATCCCCGAAAGCTTTCCAGACGGCGTCCTCCCGGCGGGGGTCGAGGAGATTTCCTACGCAGTGAACCTCGGAACGGCGGAGCAGTGTCGTTTGAGCAACGTCGCCATCGACGCCAGAAATGCGGAGCTGGTCGCGTGCCTCGACCACATCTGACACTTCACTCGGAGGCGTACGCGGCCTCCGGCAACCTTGCAGCCGATGGCTATCGCAAGCTTCTTGGGGCGCCCTCGATCGATCTTGTGCAGACTGTCGTGCGAGAGGCGGTCCAGAACAGCTGCGACGCCGCGCTTTCCGATGGCGGCGCGGAAGTTCATTTCCGTGTCCGCGCTCTCCAGCCAACCGAGCTGCATGCGCTTCGCGAAATCGTGCTTGCCGATCGGCCTCTCGACGAGAGCGCTGCAGAGCCGCTCGACGCCTTTCTGTCGAGCTCCGCGCCGCATGTTCTGGAGATATGCGATTTCGGGACGGCGGGCCTCGCAGGGCCGACGCGCGCAGATGTGGCAGCGACGGAAAACGAGCCAACCGACTTCGTCGATTTCCTGAGGAATGTAGGCTCGAGGCGAAACACGACGCACGGCGGCGGGACATACGGTTACGGAAAGACCTCGCTGTATCTCGCCAGTCGCTGCTCGACGATCGTCATCGACAGTCAGACCACGCATTTGGGAGAACCTCGACGCCGGGTCATTGCGGCACAGCTGGGTTCCGCGTTCAGTGCGAACGATGCTCAGGGCGTTCGTCGTCGCTTCACCGGGCGGCACTGGTGGGGACGGGCATCGGGCGAAGACGAACATGTCGATCCGGTCGAGGGGGACGATGCGGCCGAGCTCGCCAATACTCTCGGCTTTCCACAGAGGTCGCCAGAGCACAGCGGCACATCGATCATGATCCTCGATCCGCTGTTCGTGGAAGAGGATCGCGAGCGTGCGATCGACCTGATCGAAGAGGCGCTTCTCTGGTTCTTCTGGCCCCGCCTTCTGGAAGGAACGCCGGATGAAAGGAAGATGCATTTTCGCATCTTCGTGGACGGCGAGGAGCGACCGCTGCCTCGCCCCGAGGACTTCCCGCCTCTTGATCTCTTCGCACGCGCGATGAAGAGCATGCGCGCCGATCCGCCCGGCGGTGACATCGTGCGATCCCTTCGGCCGAGGCGTGATCTTGGTCGCCTGAGCTTTGCGCGCGGCCTCCGTGCCGAACGCGTTGCACCCGCAGGGCGCGAGGGCAGCCTGTTCCCCGATCGCTCTGCCGCGATCGCGGTGATGCGGCCGGTGGAGCTGGTCGTTCGATATTTCAGCGGGACGCAGATTGCGGATGACCGTTTCGAATGGGCCGGAGTCTTTGTCGCCTCGGATGACGACACGGTGGAGGAAGCCTTCGCCAAAGCAGAACCGCCGGCGCATGATGACTGGCAGTACGAGGCTCTCTCGGACCGAGCGGCTCGCAGCATCGTCAAGATCGCTGTTGACCGTATCCGCACGGCAGCACTCGAATATGCAAACCCGGTTTCGGCGCCCGCGCCGGAAGGAGACCTGGCGCCGTCGCTGGCCAGTGTGGCGGGACTGTTCGGTCGAGCGCTGGAGGGTGATGGCGAGGGTGCCGGGCCGCGTCGGCCAGGCCCGGGGGGTGGTGGAGGTGGTCGCTCGGGACCGTCTGTAACACGACCCGCGTTTGTCAGACTGGAGCTGAGTGAAAGCGGGCTTGTCGGTGTCTTCGAGCTTGTCGTCCGCGGCGAGGGTCCGTCGCTCTCGCTCCATCTCGATCCACTGCTGGTGATGGATGGCGGGACGGCATCGGAGTCAGCCACCGCCCTACGGCCCACAGTCACGCGTGTTGTCGACGAACAGGGACAGGAGTTCGTAGTCGACGGCCCGGTTGCCATCGGCGAAGGTCGAGGCAGGTTCGAGGTTGCAGTCGCGATGCCGGCAGACTGCGCAGTGACGATGACCGCCCGCCTCAGCTCCGACGAGGCTGAATGATGGGCCGAATTGCATTTCCGTTTCTGACCCTCGATCAGACCACGATCAGCCCGGCGCCATGGGTTCTCCTCGAGGACGGCGTTGAAACGCCGATCGCCGATGCGTGGCTTCCAGACTGGGATCCGGCGAGAGACCTCCGTCTGCGGCGGCTCGTGACCACCGACCTCGATCGCGCAGCCGATCAGCTGTCGATGGCAGTCGATAACGGTGCGCTCGAACTGGTGGTCCGGATCGGCACTGGGATCGGCAACATGCCGCGGCGGATCATCGCGACCTCGAGACTGCCGCTGACTCGTCTGGAGCCCACGATCGTGGTCGACGAACTGGTGTCCGGCCGCAGCCTGTCGCAGAGACTCCTCGTTGATACTCTCGTGCTCCTGCGCCGGCCGCGCGACGTTTCGCCGCTTTCTCCCGGTCGGGTCGGTTCGAAGCTCTGGTCGGATCAGCTCGACCTCCGCCTCGAAGGCGAGGAACCGCGCTTCCCGATGGAGGCCGTCAGCTTTCTGTCGCGTTTTGCCGGCCGACCCGAGGCCTATGCCCCCTGGCTGCTGCACTGGACGCCCGGCAATCTGCATCGCGATTTCGGCGGAAGTGTCCGACTTTATCTCAACAGCGACCGCGCCGACGTGACCGATCGCCTGCTGGCGGGCGATCGCGCAACTACCCAGGTCGTGCTTGCCGATGTGATGAACCAGATCATCTCGGCCTCATTGCGTCAGAGTGATTTCGAACGGATCGCCGTCGATGCCGATCCGTGCTCGATCGCCGGTCGGGCAGCGCACTGGATCGGCCTTGCCTTTCCTGACCAAGACATCGCCGCCGTCCGCAGCATGATCGATCTACGCCCGTCGACATTTCATGCCGGCATTCTGGCCGCAGCTGACATTGTCAGCGTGGAGGACGGTACATGATCGTGCAACTTTTCCCAAGGCTCGATCGTCTCGCGGTCGACGCGCTTCTGGCCATACGCGTCGACGACAAGGCGCGTCCGGAGCCCATCCTCGATGCCGACAGCTTTCCGATCGAGACCCGCTACGCCGCAAGCGGCGGCAGTCCGATCAGGCACGACATTCTCGTCGACCTCCGCGCGCGACTGGTGGAGATCGCTGCCGGCTGCGGGTTTCCAGATCGGGGCAGTGCTTCGGACCGGGCGCGATTCGATGAGCAGGTGTCCGCCTTTCTCGCTGAACGGGATGAACTCGACGGGGGCGAAGCCCTGCGCGACGATGTCTGGGCATTCCTAGCCTGCGTGCTTCTTCCCGATCTTGTGGTCTGGCGGTTCGCCGATCGGCCCGCAGAGCGCTTTCACGGAGGGGTGCGGAACACATTCCAGCGTCTTTGGATGCGAGGCCGGATCTTGGACCGGGGTGCTGCAGCGGAAGATCGCTGGGAGCTGCTTGGAGCGCTTACCGAGGATGCACTTGTCCAGATCACGGAGCGCCCGTCGATCGGCAATGACGCAAGGCTGTCACTGGCGCTGGCGGAGGGCTGGTTGCGCGCATCGCGGCAACTTGGGCGTTCGGCAATGGAAGACGCCATGCGCGAGGCGGTGATCCGCCTGCGACTTCGCAATCAGGTGCAACTCCTCACCGAACTTGATGATCGCGACCTTGAAGTGGCGGTTGACACATTCTTCGAGCAGGCGCCCTTGGGAGCCGGGCCGGAACGCCGATCGTGGACGGATCGCCTGCTGGGTCGCGCAAAATGAACAATCGTCATGATCAGGAACGCTCCGCGTGACCTCGCCAAAAGCATGGTCGCTACTCGCCGTCGAAGGTGTCAGGCAATATGGCGGGAATACGGGATACGAAGACGATCCCTCTGCGATCTACCGCTACGACAGCGACGTCGCCAATCATCGAAACGTTGCCAGTGGCGATGTAGCGGTCATCCGATCGGGCACTTCTGTCCTTGGCATCGGAACGATTGAAGCGATCGTCGAGGGCCAAGGGTCGAAGGTCCGCCAGCGTTGCCCCGAATGCGGCACGGTCAATATCAAGGCGCGCACGACACAATCTCCTCGATGGCGCTGCACGAACGCGCACTTCTTCGAACGGGCGGCCGAGGAAACGGTTCAGGTCGCGACATTCGAGGCCCACTACGGAAAGACCTTCAAGGCGTGTCCTTCCGAAGTGACCCTCGGGGTACTCAACGATGCCGTCATCCGCCCCAGTGATCAGATGTCGATCAAGGAAATCGATCTGGCGCGCTTGGAACTCATCCTGCTGTCTCAACCGGAAATCGTGCCGATCGTTCGAAATCACGTACGCCGCCTAGCCCCCGAAGCAACCGGTACTGAAGGTAATGGAAGCGCGAACTCGATCATCGAGGAGCGGCGTCGTGTCCTCAGGGCAATTGCGCTGCGCCGCGGTCAGGCCCGATTTAGAAAGCGCCTGATTGATCGCTATGGCGCCCGATGTCAGATCAGTGGCTGCGAATTCCCCGGCTTGGTTGAGGCTGCGCATGTCAGTCCGTACGCTCGGTCCAGTGACAACAGCGAGACCAATGGCCTTCTTCTACGCAGTGACCTGCACACACTTTTTGATCTTGGTCTTCTTGGCATCGACCCGGTGACGCTGGAAGTAGCGATACATCAGGACGCCAAGCTTGCCGGGTATGACCTGTTCGACGGAAGGAAACTGAGCGTAAACGCTACCTCAGGCCCGAACAGGGCTGCTCTGAAGGAGCGCTGGGCCTTCTACAGCGATCGACTGACGTCGCAGGACACTGACCAATGAAGCCGTTCACCGCCAGGCCACGCAAAAAAACACGCGACGCTGCGGGAGGTCTAGTTGGCTGAGGCAGACGCTCGCTATCGGATCATCTTCGCGCGCGAGTTCGAGATGGCGCCATCGGAGCCCGGTACCATCGTTATCGTGCCAAATCCGCGTGTCCGTTCGCGGGCAGCGCAGATTGACGCAGACATAACGATCCACCCGCGCAAGGAAACCGGGATCGAGTTCGGTCGCCTCGGATTTCAGGGGTATGTCGGGTTTGTCGATGGGCGGCCACACAAGTCGACAAGTCAGACTCTCCCGCAGATCTTCAACGTCCGCAACGAGACAGCGCTCGAACCCACTCAGATCGAGAGCTTCTTCTTCACGATGCTTCCCGCGATCGGCGCCTATCGCGAACTCGTCAATCAGGCTGGTCCCGCCGAGGCCCGTCTGATCCTTCTCAGCCTGCATGACATGGTCGAGGGTGATGGTGCACCCGCACGACGAAACTGGTATCGGTCCGCGCGGGAAAGCCTTCTTTTCCAAGGCACATTCCTGCGCACCAGCGAGGCGTATTTCGCCTGGAAGAACGCTGGGACGCTCCTCGACGGCACACAGTTCGAGGAAATCGGTCGTCTTTCCGAAACGCTGTTCATCGACTACCAGCTTGCCGGCCGGCCGAACGCGCAAATTCGAACGCTATACGACTTCTCCCCTGTCCCGCGTCCTCTATCCCGGCTCAAGGCGATAGCGGCCCGCTGTTCGAAGACGCCGCGACAGGGAGAGTCCGATGACGGTCGATAACGCGGCGATCCAGACGCAGTCGGAAAAGCGCAGTCTACGGCCAGGACGGGCCTGGCTCGTGCTGCTGGGTGCCAGCCTCTGCATCTTCGCCGGAAATGCCGCGGTTCCTTACTATACCTTTGGCGTCTTCCTCCCGGAGATCCTGGCGGACACGGGATGGTCCGGACCGGTCGTAGCAGCGGCGGTAGGGCCCGGCCTCCTCGCAGCCGCGGTCATGGCGCCACTTGCAGGAATGGCCAGCGACCGCTTCGGCGTGCGCTCGATCATCCTCTTCGGCGCGCCTGCTCCTGGGCGAAGCCTTGCGGACATCCCGCTTCTGGAAGCTTTGCGCGATCTTCCTGGTGCTGACCGCCGTCTTGGGCGGGACTGCGGTCGTGTTCCCCGTGATCCTGAGAATGCATGGCGCTGATCCTGCTACAGCAGCGTCGATCATGTCAGTGATCGGGATCGCCATGTTCGTTGGCCGCCTGGCACTTGGCTTGCTGCTCGACCGCTGGTTTGCCCCGCTGATCACGATCGGCATCACACTTATCGGGATGATGGCCTTTGCCATCATGGCGGTCAGCACCAGTAGTCCCGCCTTGATTCTCTCGGCGGCGTTCCTGGGCTTCGGCCTCGGATCGGAATATGCGGTAACAGCCTACCTGGCCTCGCGGGCCTTCGGCGTGCGAGCCTTCGGATCGATCTACGGGCTGATAACGGCAGCCACCAGCGTCGGGGCAGCACTTGGCCCAGCACTATTGGGGGCCGCGCTTGTCTCTTCGGTCAGCCTCGGAACGATCGCAGCAATTGCCCTCGGCGTGCTTGCAGTGCCGATTATCCTGCTGCTGACTGTCTCCCGCAACGATCTCCCCTTCCAGCAATGAGCTAACGGCCTATCAGGAGAGCTCATCCGTTTCGCCGGCGGACCGGCGTGACAGCCGGTATTCGCGTGGGGCGGCCCCTGTATGGGCTCGGAAAGCACGGGCGAACACGAAGCTGCTCCCATAGCCGAGACGGGTGCGGATCTGCTCGATGGTCATGTCGGATCTCGCAAGCAGGTCCTCCGCGATCGTCATGCGCCATCGGGTGACATATTGGATCGGCGTAATGCCGACCACCTGCTTGAAGCGTTCTGCAAAGGTGGTACGCGACAGATATGCCTCGCGGGACAGGGCGGCGACCGTCCAGTCCGTCGCAGGTTTTGCGTGAATGGCCGCTAGGGCTCGGCTGATACTCGGATCGCCAAGACCGGCCAGCAGGCCGATCGGCACGCCGGGCTGGGACATGGCCGACCGCAGAATCTGGATGAAGAGCAGGTCCATCAACCGAGTCGCCACGGCCATGTATCCTTGGCGTGTCCCTTGGCTCTCGAGATGAATGAACTCG
This sequence comes from Sphingobium sp. VMM, assembly GCF_056790315.1. Lineage (NCBI taxonomy): Bacteria > Pseudomonadati > Pseudomonadota > Alphaproteobacteria > Sphingomonadales > Sphingobiaceae > Sphingobium > Sphingobium sp. VMM. The sequence goes on from NZ_JBXGSI010000004.1 coordinate 41,147, forward strand.
AGCGCCATCTTCAGCTGGGGGCCCAGTTCCTGGCCCTCGGTGGCAAGATGCATCAGCGGCGGCAACTGGTCCGTCAAAATTGCTGCCGCGCGTCCCTTGAGCGAGAAAATGCCAGATAGGATCGTGACATCCTTCTCTTCGCTGCCGGCATTCAGGATGTTGGGCTGGTTCAGGGTGCCGCTGGTCCAGAATTCCAGGCCGCTGGCGGTGATGAGGTCGCGAGCGGTCTGGAGGGGGCTTTGGACCGACGAAGCCAGCGCATGCGATGGCCATTGCATTGCGACCACCAGGTCGCCCTGAGAGATCCCCGAAGCTTTCCCGCAGCCGAAGCAGGATACCGCTTACGGCTGGCTGCGTCAGACCGACCCGGCTTGCCGCCTTTGTTACGCTCCGTTCCTCGATCAACGCGTGCAGGACCTTGAGCAGGTTGAGGTCCAAGCTCTTAATATCACGCTGCATGATGTTGCCGATATTCAATTGTGATTGGCGTGATATTACTTGATCTGCCATCAAACTCCAGTGCCAAGTGACACTGGAGAAGATCATGAGTTCGGCAACAGACCTGCTGCGTTCCTATGTTGATGGGCCGCACGACGCGGAAACGATCCTTTCGCTCTTCGCCAAGGATGGCGTGCTGGAAGCGCCCTATTTTGCCACATTCGACATGCCCTGGCGGTTTGAAGGCCATGAGGCGCTCGCGAAGACCTTCAGTCATCTCGCGCATATCTACCCGGACCTTCATTTCGAGAACCTCCGCGTCACCTGCGCAAGCGGGAACGTGGCAGTCGGGGAATATGAGTTCATCGCAACGTCGGCGCGCACCGGTCGCCGCGTGCACCAGCTTTCGAGCATCATGGTCGTCGAGAAGGACGGTAAGATAGCCCTGCTTCGGGAATTCCAGAACATTGCTGAAATCGCGCTCGCCATATTCCCCGATGGCCTGGGCAGCGTGCCCATGCCCGACGATCGCAACCTGCAGATCGGCGCCTTTTCTGGCCGGGACGACAAATAGCAAAATCCAGAATCAAAGGAGAGTGTCGTGCGGGCTCTTGAAGGACAATGTGCAATCATCACGGGTGCGGCCGGTTCGCTGGGCTATCCAGGCGGGTGATATCGAGATCGTGAAGGTCGGGAGAGCGACCTTGGTCCGCTATGACAGCCTCCAACGCTTGACCAGCAGATGAAGCTTGCGCGCCGGCCTCATGCGCGTGCTTGAAACCGAAGAGCCTTGGAAATTGGCTAGCGATGGCGCTCCATCGCAGTGACAGTAAGGAAGGCCGGGCCGCCGTGCCCGACATAGACGTCGCTCAGCAGCCAGGCCTCCTCTGCGTCCTTGTCGGCCTCCGCGATCGCCTTCCACCAGAAGCGCAGGACCGAATCCCATCGATATCCCCGCGCCTTCAGCCGGTCCTTCGCGTCAAAGGGCGCATCAATCGCATTGACACGATAGGTTGGTTTTTCCGAACAGGCGATGAGCTTGGCAAGGATGGTTTCGCCGTCCCGCAGACCATGAGCCAGCAGATAGATGAGTGCGAGGATATCATTCTCGGCGCGATGGCCTTCATAGAACCAACCGCACTGCGAGACGAGGTGAGCAAGGGCGCGGCCATCGAAGCCAAGCTCAAGCCAATCCAGTTCCGCCATGGAGCAGGCCCAGGGCTTGCCGGCGATGCCAGGCAGCCGGCGGTCAATGAACGGCCTGTCGAACGCCGCATTATGCGCGACGATGATGTCGGCGGACGAAAGGATCTCGACGGCCGCCGCCTCGTCTATGACCTGACCAGCGAGGTCATCCGCCGTAAGCCCGGTCAATTTGGTGATCCTGGGGTCGATCGGAATGCCCGGATCCTCACGCCAGACCCGAGACACGCCGACCTGAATTACGCGCCCCAGGCTATCGAACCGAAAACGCTGGACCGCCAGTTCGATGATCCTGTCGGTTTCTCGATCGAGGCCGGTCGTTTCTACGTCAACCGCAACGCCAATCCTGCTCGGCGCCCGTGGATCAGCATCATGGAAAGCCGTCACAGGCATCAACCGGCGCAGGACCCGATAATCAGGATGGTTGCTTAGCGCCTCCGCTGCGCGCTCGTGACGACCGTCAGCAGAGAACGTCATGATGCCAACGATCCCTTTGTCATTCTTCCACCACCCGGAAAACCGCGCCGCTCCCAGCATCCCTGACCAGATCGACCCGTTTACCGTCCCAATGATAGTCGAGATGCCTGCCCTGGACAGGACTGGAGGCACAGTCGGGGTAGAGGAGCCCGACACATTCTCCCCCAGCTTGCCGTACGCTCGGATAGGCTATCCCGTCAGAATCAGCCTTGCGCAGGGCAGCCCCCAGCAACTGGGCGGCCGCATAATCATCCGGATCGAGGCAAGCAGCGAACTGATCGCCCTGGCCGCGCAGATCATGAAGGTTCGCGCGAACCGTCAGGATGATTTCCCGAAACTGAGAGGTCCAACCGGGCGATTCAGCCGTGCGCGCCATGAACCGGGCATGATGATGAATCGTCTCGAACAGGGCGGTTTCATAGCGATCGGCGACATAGAGGACGCCATAGCTCCCATCAGAAAACCGGCTGGGACGGTCGACACTGACATGGGTGAAGGACGCCATCAGATAGGAAGCTCCGTTCCCACCCACCCGTCGCTCAGGAGGCACAAGGTCGAGATTCCCGATCGATGCCCTGATACGCGGGTTGGTCTTCTGCTCGGCCGACAGCAACAGAGGCCAATCCGCCGGATCGGCGATATCCTCAAACAGGTCGATGGGCGGGTAGACACTGCGGATGATCCGCACTGCGCCGTCCCATTCCACTCTGCAGATTGGCGGTTCGTTAGCCAGGGTCACCAGCCGCCGCGTTCCGCATCAAGATAACGCCGCACACGCATCAAGTCCGTCAGTTCACCGCCCAGCATGACATCAAGGGCGCTGGCGCCCTCAAAGGCAGTATTGTTCGCCTTCACCCAGCTATAGCCCCGCTGCGGCTCCTGAAAGAGGATGCGGAGAGCCTTATGGATGCCCATGAGATTGGAAAGTCGGGCAAGCCCATCGCGTGAAATGCGCCCCGGCCCGTCTGCCTTCCAGCGACGAAAGCTGCGCACGGGCATGTCGGTAAGAATGGCAGCCTGCTCATCGGTGACGCCCCATTTGGCGAACAGGCTGAGGGCGGCGCGGAACATCGCGCGACCTTCCTCCTGAGTGATGGGTTCCTGCCGGAAGGGGGCAGGGGCTGTCTCGACGGGTTGCAGTATAGCCATATAGAACGAAATAGATGATATGCTGCCAAATGGCAATTCATCGCGCGCCGGCCGGTTGCGAAAAAAAATCGCATAGTTTCACTTATTTTATTTGCAAAAAAACGATTTTATGAGCTGGTTCGCATAACATAATTTTATGCCATTCCTCACATAAGCTCTCGGCGGCGAACCCTGCGAGATATAATTGATGGCTGCCGGTGTCTGGCTTGGTCAGCCACTATGGTTGCGGCGACGTTGAGACATCTGCCGACCCATTTTAGCCGTTTAGAGCGTATGTCATGAACAGCAACTTATGTCAGAACCTGCCACCGACCTGTGCAATCTTTTGGAGAACATTGATCGTCGCCTAGGCTTTTGGCGCTGATGCCGCATCGGACCATACCAAAGCGTCAATCGGCTGGTTTACAGAATTGCTGCTAGTTGACAGATTTATCAATTAGCCCATAGTGCCTTTGAAAAGATGACGAGGGCCGACCGACATGACCAAGACCTTTCCTTGGGACTATCACAAGGATTTGACCGAAGAGCGCCTCGTTGCGGTCGGGCAGATGATCCTCGAGGCTCGGCGTTTGGCTGTCGAACTTTTCGATTCCGACATTGGTGACGATGGCTGGACCTTGGGGTGCCGTGCATCCCAGTTCGCTCGATACCGTATCCTCACGGCCTTCGACGGCCAGCGCTTTCCCTGGCTGACCGTGATCGATCGCTCCCGCCGTCTGATCTTCACGATCGGCGAGGTGCCGGTTCGCATTTATCGCGGTGAGGCGGAAGAGCCAACCGCCCGTACCCTTCATCAGAGCCTGAGCGAGCTGGACCAGCTTGGCTTCTCGTTCGATGAGCGCGATGAGGGTCACGATCTCGCTTACCGCTTTGCGGTTGAGACCGATGTCGATGGCAGCGCTCTCGCCGTCAAGTTCGTCGGCCTGCGCGGTGAGACGGCTGTGCTGAACTGGAACGTGCCTCTCGGTTTGGACGCATTCACTGGTGGCATCGGTATGCCAGCGACCGAGTCTGTTGAGCTCGATGCCCCCAGCGTGGGCGTGCGCGATCGTAAGACGAAAACAGGCGAGTAACGCCGTTCAAACGGCAAGGAATGAAATGGTCATTTCCGCTTTCCACGGGGAGCGCTTGCGCCTCGCTCGAGTGGCGCTGGGCTTGACGCTCGACCAATTGGGTGCGCGGGTCAGCGCCACACGCCAGTATCTTAACCAGCTCGAGCAAGGGCTGAAGGTACCCACCGACGAGATGCACGCCGCGCTCGCGGCAGCTCTCGGCATTGCGGAGCATTTCTTCGCGATCCCGGCATCGGCGGGGATTAGTCCGGAGCAGTGTCACTTCCGTAAGCAGCGCACGACACCCGTGTCCGTCGTCAGCCAGGTGCTGGCGCGCGGTACCCTGCTTGACGGTTTCGTTAGCAGGCTAGACCACGAACTCGATCTTCCGACCGTGTCTTTCCCCGATATTCCGGTGGCCAGCGCGGCCGAGATTGAAGCCGCGGCCGATCATGCGCGTGAGCATTGGCGGCTCGGAACCGGTCCGATCTCGAGCATGATGCGGGTTGTGGAAAATGCTGGGGCCGTGGTCAGCTTCTTCAGTGGTGTGTCCGAACGGGTGGACGCTCTTTCAATAGATTGTGTTCGGCCAATGATCATCCGCAGCGAGGCGAAGCCTGCCGCCTGCAGGCTGCGTTTCGACTTGGCGCATGAGGCCGGGCACCTCATCATGCATCGAGGCATTCAAACCGGCGATAAGGTAACGGAGGATCAGGCAAACCGGTTTGCCAGCGCCTTCCTGTTGCCCCGCTCTTCGTTCATCCATGAGTTTCCGCGCAGCCGCCTCCTAGACTGGTCGGCCATATTCTCGCTGAAACTCCGCTGGAAGGTATCAGCCGCTGCGATACTGCGGCGAGCCTATGACCTTAGGATGATCTCTCCGGATCAGTATCGGACCGGCTACATCCATCTTAGCAAGACCGGCCAAAGGCGCGCTGAGCGCTTCGACGATCAGATCCCCACAGAGATGCCCGAACTCCTGCCCAAGGCTTTGCAGGCCCTCGAGGCAGCATTTCCCGGTTCACTGACCCGCATGGTCGATGCCTCGGGTTTGCAGGCCGAGATGTTCGAGCACGTCTCTGGCCTTGCGCTGCCAGTGGAAAAGACACCAGACGACAACATCGTTCCGATTAACCGTTGGAAATCAAGCATTTAATAGGATGTTGCCGATACGGCCTGAGTGCTAGGATCGCGTGCATAAGAGTGCGCGACATCGGATTGGATAAAGGGGATTGTCGTGAAGTTGGTGGAGTTAAGACTGTCGAATTTCCGCTGCTTCGGACCAGAAGCGACGAAAATTTCGCTCGCAAATACGACCTTCATTTTGGGCCCTAATGGCTCAGGCAAGACGGCGGTCTTGCAGGCGCTCGGAAGAATGTTCAGTCTCGACCCCGCGCAGCGTAAGATCCGCACGTCGGATTTTCACATCTCATCGGATGAAGACCCGGAGGACGCACCTTCGACGCGAGATCTGTGGATTGAGGCCGACTTCGAGTTCCCCGAGTTAGCCGATGCCGGTGCCGATGAGGCAGAGGACGGCACAATGCCGGCCGTCGCAGGCAACTTCTCCCATCTCCAGATGGAAACAGACGACGCGTCGGTTCGAATTCGCTTCCGCCTCCAAGCCAGCCTCGACGAGGACGGGGACATCGAAGAAAGCTTCACCCATGTGACGCAGGTCGACGATGATGGAGTTCCAACCGTCCAAGGCAGGGTTTCCAAGCAGGACCGGGCCGCGGTGCAGGTCCATTACCTGCCAGCTCGGCGCAATCCCGCAGACCATATCTCTTACGCCGCCAACGCTTTGCTCGGCCGCGCACTTCGTGCCGCCAACTGGTCGGCGGAGCGCCAGACGATCTCGGCTCTCACGGAGCAGATCAGCGCAGCGCTCGTCGGCAACGCGTCGGTTAAGGGGATCGGTGATGAGGTCACCAAGCTCTGGGAATCGCTTCACAAGGGAAAATTTTACGCCAATCCGACTCTGTCGTTCGCTCAGAGCGAAATCGAAAATTTGCTGCGGCATCTCAGCCTGAGCTTCGCGCCCGGTCACGATACGCCGCAGGTCGACTTCTCCCGACTAAGCGACGGTCAGCAATCCCTGCTGTACATTACGCTCGTTCTCGCGATGCGGGCCATCGGCAATGCAGTGCTTGCCGGCGACACCAATGCATTCGACATCGACAAGCTGCGCCCACCGCTTTTCACACTCGTTGCGGTCGAAGAGCCCGAGAACAGCCTGTCCCCGCACTATCTTGGTCGCGTTCTACGGACGCTGAGCGAGTTCGCGGAAGACGGCGATGCACAAGCCGTCATCGCGACCCATGCTCCCTCGCTGCTGCGCCGCGTCGAACCGGAGAGCATCCGCTACCTGCGCCTCGACGAGGAGCGGCGCACTACGGTGTCCCGGATCACTATGCCAAGCGGGGCCGAAGCGCACAAATATGTCCGTGAAGCGATCCAAGCCTTTCCCGAGCTCTACTTCGCGAGACTGCTGATCCTAGGCGAGGGAGACAGCGAGGAGGTGGTGTTGCCACGTTTGCTCGCGGCGCGTGGTATCCTGGCCGACGATGCCTCGATCTCGGTCGTTCCGCTGGGTGGACGGCACGTGAACCATTTCTGGCGCCTGCTGAGCGATCTCGGCATTCCATTCGTAACGTTGCTAGATCTCGACCTCGCGCGCCACCAGGGTGGCTGGGGCCGGATCAAATACGCGGCGAAGCAGCTGCTGCGATTCCAGGAAGACCCGGTGGACTTCGATGAGGAAGGTGCGGACGCGATTCCCAAGTGGGACAGCAAGCAAGGCCTGATGCTCAACGACGATGGCTGGATCGCCACGCTGGAAAAGAATGCGGTGTTCTTTTCCTCTCCGCTCGACCTCGACTTCATGATGATCGAGGCGTTTCCCGACGCCTATGGCCTGACCGATGCCGAACTCGAGGATCCAGACGACGGCACGATCGACGCCGTGCTCGGCAAGTCACACGACGCGCTCGGCGGTCAATATGACGATGCCCAGCAGCAACTGTTCGGGGCGTATCAGGAACGTTTCAAGCTCGGCAGCAAGCCGAGTTGGCACATCCGGGCGATGGCCAAACTCGACGACGACGCGCTGCTCGAAAGCATGCCCGAGGTTCTCGACCGAATGTTCGACCGCATCGAGGAGAAGCTCGCGGAATTGCCGGAATGATTCCCATCGGGCGCTGGGCGCCATCCGATGGGCTGGTCCTGGAGCCGAATGCGCTCGATGCGGCGAAGGAGACGGCTCGCAATCTCGCGCTCACCGCGGGTCCCGGCGCCGGCAAGACCGAGATGCTCGCCCAGCGCGCCGACTTCCTGCTGCGCACCGCGACCTGCCGCTATCCGCGCCGCATCCTCGCCATCTCCTTCAAGGTCGACGCGGCCCAGAATCTGCGAGCACGAGTCCGGCGGCGCTGCGGAGCCGATCTTGGGGCGCGGCTAGACAGCTATACGTTTCATGCCTTCGCGAAGCGTCTGATCGACCAATTCCGCCCGGTGCTAAAGGGCGCGAATGCGCTCGACCCGGATTATTCGATCGGCCAGCGGCGCGTTCAGCGAACATCGATCACCTTCGCCGACATGGTGCCGCTCGCCCAGACGATCATCGAGAATAGCCGTATCGCCCGCAACGCCGTTCGGCAGACCTACAGCCATGTCTTTCTGGACGAGTTCCAAGACTGCACAGCCGATCAATATGCGCTCATTACCGCCTGCTTCGGCGGATCCACATGCCTGCTGACCGCCGTTGGCGATACCAAGCAGAGTATCATGGGCTGGGCTGGCGCGCTCGAAGGCATTTTCCAGACGTTCGCGGACGACTTCACTGCACACCCGCTCAATCTCTACCAGAATTTCCGTTCCGCACCCACCCTGCGGCGAATGCAGAATGCAATGGTGCGGGTGATGGACCCGCTCGCCGCCTTGGACGATGCCGACATCGTCGGGAACGAAGGGTCGATCGCCATCCTCAATTTCGCGGACGACGAAGAAGAGGCCGAAGGCATCGCGGCCCGGGTTCAGCAGCTCGCTGATGATGACGGCGTTTCCCTGTCGGAAATCGCTATCCTCGTCAGCAAACAGCAGCAACTATATTGCCAAAAGCTGATTGCGGCCTTCGACGCCTGCGGCATTGCCTATCGGGAAGAGGACGCAACCCAAAATTTGGCTTCGGAGCCGGCGGCGCGCCTTATCGTGGACTTTCTTCTGGTCACAAGCAGTCCCCGGCAGCCGGCAGCGCATCGCCGCCTGCTGGATCTCGTCGTTTTCAACCAAGGCGTCGACGAGGAACGCGAGTATCAGCTGCGCTCGAAGTGGAACCGGCTGCTCGGCGAGACGCGCAAGGCGATCGCGACCGGCAAGATCGATCTGTCACACAAGCCTGATCTCGAAAAGCTGGTGGATACGCTGCTTGCCGCGGTCGGCAGCGAAGCCATCGTAGCGATGTCCTCGACATATGCGCAGGGCGACATGCTGGCGACCTGCATCGTTGAAACCGTGGATCGCGCGCACGAGTTGCTATGCGGCGGGGTAGACCCAGCCACAGCGCTCTCGTCCTTCTCGGGGGATCGTGCGGTACGCATCATGTCGATCCACAAGAGCAAGGGACTCGAATTCGACACGGTGTTCATGCTTGGCGTCGAGGAGGAAACCTTCTGGGGCAAGCAGGCGGACGAGCGTTCGGCGTTCTTCGTTGGCATATCCCGCGCTAAGCTCCGTCTGTTCCTCACGGTCTGCGAGGAGCGCTCCAGACCTGAGGGCGCGGGCCGATGGACCGTCGCGCGGCGACCTCATGAGGAGTTCCTAAGCTATGTTTGATCACACGACCCGGAGAGGGCTTTAGCGGATCTACGACTGGCCGCTGTCAGCGCAACCGGACATTACTTTTCGTGGTGCCGAACGGCAGGAATGTCCCAAGGCTGGTCGTTCTTCAATCGTCAGCAGAGTATGATGAAAAACAGAGGAGGCGAGAAATGATTAACGCGCCTCTTCCGCACCAAATGGCGCGAGTCGCCTCTCATCCTTGCTTGAAATTTCCCTTCAGAATCTTCGCACCTGTTTGCAACCCATCCAGATAATTGGACCAGTGCCGCATCATCCTGACGCGCTCGTCCCAATGAGTGCCACGCGCATAGGCTCGTCGAACATCATTGGATTCGACGTGGGCCAACTGACGCTCGATGGCGTCCGGATGCCACTTGCCCATTTCATTCAGAAGTGTGCTGGCGGTCGCCCGAAACCCATGTGCCGTCACTTCGTCTTTTCCGAATCCCAGCCGTCGCAGCGCGGCATTGAGGGTGTTATCAGTAATCGGCCGATCAGCAGACCTAACACTAGGGAAAAGATATTTGCCACCGCCGGTAATCGGCTCCAGTTCCGCCAGCATGCCCAAGACCTGCTGCGTGAGCGGCACCTTATGTGGCCGACGCATTTTCGTCTTCGCCGCCGGTATGGTCCACACGGCCGCCTCGAAATCGAATTCCTTCCACTCAGCCATCCGCAGTTCGCCGGGACGTGGAAACATATGTGGAAGCATCTTTAGAGCGATTCGCACGGTGGGTTGGCCGTCATGGGCATCGACCGCGCGAAGGAGGCCACCAAGCGCCTGGGGCTCGAGGATTGCCGCTCGGTGTTGCGGCTTCGGCATTATCAGCGCACCGCGAAGATCAACGGCTACGTCTCGCTGCGCCCGGCCGGTGACGATCGCGTAGCGAAAGATCGTGCCGAAGGTGCTGCGGAGGCGGTTTGCCGTCTCATACCGCCCGCGAATCTCAACAGTGCGGAGGACTTCCAGCAGTTCGGGTGCAGTCAGGTCTGCGATAGGCCGACTGCCAATGAGCGGATAGGCAAGGTCGAGCAGCCAGCGCATCTTCTGGAGCGTCTTGGGCGCGCGCCCCTCGATTTCGAGGCGGGCAAGCCATTCATCCGCTATCGCCTTGAAGGTCTCTTCCGATTTCGCCTTCGCCTCGCGAACCTTGGCCTTCCGAACTTCGATCGGGTCTTGTCCATCTGCCAGCGCTTCCCGCGCTGCTGTTCTCTTCTCGCGAGCCTTCGCGAGAGACACTTCTGGGTAGCTGCCCAGGGAAAGCGTCTTCTGCTGACCGAGAAACCGATAGTTCATTCGCCAGAGGCGACCGCCAGTTGGCGCGACGAGGAGATACAACCCGAGACCATCGGCCAGTTTATAAGGCTTATCCTTTGATTTTGCAGCGTTTATTGCCGTGACGGTGAGCGCCATGATGGTATCTCCATGATGGTATTTTTCGGAATACCATCAAAATACCATCACCGAGGGGTGGCTGCCAGTGCACCCCCGGGGACGTAGGGGGACGATGGGTTAGTCAAAAACCCACGTTTTCCGCCATTTTCTGGACGGCTCTGGATGCTGCTGGATAAGGAAAAAAGAACAAATGGTGCCCGGGGACGGATTCGAACCGCCGACACTGCGATTTTCAATCGCATGCTCTACCAACTGAGCTACCCGGGCATCGGGTCTCGGCGGAGGTGACCGCCGGATGGAGGCGTGCCTATAGGCGTCAATCCGGCTCGCTGTCCAGCCCATAATTATCATTTTTTTGCAGGGCTTCGTCGCCCGGCATGCCGGGCACGCGATAGCCCTCGCCCAGCCATTGCAGCAGGTCGCGATCGCGGCATCCCTTGCCGCAGAAGGGGCGGGTTTCCGGCTGTGCCGGCTGGCCGCAAACCGGGCAGGCGCCGGCCTTAAGCGACATGACCGGCCGCCAGCGACAGCGCGGAATCGGCGCGCAGCGTGACCTCGCCACCCCGACGGCGGGCGAGCTGTTCGATCCAGTCGGCACGCTTGTGCAGCAGGTCGATGATCGCCGGCGCGGCGGTGATCGTCGCTGCGCCGCCCGTACCATGCCGTTCGGCACGGCGCAGCAGCGCCAGCGCGGCGGTCAGCACCGGATCCTCGCGCAGCAGTTCCATCAGATTGGCGCGTTCGCGACGGCGGATGATCTGGACGAAGCCGAAGCCGTTGACCGCCGTCCGCTCGAACGGCAGCGGCAGATATTTGTCGATCTGCGCGGCCGCGACGATGCGCTCGTCCTTGTTGTTCATGGTCGGCAGGTCGATGCCGATCGAGCCAGCCAGCCCCATGCGGCGGATCGCCTGGGCCGACAGCTTCGCGCCCTTGGGGCCGAGCTGGGCCGGCGGCAGGCTGCCGTCGATGTCGATCAGGATCATCGCGGGGGTCAGGAAGATGCGCAGCGCCGCATCCTCGGCGCCGACTTCGCCGCTGACCGCCTCTTCCATCAGTTCGCTCCAGCCAAGGGCTTCGAGCCGGTCCTCCTCATGGGCGGGACAGGGGCGGATGGCGACATCGGTGGCGCGCAGCCGCTGCAGCAGGCTGGGCCCCGGATGCACCTTGGAACCGGGCTGGGCGATGCGGCCCTTGGCGTGCTTGCCCCGCCCTTCCTCGGCGATCGCCTCGCGGAAGATTTCGACCAGCACATTGGCGCCCTCGGCCACCTTGGGCGGGATCGGCTCGATCAGCACTTCCTCGCCCGAGATCAGGCGCACCACGCCGCGCTTGCGCGGAATGATGGTCTGGACCAGACGGCCCTGAAGGATGGCACCTGCACGGGCGACCTCGCCCTCGCGCTCGATCAGCGCCTCGACGATGCGCCCTTTTTCGATCAGCGCGGCACGGGCCTCGCCAATGCCTTCTTCATAGAGCCATTCGGCCATCGTTCAGTTACCTACTTGTCGTGATTTCCGAGCCGTGAAATGTACCATTTCACTCGAAATCCCGACGGTCCAGTGGATAGCCCGCTGCCTCAAGCAGCGTGCGGGTTTCGTAAAGCGGCAGGCCCATGATCGCGCTATGGCTGCCCTGGATGCTGCGGATGAGGCCCGCGGCACGGCCCTGAATGGCGTAGCCACCCGCCTTGCCCAGCCCTTCGCCGCTGGCAATATAGCGGTCGATCTCGCTGCGCTCCAGCCGCTTGAAGATGACGATGCTGGTCGACAGGCGATGCCGTGCCACGCCCGCAGCGTCGATCAGGGTGATGGCGCTGTAGACGCGGTGCCGGCGCCCCGACAGCAGGTCGAGACAGGCGCGGACCTCCGCCTCGCTTTCCGCCTTGGGCAGAATGCGGCGGCCGGCGGCCACCACCGTGTCGCCCGACAGGATCAGCGCGCCGGGATGACGGGCAGCGACCAGCGCGCCCTTTTCGGCGGCGACACGCGCAGCATAGGCGGCCGGCAATTCGGTCTTGCGCGGGGTTTCGTCAATGTCCGCAGGATCGACGGCATCAGGAAGCACGCCAATCTGCCCCAGAAGGTCACGCCGTCTGGGGGAAGCCGAAGCTAGAATGAGTCGCATCGAAAATGCGGCTTATTTGAAGCGGTAGGTGATCCGACCCTTGGTCAGGTCGTAGGGGGTCAGTTCGACCAGCACTTCGTCACCGACCAGCACGCGGATGCGGTTCTTGCGCATCTTGCCAGCGGTGTGGCCGAGAATTTCATGATCATTCTCAAGGCGCACGCGGAACATGGCGTTGGGGAGAAGCTCCACAACCTGTCCGCGCATTTCAAGCAGTTCTTCTTTGGCCATAATATCCCAGAATCGAAAAATCGCGCCGCCATAGCGCCAAAACGTGGAAAATGGAAGTCAGGACGCAGAACCGAAATAATCACCGGCTGCGACGAGGGCCGCGAAGACGGCATCGAGCTGCTGCGTATCGATGCAATAGGGCGGCATGAGGTAGATGGTGTTGCCGAGCGGCCTTAGCAAGAGGCCGCGTTCCAGGAAGAAGGCACGCAGGCGCGGCGCGAGATCTGACAGATAGCCAGCGTCGGCCGCAACCAGGTCGATCGCCATGATCGTGCCGATCTGGCGCGGGTTGGCGAAGGCGGGGTGGCCGGCCAGCAAGGCCAGCCGATCGGCGATGCCCTGCGCCAGCGCCGCAATCCGTCCACGCACATCCTCTTCGGCCCAGATGGCGAGATTTTCGGCAGCAGCAGCGCAGGCGATCGCGTTCGCGGTGTAACTGGACGAATGGTAGAAGAGGCGCGCCCGGTCGGTCGAGCGATGCGCCTCGAAGATGCGCGGGGTCGCCAGCGTCGCGGCAAGCGGAATGGCGCCGCCGGTAATCCCCTTGGCCACAGCCATGATGTCGGGCACCACGCCCGCTTGCTCGCAGGCGAACAGCGTGCCGGTGCGGCCCCAGCCGGTCATCACCTCGTCCGCGATGAACAGCACATCGTGGCGCGCGCAGATATCGGCCATCGCCCGCAGCACATGCGGCGGATAGATCAGCATCCCACCGGCTCCCAGGATCAGGGGTTCGACGATGAAGGCGGCCGGGTGATCGGCGCAGGCCGTCTCCAGTGCGGCAAGCGTCTCCTGCTCGCGACCGGGATGCGGGAAAGGGACAGTGCCGACATCGAACAGCAGGGGCGTCCAGGCGGCATTATAGACACCGCGCTCACCGATCGACATCGCCCCGATCGTATCGCCATGATAGCTATGTTCCAGCACCAGGATGCGGCTGCGCGCCTCGCCCAGCCCGTCGAGCGCGCGATTATGCCAATAGCCAAGCGCCATCTTGAGCGCCACTTCCACCGCGGTCGATCCGCTGTCGGAAAAGAAGACATGGGCGAGGGGATCGCGGCCCGGCGTCTGTGGCATGAGATCGACCAGGCCGCGCGCCACTGCCTCGGCCGGTTCATGGGTATAGCCCGCGAAGATCAGCTGATCGAGCTGCCCAGCCTGGCGCGCGATGGCCGCGGCGATGCGCGGATGGCAATGGCCATGGGTCGTCACCCACCAACTGGAAATGCCATCGATCAGACTGCTGCCATCGGCCAGATGCAGGATCGCGCCCTCTGCCCGGATGACATGGGGAATAGGCTCGTTGAGGCCGTGCTGGGTGAAGGGGTGCCAGACAGGAGAGGTCATCGGCGTCCCCTACGCCCGATCGGCGGCCAAGGCTATGGCTTGTCCTTGCGATCCACCGGCGAGATGCTGGGTAGCACGGCTGCCGTAGGCACCACGACCGTGGGCACCGCGACATGGATGTCGACCCGGCGATTCTTCGCGCGACCTTCAGGATCGTCGCTGCCATCCTCCTTGGCATTGGGCGCGACCGGCCTGGTTTCGCCCAGCGCGATCAGGCTGATGCGATCCTTGGCGATGCCCTTTTCGACCAGATAGGCCTCTACCGCCTCGGCCCGGATGCGGGAGGCTACGCGATTGTCGCCGTCATTGCCCTTGCTGTCGCTATGGCCGCGCAACGTGATCGCCCCGCCGGTCTTGATCGCCGGGGTTTCGACCAGCGTATCGAGCGCGGCGCGGGCGGCATCGTCCAGCTTCAGCCCGGACGTGCCAAAGGCGATGGTAGCGTCGAGCGGTTCGATCTTCGGCGCTTCGGGTTCGGCCACTTCGGGGCGCAGGATCGAGCGGACCGGCTCGGCGACGTTATCGGCCTCGTTCGCGGCTATATCATTGCCCAACGCATTGGCTGCGTTGGCTACGTTATCAACAGCATTGCCTGCGGGCCGATCACAGGCCGCCAGCATGACGCACAGGGCCAGCGCGGGGGCGAGCCTCCTCATTCCTCCTCTCCTTCCGGTTTCTTGCGGGTCTTTGATGCGGGCGGCACATAGGACAGGATCGTGTCGCCCGGCTGTGGCGTCGGTCGCGACGCATGGGTGAAGAAGCGCATCGTGCCGTTCTTGCGGAGCAGCAGGAGCATGTCGGCATCGGCCGGCAGGTCGGCCTTGGCCGCCTCGAAATCAAACTGGTCGCTGATCCGCGTCTTGCGGAAGGTCCAGCCGGCATCCTCGCGGATCATGATTTCCTCGACGCCGAGGCCTGAATCGAACAGGGCGCGGCCACGCAGCGATTCCGGCAGCGCGCGCGGATCATGATCGTCGCTGGCGTCGCCCAGCTGATAGACATTGTCGCGGCCGACTTCAGGCGCAAACTCGTTGCAGACGAGCGCGTTATAGGCCTCATTCTCCGACGTGGCGGCGAGCACCTGGAACTGGGTCAGGTCCAGCCGCTCCTCGGTCGCCTCCGCCAATATCTCGCCATGATAGGTCGGGATGCCGCCATGGCGGGCGGGGGCCAGACGCTGCCAGCTATTGTCGGCGATCATCACCGGCACCTCCAACTGGCGCAGCTGGGCGGCAAGGCTGAGGCTGAAGGGCGTGGCGCCGACCAGCAGCAGGCCCTTGTCCTGCGCGCCCGTGACCTTGAGCAGCCGGGCGACCGGCTTGATCGAGAAGCCATGGAACAGGATGGTCGCAACCACAATCGAGAAGGACAGGGTGACGAGGATCGCGCCATCGCCATAGCCCAGCCGATCGAGCCGCAGCGCGAACAGGCCGGAAATGGCGACCGCGACGATACCGCGTGGCGCAATCCAGGCGACCAGCAGCCGTTCGTTCCAGGGCACCGGCGAGAAAGCGAGGCTGAGCAGCACCGTCGCCGGGCGGACGACGAACAGCAGCACCAGCAGATAGGCGAGGAAGCGCCATTCGAACTGGCGCAGCACATCAAGGTCGAGCGAGGCCGACAGGATCACGAACACGCCCGAGATCAACAGGACGGTGACATTTTCCTTGAACGGTTGGATGTCGCGCAGGGAATCGAATTTCATGTTGGCGAGCGCCACGCCCATCACCGTGACGGTGACGAGGCCGGTTTCCGCCTGGATGAGGTTGGAGAGAACGAACACGCCGATCACGGCGACCAGCAGGATTGGCGCTTTCAGATATTCCGGCACATGGCCGCGCTGGAACGCCCAGCCGATCGCGCGGGCGGCGAGCCAGCCGATCAGGCCGGCGATGATCGCGGCAGCGACCAGCGACAGAATGACGGCCGCCAGCGTGCTGCCCTCGCTCGACCGACGCAGATATTCGTATGTGGCAAGGCCGAGCAGCGCGCCGACCGGATCGTTGACGATCGCTTCCCATTTGAGGATCGCGCGCGGCCGGGCGGCGACGTTGGACTGGCGCAGCAGCGGCAGCACCACGGTTGGCCCGGTCACCACAAGAATGCCCGCAAACAGGATCGCCACCGGCCAGACGAGGCCCGCGACATAATAAAGGGCGAGCGCGCCCAATATCCATCCGATCGGCGCGCCCAGCACCACCAGCCGGGTGACGGCGCCGTCGGTCTTGCGCAGTTCGCGGAAATTGAGGCTGAGCCCGCCTTCGAACAGGATCAGGGCGACCGCCACCGACACCATGGGTTCGAGCAGTTCGCCAAAAGTGAGTTTGGGATCGATAAGGCCGGTCACCGGGCCACCGATGACCCCGGCGGCGAGCATCAGGGCGATGGCGGGCCAGCCGGTGCGCCAGGCAATCCATTGGGCGCCGATGCCCAATATGCCGATCAGCGCGATTACAAGGGCCTGTTCATGCATGGCCGGGACCATAGACAGGCGAAGCCGCCATGGTCACCCCCTTTATTTTCAACGATCTGGGGAACCGGATCGCAGAGCGGGAATGGCGGGCAAGGGAGAACCCGCCATTCCCGTGGCAAATATGCTTATTGCTGCGGCGGGGTTGCCGGATCAGCCGGGGTCGCCGGGCTGGCGGGCGCGGCCGGTGCCGGCGTGCCGGCGGCAGCCTGAATCCGCTGCTGCAGGGCCGGGTCGGCGGCCGCAGCCTGGCCGATGGCGTTGAACTTTTCGGGCGGAATGCCCTTCGACTGCAGCGCGGCCAGCATCTTGGGCTGCTTTTCCGCGGCGGCAATCGCATTGTCCGACTGGATCTTGGTAACTTCGACGGCGGCGGCCGCGAACTGCTTGATGTCGGCATCGCTGAAGTTGCTGGCGCCGGCGGCGGGGGCCGATGCTGCGGGGGCAGCGGGCGTCTGGGCCGACACGGAATAGGCTGCCAGCAGCGCGACCGACGCGACACCGGTCTTGATGATGTTCGAAAGGTTGAGACCCGTCATATGCTTCTCCTTGGCTTTGCTACCGCCCAAAGCTGTGGACAAAGCAGGCCGGGGAAAAGTCCGGACAGGATGAAGCGTGGCATTAGAAAGATGGCGGAAAAGTTCCGGTCAGCCTGCCGCGAAGGGGAAACGATCGGTCGTGGGCCTCATTTCCATGCCGCAACGAAAAAGGGCCGCCCGATGAGCGGCCCTTCCCGATTCTGCTTACCAGATCTTCACCCGATCCTTGGGATCGAGATAGATCTTGCCGCCCGGCGCGGGCTTGAACGCATCATACCAGGCGTCGAAATTGCGCACGATGTCGGCGCGATATTGCGACGGCGCATGCGGATCGGTGACCAGGCGCTGGCGCAGATTGGCCTCGCGATAATTACGGCGCCACACCTGTGCCCAGCCCAGGAAGAAGCGCTGGTCGCCGGTCATGCCGTCGATCACCGGCGCGGCCTTGCCGCCCAGCGAGGCATGATAGGCGTCGAGCGCGACGGCCAGGCCGCCCAGATCGCCGATATTCTCGCCCATGGTGAAGGCGCCCTTCACATGCGCGCCGGGGAAGGGCTCATAGGCGTCATATTGAGCGCCGAGCTTGGCGGTCAGCGCCGTGAAATTGGCGACGTCCTGATCGGTCCACCACTGGTTGAGCTTGCCGGTCTCGTCATATTTCGCGCCCTGGTCGTCGAAATGATGGCTGAGTTCATGGCCGATCACCGCGCCGATGCCGCCATAATTGACCGCCGGATCGGCATTCGGGTCAAAGAAGGGCGGCTGTAGGATGGCGGCCGGGAAGACGATCTCGACCATGCCGAAATTGGCATAGGCGTTGATCTCCATCGGGGTCATGCCCCATTCCCAGCGATAGATGGGCTTGCCCAGCTTGCCGATATTATAGTCGAAGTCGAACTGGTTCGCGCGCATCGCATTGCCGAACAGGTCGCCCGATTTGATGGTCAGGCCGCTATAGTCGCGCCAGCGATCGGGATAGCCGATCTTGGGCGTGAAGGCGGCCAGTTTCTTGTGGGCGCGGGCCTTGGCCTCGTCGCTCATCCACGGCAGGCCGTCGATGCGGCGGCCCATAGCGGACAGGACATTCTTGACCAGCTGGTCCATCGCCGCCTTGGTTTCGGGCGGGAAATATTTGGCGACATAGACCTTGCCGACTTCCTCACCCAGCGATTCCTTGAGGAAGGTGACGCCGCGCTTCCAACGTTCCTCGCGCTCGGGCGTGCCCGACAGGGTGGTACCGAAAAAGGCGAAATCGGCGCTGGCGATGTTGTCGGGCAGATAGTCGGCATAGCTGTGGACGCTACGCAGCAGCAGGCTGTCCTTCAGCACGCCGATCGGCGCCTTGGCAATCAGCGCGGCTTCGCCGGTGACGGCGGAGGGCTGGGCGACCAGCAGGTCGGTGGGCTTGAGACCAACGGCGCCGAAATAGGCGGCGAAGTCGAAACCGGGCGCGGCCTTCTGCAGCGCGGCGAGGGTCATCTTGTTATAGGTCTTGTCCGCGTCGCGGCTGTCGACCTGGGTCCAGTGGACCTTGGTGATCTCGGTCTCGAACGCCATCAGCGCGGCGGCGCGCGCCTTGGCATTGGGTTCGCCCAGCAGGGTCAGCATCTGTTCGAGATGGGCGACATAGGCGGTGCGGACCGCCGCCATCTTCTCGCCCTGATCGAGATAATAGTCGCGGTCGGGCAGGCCCAGGCCACCCTGCATCATCGAGAGGATATAGGTTTCGGGATCCTTGTCGTCCTGGCCGACATAGAAGCGGAACGGGCCGCGCACGCCGGCACGGGCCGCCTTGCCGGACAGGGCTGCATAGGCCTTCAGATCCTTGACCGCGCCGATTTCGGCGAGCCAGGGCTTGATCGGGGCAAGGCCCTTCGCTTCGACGGTCGCCGAGTCCAGATAGGTCGCATAGGCGACGCCGATCTTGCTGTTCGGATCGGTCTTGGCGCCGTCCAATATCTCGCGGGTGCGCTTCTGCGACAGTTCATCCAGCACGGTGAAGGCGCCATAGTTGGACTTGTCCGCCGGGATCGGCGTGTTCTTCAGCCAGGTGCCATTGGCATATTCATAGAAATCGTCGCCGGGCTTGACCGAGCTGTCCATGCCGGCGGTGTCGAAGCCGTAAGTGCCATAGGTCGGCTTGGCGGCCGGGGCAGTGGCGGTCGTGGTGGCGGGCTGGTCGGCATAGGCCACGGTCGCGGCGAGCGCGAGGCCGGTGGCGGCAGCGCCCATCAGGAGGAACTTCATGAAGGCTATTCCCTTGCTTCGTCTGGATCGGACGTCATTCACTCTGTCCGTTCTGGCGGGCAGTTCAACGCCCGTCAAAGCGGCATGTCCATGTCGTTGGTCGAAAATTATCGGCCGTTGAAATTATCGGGAAGGTGTATGTGCGCCCTGAAGGCGGCCGCCAGACTGTCCCGGTCGAGCGGATCGAGCAGCGGCAGGCGCCCCAGGCTGGGGACGCCGGCGATGTGCGGGATGATCCGCTCATTCTCCTCATGCGCATCCCCGATGAAGGCGATGCCGACGACATGGACACCGCGCGCGCGCAGCGCCTCTATGCTGAGCAGGCTGTGGTTGATCGTGCCAAGGCCGGTGCGAGCGCACAGGATTGCGGGCTGGCCCCAATAGGCGAACAGGTCCGCCATCAGCAGGCTTTCGCTGACCGGCACCAGCACGCCGCCGGCCCCTTCCACCACCAGCGGCCCGTCGACCCTGGGCAGGGCCAGGCGATCGAGCGAGATGTCGACGCCATCGATCCGCGCGGCAAGATGCGGCGAGGCCGGCGTGGCGAGGCGATAGGCTTCGGGCAGGATGCGTTCGGGCGGCAGGCCCGACAGGGTGGCAACCCGCTCCTTGTCGCCCTGCGGATCGACGCCGGCCTGGATCGGCTTCCAATAATAGGCACCCAGCGCCGCGGCGAGGCCGGCGGCGAAGACGGTCTTGCCAATGTCGGTATCGGTGCCGGTGACGATCAGGCGGGTCATCGGGCGACCCGGCGCAGCACGTCGCCCAGCGCGATCACATCAGCCCGCCCGACATTGAGCGAGAGCGAGATGCGCAGGCGGCTGGTGCCGGCGGGCACGGTCGGCGGCCGGATGCCACGCACGTCAAAGCCGGCCTCCTGCAAGGCGGCGGCGGCGGCCATGGTGCGCGCATCCTCGCCCAGGATCAGCGGGATGATCTGGCTGCGCGGACGGGGCAGGCCGAGCGGCGCGCAGATCGCCTCGACCGCGTCCTGGCGCAGCGTCGCCAGCCGGTCGCGGCGATTGTCGGCGGTCTCGATCCGGTCGATCGCGGCGGAGGCGGCGACCGCCATCAGCGGTGACGGCGCGGTCGAGAAGATGAAGGGGCGGGCGCGGTTGATGAGATAGTCGATATGGATGCGCGGGCCGCAGATCAGCGCGCCCTCCACGCCCATCGCCTTGCCACAGGTGTGGAGGGTGATGACATTGTGCAGCCCGTCGAGGCCGGCCGACAGGCCGCGCCCGCCGGGACCGAAGACGCCGGTGCCATGGGCTTCGTCCAGCAGCAGCATCGCATCATGGGTGGCGGCCAGCTTGGCGAGATCGCCGAGCGGCGTCATGTCGCCGTCCATCGAATAGAGCGTTTCGACCGCGATCCAGATCCGGCCCTTGCCCCCTTCGGCGCGGAAGGCGGTGATGAGGTCGGCGAAGCTCTGCAGGTCATTGTGACGGGCGAAGACCGCGGTCGCCTTCGACAGGCGGATGCCGTCATGGACACTGGCATGGATCAGTTCGTCCGCGACGATCAGGTCGCCGCGCTGTGGCAGGGTCGCGAACAGCGCCATGTTGGCGAGGAAGCCATTGGCCAGGAACAGCGACGCCTGGGTGCGGAAGAATTCCGCGGCCTTGGCCTCCAGCCCTTCATGTTCGGGGGCATTGCCGCGCAGCAGGCGCGAGCCGCCCGAACCGACCGGCACGCCGCGCGCGACGGCATCGGCAACGGCCTGGCCGATCATCGGATCGGACGCGAGGCCAAGATAGTCGTTGGAGGCAAAATCACGCCCGGCGCGAGGGATCAGGTGGCGCAGGCGCCCCCGCGATTCAAGCGCTGCGAGTTGCGTGCGGAAGGGTTCGCTGCTCATGGCCGCGGGCTATAGGCCCCCACCCCGAGCCGGGCAAGCAAGCGCTTAACTTCGCACATTTCCCGCACATTTTGTCATCTTCATTCAAATGTGGGAAATTTCGTTACAATGCTGTTCGATCGCCGAGGCCGGGCAATATAGGGCGGTGACATGCTGTAGGACAGCATAAGCGGCATATCGGCAAAGGGCAGGCGCCCTGTTGCTTGGTTGCGTCCGCGCTGCGCGGTCGATAGCCTCGGCATCCTCCCTCCCCGACGAGTACCCCGTGTCGATGCGTTCCGTTGCCTGCCGTCTTGCCGTCTTCCTGTTCGCCCTGTTACCCGGTCTGGCCCATGCCCAGCCTGCCAATCGGCCGACCCCCGGCTATACGCGGGTGGCGATCGATACATCGGTCGGCACGATCATCGTAGCGGTCGACCAGCGCCGGGCGCCGCTGACCAGCGCCAATTTCCTGGCCTATGCCGATGACCAGCGGCTCGACGGCACGGTTTTCTACCGGGCGGCGCGGCGCAAGAGTGATCCCAAATATGGCCTGATCCAGGGCGGGATCGATACCGACCTGCGCCGGGCCTTGCCGCCGGTCCGGCATGAGCCGACCAGCCAGACCGGGATCAGGCATCTCGACGCGACATTGTCGATGGCCCGGCCCGACCGGCCCAATTCGGCATCGGGCAATTTCTTCATCACGGTGGGACCGACGCCGAGGATGGACGCGCAGGGCAGTTCGATCGGCTATGCCGCCTTTGGCCATGTGGTGGCCGGCATGGACGTGGTGCGTCGCATTCTGGCGGTGCCGACCTGTTGCGGCACGGGGCCGATGCGCGGGCAGATGATCGTCAAGCCGATCACCATCCGGCATGTGCGAAGGCTGGACGGCAAGGCGCGGCCGACCGGCAAGGTGAAGCCCTGGCTGATCCCGCGCGCCAAGCCGCGGCCGAAGCAGTGAGGGATCAGGCGATCGCCGCCTGACCGCGCATCCAGTCGCGTCCGGCATCGCGTGGCGGCCGGGCGGTGAAGCGCTTCCACGCCTGTTCGTGGAAGAAGAAGGCGACCGCATTGACCATCGGTTCGACCAGCGCGATGCCGCCGGCCAGCGCGACCGATCCGGTCATCAGATAGGCGACGGTGAAGCCCACGGTCAGGTGGATCGACAAATAGGTGGCGGTCTTGATGAGATCGAGCGACATGGCGGAACCCCTTTGAAAGCTGTTGCCCGATAATTAAGAATTGTTCGCAATAATCGCCAATGGCTTTTCCCGCTGGCTCTGATCGTTCCGGGCGATCAATATGGCGCAGGGAGGATCTTCATGACGGGACGGATCAGGGTCGGCATCGGCGGATGGGTCTATGAACCCTGGCGCGGCAGCTTCTATCCCGTCGGCATGCGCCAGAAGGATGAGCTGGCCTATGTCGGCGTGCAACTGACCGCGACGGAGATCAACGCCACCTATTATAGCAGCCAGAAGCCGGCGACCTTTGCCGGCTGGGCGCAGGCGGTGCCCGACGGCTTCCAGTTCGCGGTCAAGGCGTCGCGATTCTGCACCAATCGCCGCGTGCTGGCGGAGGCGGGCGAGTCGATCCAGAAATTCGTCCAGCAGGGGATTGTCGAACTGGGCGACCGGCTGGGGCCGATCCTGTGGCAGTTCATGCCGACCAAGAAGTTTGACCCCGATGATTTCGGCGCCTTCCTGCAATTGTTGCCGGCCAGCGTCGATGGCGTGGCGCTGCGCCATGCGCTGGAGGTGCGGCACGAAAGCTTCGATGACCCGGCCTTCCTGGCGCTGGCACGCGACGCGGGCGTGGCGGTGGTGCTGGCCGATCATGACGATTATCCGGCAATCACCGGCCATGATGTCGGTTTTTCCTACAGCCGGCTGATGCGCAGCCGGGCGGACGAGGAGGCCGGCTATACCGCGACGGACATCGCCGGCTGGGCCGATCGGGCAAAGGCGCAGGCGGCGCAGGGCGACGCCTATCTCTTCTACATCAGCGGCGCCAAGGTCCGGAACCCGGCAGCGGCGCGCGCGACCATCATGGCTCTGGAGCAACAGCTGTGACATAATTGCGTTTGATGCAATTGGCATGTCAGGCTTTGCGATTGTTACAATGATGTGAAATCATCATATGGCGCTGCATCCCGATCCGGGATGTCGTTCCAATGATGGAGTCCAATATGCGTCAGGCCTTTCAGGCGACTGCGCTGGTGGTTGCGGTCAGCGTCCAGATGCTGACCTTCTACTCGGTGCTGTACGCTTAAGCGCAGATCGCGCTCATCCTTGTCCCGCCAATGTGGGGCATAAAAAGGCCGCCCAGGGCATATGCCGGGGCGGCGCTTTTGTATCCGGAAACCCTGCCTTCCGGTGGCGGCGAGGGATCAACCCTCGGCCAGCCAGCCGGCGAGCAGATAGGCCACGACGCCGATCGGGCCCAGGGCGCACAGGGTCAGCAGCACCAGGGCAACGCGGATCAGCGTGACATCCAGCCCGGTGCGGTTGGCGATGCCGGCGCACACGCCCATGATCTTCGCGTTGCGGCGGTCGAGGGTGAAGCTGTTGTTCATGGATCTGGCCTTCAATAATATCTGTGATGGGAAAGGGGCGGTTGCCCGATCAGGCGATCGGGGCAACCGGAACCGCCGCGCCGACGAACAGGCTGGCGAAGATGACGGCGCCGACAAAGGCGAGGGCGACGCTCTGGAACTTGGCGATGGACATGATACTCACTCCCTAGATATTTCCTGGCCGGACCGTCCGGCCTTGATGTCAGACGATATTGCAGGCGGCGTGCCAGTTTCGATTTTTGGCGGAAATCCGTGGGTTTTCCTCAGAGGCTTATTTTTCCGTAATGCGAAAAAATCCGATGGTTGGGAAAATTCGCCGTCAATCGGTGAAAGTTACAGGTAGGCAATGAATAGGCCGTTGCTTTTCGTTTATGGCACGCTGCGACCGGGCCTTGATGGGCCGATGGCGCATTGGCTTGCCGATCGCGCCGAGTGGATCGGGGCCGGCTGGATCGGCGGGAAACTCTATCAGGTGGCGGATTATCCCGGTTTCGTGCCGGGGGAGGCGGGGCGCGTGCATGGCGACCTGTTCGCGCTGCCCGAAGCGGAGGCGCTGCTGGCGCAGCTCGACGCCTATGAGGAATGCTCGCCCGACGATCCGTTGCCCCATGAATATCGGCGCGAACGCCGCATGGTGGAAACGACGGATGGCCCGGTCTCGGCCTGGGTCTATCTGTACGCCCTGTCCGTTACCGGACATCGGGTGATCGCCAGCGGCGATTATCTGGCGGAGCGCTGATCCGCTGGAATGGATGACTCTGGCCTCTGGACGGGCAGGGCTGCCTTGCGCCTGCCCGTCCCGGCTGACGATCAGAAATGATAGGCGAGGCCGACCAGGGTCTGGTGCCGGTCGAACTTGCCGCCGTCGCCAAGGTCACTATATCGATATTCGATACGCGCCGTCACCTTGTCGGCGACGAAGCGCTCGACGCCGGCACCCACGCCCCAGCCGTCGAAACTGTCATGGCCCGACAGGGTGCCGCTGGCGTCGCTGAGCGCGATACGGGCGCGCATATTCTCGTAGCTGCCCCGGACATAGAGCAGGGTGTTGCCGCCGACGACATAGCCGGCGCGGGCGCCGATATCGAAGCTGTAATTGGGATCGATCAGCGCTCCGCCGACGCGCGATGCGTCATCGGCGGCGATGTCGAAACCGGCCTCCACGCCGACCACGATCTTGTCGGTAAGCTGATGATCATAACCGGCAAATCCGCCACCGAAGAAGGCGTCGCGCGATTCATGCAGGTCGAGACGGCCGACATCGCTGTTGGCGCTGCCGATGCTGTCGCGGTTCCAGCCCGCCTGGACGCCGACATAGGGGCCCTGGAAGCTTTCGGCATGGGCGGTGCCGCAGGCGAGGGCAAGGCCGATGGCTGCCGCGGTGCTGGTCATGTTTCTCATCATGTCTATCCCTTTTCCCATTTGTTCGAGATGGGCTCGAAATAGGGAAAAAGGCGGGCATGATAAGCCGGCGGCGGCGCACCAGACTGTCTCGCGTTGCGAGACAATCCGGTGGCCGGCCGATGCGCCAATGCGGGAGGATCAGTTCTGAAGCTGGTCCTTCTTCGGCAGGATCTTCTCGACGATGACGGGCGCCACCGGAGCGGGATCGACCGCGCTCTTGACCAGGCTGTCGAGGCTGGAGCCGTCGAGGCCCAGTTCTTTCATCAGCCCGTCGATCACCGGCGCCTGGGCACGGTAGCGCAGCGCGGCGGACACCGCGGCGCTGGCGAGATTCTGGTCGCCACCGGCGCTCACCAGGCCGTCCGCGCCCGCACCGCCGCTCTGGCCGGTAAGGCCGTCGACCTGCACGATCTTGATCGAGTCGATCGATTCCATCGGCTTGGCCGCCTCGCGCACCAGGTCGGGCAACACCTTGAGCAAAGCGAGCTTGGTTTGCAGCGACATCTGGTCGGAGGACAGCAGGTTTGCCGCTTCGTTGACTGCGCGTTGGCCGGCGGCCTCCACCTCGAAGCGGACGCGATCGGCCTCGGCGCGCAGCTTGGCGGCTTCGGCCTCACCTTCGGCCGCCACGCGCAGCGCTTCGGCGCGGTCAGCAGCCGCCTGTTTCTCGGCTTCCGCCTCGACCCGGATCTGGATGGCGGCGCGCTCCGCCTCGCGCGCGGCGTCGATCAGTTCGATCCGCTTGGTGCGTTCGGCGATCTCGGTCGCGCGGCTGGTCTGCACCTGTTCTTCGGCGGCAACCGCCTTGGCACGGGCCTCGTCGGCTTCGGCCTTGGCCTGGCTTTCCTCGCGGCTCTTGTTCTGGACCGCGATCTGCTGTTCCTGGCGCGCCAGTTCGAGCGCCTGGGCCTGGGCGATCTTGGCCTGCTGCACGGCGCGGTCGGCCTCGATCTGCTGGCTGTCGACCAGCTTCTTCGCCTCGATCCGGGCCTGGTCGGCTTCCTGGCTGCGCAGCGACTGTTCGCGGGCGACTTCGGCGACCTGGGCGGCGCGGCGCATCTCAACCTCGCGTTCCTGCTCCAGCCGGGCAAATTCGGCGTCGCGGGCGATCAGCAGGGACTGGCGCTCGGCCTCCAGATTTTTGGTTTCGATCTGGACGCGGGTTTCCTGCTCGATGTCGTTGCGCGACTTCTTGCGCAGTTCGATCTGCTCGGTGAGCTTGGTCAGACCCTCGGCATCGAAGGCGTTGTTGGCGTTGAAATGTTCGATCGAGGTCTGGTCGAGGCCGGTGAGCGAAACGCTCTCCAGTTCGAGGCCGTTCATCGCAAGGTCGACCGAGGAGACCTGCTGCACCTTCTGCACGAAATCACCACGCTGTTCGTGCAGCTGATTCATGGTCATGCCGGCCGCGACCGAGCGCAGCGCGTCGACGAACTTGCCCTCGACCAGTTCCTTCAGGGCTTCGGGATTCATGGTGCGCATGCCCAGCGTCTGCGCGGCGGTGGCGATCGACTGGGCATCGGGCTTCACGCGGACATAGAATTCCGCCTTCACGTCGATGCGCAGGCGATCGAGCGTGATCAGCGCGTCGCTATTCTTGCGTTCGACCGCCAGGCGGACGGTGTTCATGTTGACCGGCATGGTCTCGTGGAAGATCGGCAGCACCAGCGCGCCGCCGTTCATCACCACCTTTTCTCCGCCGAAGCCGGTGCGGACAAAGCCGATTTCCTTGGATGCGCGCTTGTAGAGGCGGGCGATGACGATGCCCAGCACGATCAGGACGAGCAGGCCGCTGCCGGCGATCATCGCATAGGGCAGGATGGAGAAACTCTCCTGCACGGCGGGAAGATTCATGACTCTCTCCTAGAGACGGGGCAGATAATGGTCGCCATGCGAGATGGCGCGGAACAGATGCTCTTCGCGGCGCACGAGCAGGATGGTCTCGCCTTCCTCCAGCACCTGGCCGTCATTGTCGGGCTCGACCATGACATAATGGGCCTGGCCATGATGATCCTCGACCCGCGCGCGGGCGGGGGAGCCGCGGGTCGCGCGGCCGGTGACGATGCGGGCACGGCTGCCGACCAGATGGTCGAGCGGAATGGCCGTGCTGTGGTCGCGGGGCAGCAGCGGCGCGAGCAGGCGGGCGGCAAGGCCGGTGGCGGGTAGGGCCGCGACGCCGGCGGCCGGGACCGCAATCCAGGGCGACAGCATCGCACCCAGAAGGTCGTGCGCCGCCTGCTGGCCAAGCAGGCCGATGACGGCAAAGCAGGTCAGGAACAAGGCGATCAGCGCCAGCAGCGGCAGGCGGCCAAAGCCCAGCCAGCCGAGCAGGTCTGCATCCGCGTCCAGATCGAGATCGGCGTCGCCAGCCAGGCCCAGCGCCTGGACGCCACCGATCAGCAGCATCAGCAGCAGGGCCGACACGAAAACGATATTTTCCGGCGCGAGAAGAAAGCCTGCCACCCATAACCCCCTGATTCGGAGGCGATGCTATCCGACGAAATGACGCCGGGACAGGATAAAGCGACGCGCTGTCTTAGTTCAGTGCATCGCCACGTCGCGGCTGAGATAGACCTCTGCCACGCGGCCGTCCTTCATCGCGCAGGTGAAGCGGCGGGTGGTGCCTTCGGTGGCGCGATAGCTGGCGCGGGTTTCGACCTCGCCATCGATATTATAGCCGTCGGCGGTCGCGCGCGGCTCGTCGATGTGCCGGATTTCGGCATAGCCGGCCTGGCCCTGCGCCTCGTCCCGCGCGGCCAGCGCGCAGGCGTCGGTCAGCTGGTCATTGCTCTGGTTGGTGGCAGCGACGTCCGAAAAATCATCCGCGCGGGCGGGCGATTCGGGGCTGTAGACATCCGCGTTGCCGGCATCCGCTCCATAATCGGTGCCGCCGGTCGGGGGCGGGGCGTCATTGTCGGCATAGGGGCGGTTGTCGATATCGGCGCCGCGTGCGTCCTTGCGGTCCTTGGAGACGGAATTGGCGACCACCACGGCGGCGCCGAGCAGCGCGGCAATGCCGACCGCGTCGCCAAAGCCGAAGCCATTGCCGCGATCATGGCGGTGATGCCAGTAGCGATCGTCATAGCGGGGCCGGGCCTGTGCCGGGGCGACGCTGCCCAGCAGCAGTCCTGCGCCGACCAGCGCACCCGTCATCCACCGCGTCCTGTTCCCGATCATCTGCCTATCTCCTGCGATGGACAGAGCCATAGCCGCGTCGGGCTGTCCAGAGGCTGAATGGGCTCAGTCCGGTTTGCGCTGGATGTCGAGCCCGGTGAAATGGGCGGCAAAGGCATAGCTGTCGGCATATTCCTCGATCAGCTTGTCGATCGGCTTGCCCGCGCCATGACCCGCACGATTCTCCACCCGCAGCAGATGCGGCTTGTCGCCGATCGACGCGGCCTGCAGCGCGGCGGCATATTTGAAGCTGTGCGCCGGCACGACCCGGTCGTCGGTGTCCGCCGTGGTCACCAGGATCGCCGGATACTCCTTGCCGCTCAAGATATTGTGATAGGGCGAATAGCCATAGAGCAGGGGGAAATCGCGTTCATTGTCGGGCGATCCATAATCGTCGACCCAATAGCGGCCGGCGGTGAAGCGATCGAAGCGCAGCATGTCCATGACGCCGACCGCGGGCAGGGCGGCGGCGAACAGGTCGGGCCGCTGGTTGACCACCGCGCCGACCAGCAGGCCGCCATTGGAACGGCCCTCGATCGCCAGACCATCCTTGGGGGTATAGCCCTGGGCCTTGAGATATTCGGCGGCGGCGATGAAATCGTCGAACACATTCTGCTTGTTGGCGCCGCGCCCGGCATCGTGCCAGGCCTTGCCGAACTCGCCGCCGCCGCGCAGATTGGCGATGGCATAGGCGCCGCCCTGTTCCAGCCAGGCCATGCGGGTCGCCGAATAGCCCGGTGTCAGCGCGATGTTGAAACCGCCATAGCCATAAAGGATGGTCGGTACCGCCTGCGCATGGTCGGCCAGCACTTTCTTGCGCAGGATCGTCATCGGGATCAGCGTGCCGTCCTTCGAGGGGTAGCTGACCTGTTCGACGCCATAATCGGCGGGATTGAAGGGCAGGTCGGGCTGGGCGAAGAGCTGAGTCTGCTGGCTCGCCGTGTCGAAGCGATAGATGCTGGCCGGCGTCACGAAGCCGGAGAAGGAGAAGAAGGTTTCCGGGTCGCCATCGCGCCCGCCAAAGCCGGCCGCCGTGCCCATGCCCGGCAGCGGCACGTCGCCAACCTTGCGCCCGTCCAGCTCGACCAGTTCGGCGACGGTTTCCGATTGGGTCATGTAAGCGAGGATGAAGCGGTTGCCGACCAGCGATCCACCGGCCAGCGTATCGGCGCGTTCGGCCACCAGCGGCTTTTCGCTGCGCCCCGGCCGCAGGGCATCGAGCGTCACCAGCCGCATATGGGCGGCCTTGCGGTCGGTGACGAAATAGAGGGTCGATCCGCGGCTGCCGATCAGGCGCCAGTCATTGGCGAGGCCCTTGACCAGCGTCCGCAGCTTGACGGGGCCACCGTCGAGCGCGGCGACATGCAGCTCGCGGCGCGGGTCCATGCCGGCAAAGCTGCTGACGATCAGCCAGCGGCCGTCGCTCGTCACCTGGGCAGTGTGGCTGAGGCCGGGGCGATCGGGCGTCGCATAGATGAGCTGGTCCTGCGCCTGGGGCGTGCCGATGCGATGATAATAAAGCTGCTGGTCGCTGTTGGTCGACTGATAGGCTTCGCCGTCGACCGG
The DNA here is from genome assembly GCF_056790315.1 of Sphingobium sp. VMM. Taxonomy (NCBI): domain Bacteria; kingdom Pseudomonadati; phylum Pseudomonadota; class Alphaproteobacteria; order Sphingomonadales; family Sphingobiaceae; genus Sphingobium; species Sphingobium sp. VMM. The sequence goes on from NZ_JBXGSI010000004.1 coordinate 71,227, forward strand.
CGCGGCGTAGCGGGAATAGAAGAACCCCTCGCCCCGGCCGTCCCAGGCGGTCTGCGAGAATTTGACCCATTCGACCTTGTCGTCGAGGATCTTGCCGCTGTCGACGTCCAGCACGCGCAGGGTGCGCCAGTCGCTGCCGGCATCCTGCACGCCATAGGCAAGGAAGCGACCGTCGGGCGAGGGCGTCCATTCAGCGAGTGCGCTCGCGCCATCGCGTGCCCAGCGATTGGGGTCGAGCAGCAGCCGTTGTTCACCGGCCAGTCCTTCGCGGACATAGAGCGGCGTCTGGTTCTGCAGCCCCTTGTTATAGCCGTAGAAATAGCGGGTGCCTGCCTTGCGCGGCACGGTGAAGCGGCCATGGGCGAAGAGCGCCTGCATCCGCGTCTTGAGTGCTTCGCGGCCGGGCAGGTCGTCGATATAGCGGCGGGTCAGGTCATTTTCGCGGCCGACCCAGTCGCGCACGGCGGGGTCGGTGCGGACGTCATTTTCCAACCAGCGATAAGGATCGGTCACCTTCACGCCGAAATGATCCTCGACCAGATCCTGGCGGCGGGTGCGCGGGTAATGCAGGCCGTTGTCCGGCGGCGTCGCGTCGATCGCGGCGGGGGTGGCATCGCCCGAGGCAGCGGCCGCCACAGCAGAGGCCGGCGCGGCGGCGATCACTGCCAGCAGGGCCGGCAGCGGCCAGATCAGGCGGCGAAGCGCGCGCATCCTCTCGACCCTATTGTCCTTGAAAAGAAAACAGGCCGCGGCTTCGGATGAAGCCGCGGCCTGTTCGACTATCGTCTATCCACCGTTACCGGCGGAACCGCGATCAGGCGGCTTCGAATTCGTCTTCGTCGACGGTGTTGACCGGACCGGAGTCCTGGCCCTTGGCATCGACGTCACGGTCGACCAGCTCGATGATCGCGATCGGCGCGGCGTCCGAAGCGCGGAAACCGGCCTTGATCACGCGGGTGTAGCCACCGTTGCGATCCTTGTAACGCTCGGCCAGGACTTCGAACAGCTTGGTCAGCTGCGCATCGTCCTTCAGGCGGGCGTCGGCCAGACGACGGTTGGACAGGCCACCCTTCTTGGCGAGGGTGATCAGCTTCTCGACGTAGGGACGCAGTTCCTTCGCCTTCGGCGTGGTGGTCAGGATCTGCTCATGCTTGATGAGCGAGGCAGCCAGGTTGCGAAGCAGGGCGGTACGATGACCGGTGCTGCGCTGAAGCTTACGATGACCAACTTTATGACGCATGTCTCATTCCTTCGTTCGTTAAGGGGCCGGATGAGGTACCCCAGACCAGGCGGTTTTCATGGGGACCGCCTAATACCCCATTGACCGTCCGGCGACCGTCACGGGAGTAAATCCCGTGACGTCAGACGACGCTGCGCGTCGCTGGCCGGTCGTTCGCGTTCGCGTTGCGAACCGCCGCGCTGCTGCGCTGCGCGGCTCGCTCCGACTTAGCCCAGCAGCTCCTGTTCGAGCTTCTTGGCCATTTCCTCGATATTTTCCGGCGGCCAGCCGGGGATGTCCATGCCCAGGCGCAGGCCCATGGACGACAGCACTTCCTTGATTTCGTTCAGCGACTTGCGGCCGAAATTCGGGGTGCGCAGCATCTCGGCTTCGGTCTTCTGGACCAGATCGCCGATATAGATGATGTTGTCGTTCTTGAGGCAGTTGGCCGAGCGGACCGACAGTTCCAGTTCGTCCACCTTCTTGAGCAGATAGCGGTTGATCTGGTTGGTGTCGCTTTCGCCTTCCGAAGCAGCGGCAGCGGCATGGCCGGCAGCCGGGGCAGCGGCGGGCAGCGCGTCCTCGAAGTGGACGAACAGCTGGAGCTGGTCCTGCAGGATGCGGGCTGCATAGGCAATCGCATCTTCCGGCGTCACGGTGCCGTCGGTTTCCAGCGTCAGCGAGAGCTTGTCATAGTCCAGTTCCTGGCCGACGCGGGTGTTATCCACCTTGTAGGCGACCTGGCGGACCGGCGAGTAGAGCGCGTCGACCGGGATCAGGCCGATCGGTGCGTCTGCCGGGCGGTTGGCGACGGCGGGGACATAGCCCTTGCCGATGTCAGCCGTCAGTTCCATGTTCAGCGTCGCGCCCTGATCGAGGTGACAGATCACCAGATCGGGGTTCATCACTTCGATGTCGCCGACGACGGCAATGTCGCCTGCCTTCACCACGGCCGGGCCGGTGGCGGACAGCTGCAGACGCTTGGGGCCTTCGCCTTCCATCTTCAGCGCGACCTGCTTGATGTTCAGGACGATGTCGGTGACGTCCTCACGCACGCCGGCGAGCGACGAGAATTCGTGCAGGACATTCTCGATCTTGATCGAGGTGACCGCCGCGCCCTGGAGCGAGGAGAGAAGAACCCGGCGCAGCGCGTTGCCGAGCGTCAGGCCGAAACCGCGCTCAAGCGGTTCGGCAACGAAGGTCGCCTTGCGCTTGCCGTCGCCGGTCGGCTTGATCTCGAGGGCGTTGGGCTTCTTCAATTCCTGCCAGTTCTTCATGTTGACAGTCATGTACTTCCCCTGGGGATGTGGCCGTAACGGGTAGATCCTGGACCCATCAGGACGTTCCGGCCGATGCAAACGGGTAAGCGGGCGACGCGTCCGCCGCCCGCCTTCAAGCCTCTAGCGAAGCTTAATTAGACGCGGCGGCGCTTCGACGGACGCACACCATTGTGCGGGATCGGCGTGACGTCGCGGATCGAGGTGATGTGGAAGCCGACGGCCTGCAGTGCGCGCAGAGCCGATTCACGGCCCGAACCGGGGCCCTTGACTTCGACTTCGAGGGTGCGGACGCCATGTTCGGCGGCCTTGCGGCCGGCGTCTTCGGCGCACACCTGAGCGGCGTACGGGGTCGACTTGCGGCTGCCCTTGAAGCCCATCATGCCGGCCGAGGACCACGAGATCGCGTTGCCCTGGGCGTCGGTGATGGTCACCATGGTGTTGTTGAAGCTGGCGTTGACGTGCGCGACGCCGGCCGAGATGTTCTTGCGTTCGCGGCGCTTAATGCGCTGGGGTTCGCGTGCCATTTTGCTCTAATCCTACAAAAATCGTTCAAAAGCAGAAGTCACCGGAGGGTCGGTCCAGAGGACAAGACCCTCGACGATTACTTCTTCTTGCCGGCGATCGGCTTCGCCTTGCCCTTGCGGGTGCGCGCATTGGTGTGCGTGCGCTGACCGCGGACCGGCAGGCCCTTGCGATGACGCAGGCCGCGATAGCAGGCCAGATCCATCAGGCGCTTGATGTTCATCGCGGTTTCGCGACGCAGATCGCCTTCGACGGTCAGGTCGGCGTCGATGGCTTCGCGGATCTGCAGGACTTCGGCGTCCGACAGGTCCTGAACGCGGCGCGCATGGTCGATGCCCAGCTTGTCGGCGAGGTCGACGGCGGTCTTGCGACCGATGCCGTGGATGTAGGTGAGCGCGATGATTACGCGCTTGTTGGTCGGGATGTTAACACCCGCAATACGTGCCATGGTACTTAAATCTCCTGCTCCACGGGGCAGTTGGCGCCGCCCCATCTCAAAGCGTTCGGGCCTCTTTCCTGGCAAGGAAAAACAGGCCATGATGTTGCTTCCCGAGACGCAAAAAAGACGGCCAGTGCAGGAAGCACTGCCGCTGTTACGCGTGTAGGGAACGGCGGCCTTTATCGATTCGCCCCAAAACTGTCAATATCCGGCGCTTTTTTGAGGCTCTCCGTGCGATGAACGGAGCGGTTGCGCATGGGGGCAAGCGGCGATGGCCGTGGCCGGCCATCCGCCTCTACCGTCGCCCTGCCCCTTTTCGGGTTGAGCGCTCCGGCCGGCTCGGGCATGGAAGCGCGATGCGTCTGACCCGATTTCTTGTGTCCGCCCCGGCCCTTGCAGCGCCGCTGACCCTGTTGGTGGCCGGCTGCGTCGCGCCGCCCTCCGCGCCGGCGCCGCGCCCCGCGCCAGCACCCCGGCCTGCGCCGGTGCCGCCAGCCGAGCCGGCCCAGCCTGCGGCGGTCGAGTGGCAATATCGCCCTGCGACGCCGGGCAACTGGACCTATCGCGCCGATCCGGCCGGGCCGGTCGCACTGTTTGGCGAGTCGGCTTCTGCCCCGCGTTTGACGCTGCGCTGCGACCGGGCGACACGGCGGATCAGCCTGAGCCGCGCCGGCGGCGGGCAGGGGGCGATCACGGTGCGGACAAGCTATGGCGCGAGCAGCTGGCCGGCGGTGATGGCGGGGACGCAGGTGCCGCAGCTGACTGCCGTGCGCGGCGCGAGCGACGCGGTGCTGGACCAGCTCGCCTATAGCCGGGGCCGGTTCGCGATCGAGGTGCAGGGGCAGGAGACGCTGATCGTGCCGGCCTGGGCCGAAATATCGCGCGTGATCGAGGAGTGTCGGGGCTGAAAATCAGCGGTCCCGCCGTTTCGGCGCGGACGTTCAAGTATGATTCCAAAAAAGAATATTACAAGTCTTGATCCTGCAATCCGTCTGATTCACAGTCCGTCTCGTGGCCGATCGAGGGGTAGCTCAAAGCCGGTCACGCGGGCTTAATTAGCGAAAGGAGGTGATCCGATGTCTCATGGTTCAGCAATGGGGTCGGTCAAGTCCATTCGGGAAACGCGCCGCTGACGACGCCGGAGCGTCGGTACAAACCCTTCATGGTGTAGAGACCAAGAGCGCCGACATACAGGCCGTCTCCGCCAGGGGCTTTAGCGCGAACTTGTCTTCCTTCTGGGCGGTTTCCGGCCGCTGACCATGCACATGATGGGCCGTCGGGCATTGCGTCCCGGCGGCCCCTCTCATGTCCGGGGTGCGGCGCTTTTTTTGAGACATCGCGAAAGGGCGATGTCTCGGTACGGTGCCGGCCCGCGCCCCCGCCCAACCACCCGACAGGATGACGCTGGATCGGGCGGTTGGGCGGGGGAGCGGGCTGGAACCGGCTTTCTAAAACGGACCCTCAACGCCGGCGGGTTGCGAACCAGATGACGTGGCGGGGGCCCTTGCCATTGTCGCGCGCCTTGACCGCGACTTCCTCGACCGCGAAGCCCGCATTCTGCAACCGCCGGGTGAAGGCGGCGTCCGATCCCGCCGACCAGATCGCCAATATGCCGCCGGGCTTGAGCGCGCGCATCGCGCTGGAGAGGCCGGCATTGGTATAGAGCCGGTCATTGGCGTCGGCGGTCAGGCCGTCCGGGCCATTGTCGACGTCGAGCAGGATCGCGTCATAGCTGCCATGGCCGGCGGCGATCACATGGGCGACATCATCCATCACCAGCCGCACGCGCGGATCGTCCAGGCAGCCGGCGGCCAGATCGACCATCGGGCCGCGCGCCCATTCGATGATCTCGGGCACCAGTTCGGCCAGCGTGATCTGTGCCTTGGTGTCCATTTCCGCGAGCGCGGCGCGCAGGGTGAAGCCCATGCCATAGCCGCCGATCAGCATATGGAGGCCGGCGCGCTTGCCCAGTCGCTCCAGCGTCATCAGCGCCAGCGCCTTTTCCGACCCGTTCATCCGGCTGCTCATCAGCTCATTGCGGTCGAGCACGATCATGAAGTCGCCGCCGCGGCGATAGAGGCGCAGTTCCTGTCCGCCCGGAACGGCGGCGGTGCCCAGCAATTCGCGCGGTGTCATGGCAATGGTCCTCAAGCAGGGCGGGGAAAGCGGCCGCATGACAGGTCGCGCGCCGCTGCGCAATGGCGGCCCATCGGACGGTTCGCCGCCTATGGGCTGGCCAGCGGCGGCGCAGGGGTCTATCGGCACCCCCATCATGCGTTATTTTCTCGATACCGAATTCAACGGCTTTGGCGGCGCGCTGATCAGCGTGGCGCTGGTGCCCGAACATGGCGACGATGATTTCTATGCGTCGCTGCCACTGCCCGATGTGATCGAACCCTGGGTCGAGCGCCATGTCATCCCCTATCTGCGCCATGTGCCGCCGGGGCTGGACCATGAACTCAGCCGGATCGAGGCGGCCGACCATATCGCCGCCTATCTGGATGGCGATTCCGATCCGGTGATCATCGCCGACTGGCCCGAGGATCTGGCCCATTTCTGCGCGCTGCTGACCACCGGGCCGGGGCAGATGGCGGCGGTCGACTATGGGCTGCGGCTGGAACTGATCAATGCGGCGGGCTTCAGCGCGGCGGCCAACAGCCGGGTGCCGCACAATGCCCTGCATGATGCGCGGGCACTGCGCGACTTTTACGTCAATAATTGAGGCGAAAGGGGCGGTGTTGCGCACCGCCTCTGGCTCTCAGAGACTGTTTGAGAAAGTCGGTTCCGGCCCGCTCCCCCGCCCAACCGCCCGACAGGATGACACTGGATCGGGTGGTTGGGCGGGGGAGCGGGCTGGTACCGCGCTGAAAAATCGCTCTTTCGCGATTTTTCAAACAGGCTGTCAGCGCTCCGTGCCCCTCGCCTTGCCCCAGGCATGGGCCGCGGTATAGCCGAGATAGGCGGTGCCGAAGAGCGCGTAGAGCGGCTCGGGCAGGGCGTCGAGATAGGCGCGCATGCCCGCGATGATCGCACCCGCTACCTCCGGCTGCCAGCCCGAGATCAGCCCCATCGGGATCGACCAGAGCAGCAGCGCATAGATGACGTAGAGAAAGGCCGGCCGCGACCGCTGGGTCCACAGGTCGGTCGGCTCGGTGGGGAGGGGGCCGGGGAGCAGGGGAATATCGTCGGTCTTCAACATGATCGCGTCTCCCTTCAGCCGATGCGGTTGGCGAGCCAGCCATAGAGAAAGGCCTCGTTGGCCGGGCGGCTTTCGGCCAGCGCCAGATAGCGTTCGCCCTGCAAGGCCTCGATCGCCTTGATCAGCACGGCGTCGCCGGCTGTGCCGCGCAGGGTGCGGAAGGCGCGCAGCGCGGCAAGCGTGCGGGCGCCGATCGTGCCATCGGCCTTCAGGTCGGGATAGTCGCGCTGGTTGCGGTTGAGCGCGTTCAGCGCTCGCTGGAGAAAGGTGCTGGCGACCCCCGGTCCCATGTTGACGGCGGTGTCGAACAGTTCGGCGGCGAGCGCCATGCTCTGCTGCGCGACCGCGGCATAGCCCGGCCCATCCCAATAGAGCTGGCGATAGATGGTGCGCGCGGTTGCGGGCGGCAGGCGGCGCATGTCGCCGGCAAAGCCGTTCGCCCGCGCGACGCCCAGCGTGATGCCCATATTGGTCGGCCCGCCGCGATCGGCCGGATGGTCGACATAGCCACCCTCCCGCGCGATCAGTTCGTCCAGCAATGTGTCGATGTCCATGATTGGCCCTTCCATGGTTCGTGGATGGCGAATCATTTATCCCATATGGTTATCTGTAGGACAGGGTGGAATGGCATGGGCGCGTCTGTCGAAGTTCAGTGTAAACGGGCTTCTGGGGTCGTTCGCGCCTGAACCGCGTCGGCAACGCCTCTGCTGCGCGTCGGTCATGCACTGGAACGCGCCCCGTCCAACAGGGGCTGGGCCATCGTGCCGCGTTAACGCCGCGCGCGGCACGCGCCCCGGACGCGACACCCACGCGCCTTGCTTGCACGCGGCACGCACCGGTCGACTGGCGCGGGCGCATTCACTCGCACCACCAAGTGTAGAGCAGGGAGAGAGAGCGTAGGAAAGGGGATGTCGGGGCGGGGCCAGCATGGCGCAGCCCGGATAGCGCTCGGTCCGCTTCCGGGCGGAAGGCTGCCTGGCGCGAAGCGAGCAGGAGCGCTCATTCCTTCTCCCGTTGGCGGGAGAAGGATACGAAGCCTTGCCGGCAAAGCCGGTTAGGCGAAGTTGGATGAGGGCGGCTTGTTTCAGAAGACCCTCACCCTCCCACGCCTTCGGCGCGGGCCCCTCCCTCTCCCGTGAACGGGAGAGGGTAGGCTGACAGTCCGCCCCCCCCTCTCCAACATGACCAAGATTTCATGATTGCGCGGATTGATCCGGCGCGGTGCGGGGTCTAGCGGCCATCCTGTTCCAGCCGGAATATTCCGCCCATCCTTTCGAGGAAATCATGTCCGACAACGACCATAGTCGAAAGACCGCGCGTTCGGGCATGGGGGCGAACTGACAGGTTCGGATCACCCGCCCGCCCCGAAGGCGCGGTCGCACGAGGTGATCCATGAATGCAGCCATCCGTTTTCTCGTCGGCTCCCTGCGCCGCGGACCCCAGGCCCCTGATCTCAACCGCCTGTTCGATGACGGCCAGACCTATGGCGAGCGGCTGGCCGACCGCGTCGCGGCGATCGGCGGTTCCTGGCGCTTCATCATCGGTTTCAGCCTGTTCCTGGTCGCCTGGGCGCTGCTGAACACGCTGGTGCTGGCGCGCCATGCCTTCGATCCCTTTCCCTTCATCTTCCTCAACCTGATGCTGTCGATGCTGGCCGCGTTGCAGGCGCCGATCATCATGATGAGCCAGAACCGCCAGGCGGCCAAGGACCGGCTGGAGGCGCGGCTCGACTATGAGACCAACCTGCGATCGGAAGCGCAGATTGCCAGCCTGCACGACAAGATCGACCTGCTGCTGGCGATGGCGGGCGAGAGGGGGGATATGGCAGGGGCGGCCGACTGATCTTCCGGCATTTCCGGGTCTTGTTTGACATTGTGGGTCATGGTCCCGCAATGTGGCTGCATGTCCAATGGGGCGACATGGGGAGGGTCAGGTCGTGCAGAACAGGCTTATCATCGATCGGCGAACATGGCTGGCGGGGCTTGTGGGGCTGGCCGGCCAGGCATCACTGACCGGGCCGGCTCACGCCCTGACCGCGCGGGTCCGCAGCCGGGTGATCATCGACAATGATTTTTCCGGCGATCCCGATGGCCTGTTCCAACTGGCGCATCATCTGTTGTCGCCTTCGGTGCAGATCCCGCTGGTCATCGGATCGCATATTCATCCCAGGGATTTCCTCGACGGGTCGGACCGGCAAGCCGACAATGCCGTGCAATGCGTCAGCGCCATTATGGATTGCATGCGGCTGCCGCATCGGCCGCCGGTGCTGGCGGGGCGCAATGCCGCGCCGGCGCCCGGCATGCCGCCATCGGCCACCCCGGCGGTGGCCGCGATCATCGCCGAAGCGCAACGGACTGATAGCAAATTGCCCCTCTTCTATGTTGCGGGGGCTGGCCTGACCGACCTGGCCGAAGCGGTGCGCCTGCGACCGGAGATCGCGCGGCGGATCATCCTGGTCTGGATCGGCGGGCCGGAACATGGGGATGTCGATCCCACCGTCCATGTCCGGGCAAGCAAGGAATATAATCTGACCATCGATCTGGCCGCCGCGCAGGCATTGTTCAACGATTCGGCAGTCGAGATCTGGCAGGTGCCGCGCAACGTCTATCGCACGCTGATGATCAGTCATGCCGAACTCGACCGGGAACTGGCAGGGGCGGGGCGGCTGGGCCGTTATCTGCTGGATCAGTTGGAGCGGGCAATCAGGCGGATCGATGCGCCGCTCGGCGAAACCTATATATTGGGGGACAGTCCGCTGGTCACACTGACCGCGCTGCAATCCTCCTTCGATCCCGATGCGGCGTCGAGCGATTATCTGATCCGGCCGACGCCGCGGATCAACGATCAGGCGGGCTATGTCGCACATCCGGCCGGGCGGCCGATGCGCGTCTTCACCCGGATCGATAGCCGGCTGACCTTTGCGGACATGTTTGCCAAGATCCGGGCCGGCAGCGTCTGACACGCAGGGGCAGGCCCTCCGCCGAAGCGGCGAAAATCATGGATTATGGCGATGTTCGGAGAATTTTGGTCGGGACGAGAGGATTCGAACCTCCGACCCCCACACCCCCAGTGTGATGCGCTACCAGGCTGCGCTACGTCCCGACCGGAGGGCGCCCAATAGAGGGATGAATTGGAAGTTGCAAGGGATTCGATGCAGGCTTTTTGCGGAGCGTGCAAATGAACGGCTTTCCCGTCCCTTGCCCGATGCTTTCAAAGCCCGTCATTCCGGGCGCGAAAAGCCAAGCTTGTTGCCTTGCCCCGGCCATCTGTGTTAGCCGCCCGCGCTTGATCCCATGCCCGCGCCCTGCGGGTTGGGGAGACCGAAAAACAAGGCGAAAGTCCCACCATGTTCATTACTCCAGCCTTTGCCCAGACCGCGGGCGGGCAAGCCTCCGGCGCCGGTATCCTGGTGCAGATGGCACCGCTGGTCCTCATCTTCGTCGTCTTCTACTTCCTGCTGATCCGTCCGCAGCAGAAGAAGATGAAGGAGCATAAGGGCAAGATCGACGCCGTGAAGAAGGGCGATCAGGTCGTGACCGGCGGTGGCCTGGTCGGCAAGGTCGCGCGCGTCGACGACATCTATGTCGATATCGAGCTGGCGCCGAACATGAAGGTCAAGGCGGTCAAGTCGACCCTGGCCGACGTGATCGACCCGACCACCGCCAAGCCCGCGAACGACTGATCCAACCATGCTGAACTTCTCGCGCTGGGCCATCGCCGGCATCCTGTTGCCGCTGATCATCGGCATCTTCTGCGCCGTCCCGAGCTTCCTGCCCGATTCGACGGTGGCGAAGCTGCCCCCCTTCATGCAGACGCGGGTCAATCTGGGCCTCGACCTTGCCGGCGGCAGCCATCTGCTGCTGGAAGCGTCGACCCAGGATGTGGCCAAGCAGCGGCTCGCCAATATGGAGGAGCAGGTCCGCACGGAACTGCGCCGGGGCGAGACGAAGATCGCGATCGGCGATATCTCCAGCCGTGACGGGAAGCTCAGCTTCATGGTCCGCAACCCGAGCGAAGTGGATGCCGCCGTCGAGCGCATCCGCCCGCTGACCCAGGGGGCGGGCCTGACCGGCCAGCGCGACTTCAATGTCGAGGTGGTCAACAGCTCCACCATCGTCATCACGCCGACCCAGGCGGGAATCGACAATGCGGTCAAGAGCGCGATGCAGGTCGCGACCGAAGTCATCCGCAAGCGCATCGACGAAATGGGCACGCGCGAGCCGACCATCCAGCAGCAGGGCGCCAACCGCATCGTCGTGCAGGTGCCGGGCCTGCAGGATCCCAAGGCGCTGAAGGCTTTGCTGGGCCAGACCGCGAAGCTGGAATTCAAGCTGGTCGACATGAGCGCCAATCCGAGCGAGGTGGCCCAGGGCCGCGCGCCGGTGGGCAGCGAAGTCCTGCCCTATCCGACCAATCCGGCCGGGCCGCCGGTGATCGTCGTCCACCGCCAGGTGATGGTGTCGGGCGAGGAGCTGACCGACGCGCAGCAGACCTATGACCAGCAGACCAACGAACCCAATGTCACCATCCGCTTCAACGGATCGGGCGGCAACAAGTTCGCCAAGGTGACGTCGCAGAATGTCAACCGCCCCTTCGCCATCATCCTGGATGGCAAGGTGCTGTCGGCGCCGAACATCAATGAGCCGATCCTGGGCGGGTCGGCGACGATTTCGGGCAGCTTCACCGTCGAGGGCGCCAACCAGCTGGCGATCGCGCTGCGGTCGGGCAAGCTGCCGGTCAACTTCGTCGTGGTCGAGGAACGCACTGTCGGTCCGGGCCTGGGCGCCGATTCGATCCGCGCCGGCCTGGTCGCGTCGATCGTCGCGGTCGTTGCCGTCGCCGCCTTCATGTTCGTGAGCTATGGCCGGTTCGGCATGTATGCGAACCTGGCCGTGGCGATCAACGTGCTGGTGATCCTGGGCGTGATGGGCATATTGGGCGCGACGCTGACCCTGCCGGGCATTGCCGGCTTCGTGCTGACCATCGGCACCGCGGTCGACGCGAACGTGCTGATCTATGAGCGTATTCGCGAAGAGCGGCGACGCGGGCGCGGGGTCGTGCAGGCGATCGAGTTCGGCTACAAGGAAGCCAGCCGCACCATCTTCGAAGCGAACGTGACCCATGCGATCGCCGGTGGCATCATGCTCGCGCTGGGCTCCGGCCCGGTCAAGGGCTTCGCCATCGTGCTGCTGATCGGCATCGCGACCAGCGTGTTCACCGCCGTGACCTTCACGCGCGTTCTCGTCTCGGGCTGGGTGCGTCGCACTCGTCCCACGGACATCCACATTTAAGAGGGGCGGGAGGAACAACCCATGAAACTTCTCAAGCTCGTCCCCGACAACACCAATATCGGCTTCGTCAAGCTGCGCCACTGGGCCTTTGGCCTGACGCTGCTGCTGACCGTGCTGGCGGTCGGCGCGACCTTCTACAAGGGCCTGAACCTGGGCGTCGACTTTGTCGGCGGCCTGATGATCGAGGCGAAGTTCCCGCAGGCGGTCGAGACCGACAAGGTCCGCGACACGATCGCGGGGCTGCGCGTGGGCGAAAGCTCGCTGCAGCAGTTCGGCGATCCCAAGACGGTGCAGATCCGCCTGCCGCTGCCCGAACAGGGCGGCGCCGGCGCGGCCAATGCGGTGGTCGAAAAGACCCGCAAGGCGATGGAGGCACAGTTCCCCGGCGTCACCTTCTCGCGCTATGACACGGTGTCGGGCAAGGTGTCGGGCGAACTGATCCAGAATGGCGTGCTGGCGGTTGTGCTGGCGATCATCGGCATCGCGATCTTCTCCTGGTTCCGCTACGAATGGCAGTTCGGCGTGTCGACCTTCGTCGCGATCGTCCACGACGTGCTGATGACGCTGGGCTTCTTCGCGATCACCCAGCTGGAGTTCGACCTCAACATCATCGCCGCCGTGCTGACCATCGTGGGCTATTCGATCAACGACAAGATGGTGATCGACGACCGTATCCGCGAGAATATGCGCAAATATCGCAAGATGGACATGAAGTCGCTGATCGACCTGTCGGTCAACGAGACGCTGCCGCGCACGGTCATGACCTCGGTCACCATCCTGCTGGCGCTGGGCGCGCTGCTGCTGCTGGGCGGCCATGTGCTGCGCGGCTTCACCGCGGCCATGATGCTGGGCATCATCGTCGGCACCTATTCGTCGGTCTATGTCTCCTCCTCGCTGCTGATCACGCTGGGCCTGAGCCCGCAGACGGCCGAGAAGAAGGCGAAGAAGGGCGGCATCGCCGCCCAGGCCGAGCGCATGGGCCCGCGCGACGGAGCCCAGCCCTGAGCGACCGTCACACCGGAATCGAACTGCGCCGCGACGATAGCGGCCAGGGTCCGATCGTCACCGGCTTTCAGGGCCGGGGCTTCCGGGTGAAGGACGATGTCTTCCCGGACGGGCTGTTGCTCAGCCCCGTCCGGGCACTGGCCTGGATGCAGGCGCCGGCGGTGTCGGCGATGAGCGTCGCGGCGCTGGGCGATTTGTTCGACCATCTGGAACTGGAGCCTGAATTCCTGCTGCTGGGCACCGGCAGCGGGTTGCAACAGCCGCCCCGCGCCTTCGTGCGGGAACTGGAAGCCCGCGGCATCGGCGTCGAGGCGATGGACAGCCGCGCCGCTGCCCGCGCCTGGGGCGTGCTGCGTGCCGAGGAACGCTGGATCGTGGGTGCGCTGCTGCCGCTCTGATCAGCCGGGCTGAAGTCGGGGATAGCGCGCCAGCCATTGCTTGGCGCGCACCCGTTCATCGAAGATCGTCCGCCTGGCGCCGAGAAAGGCCGGGCCGGGCACCAGCCGCAAGCCGAACAGATCATCCAGGCCGAAGGGGGCGTTGACCTCCAGCCGGTCGTCGGGCGTCAGACGGACGCCGATGGCGGTCGCCGTCTCGGTCCAGTGGCGCATCGCGTCGGCAGCATCGGCATAGGGGGCGTCCCGATTGCGCAGGTGCATCCGCGCCTGATTCTTGACCGACCAGTCGACGTCCGGGCGCAGCGTGGCCAGTTGCCGCTCGATCTGCCGGTCGAGCGCAGGATCGGTCCGGATGGGATCGAACCAGATGATGTCGATATCGCCGACGGGGATCGACGGGGCGTGGCCGTGGAGATGGTCCCAGACCGCATCGCGCACGAAGCCGGCGGCGACCCAGCCATCGGGCAGGTCAAGCGCGCGGAGCAGATGCAGGATGGCCATGCGCCAGGGATCGGCGTTCAGCAGATCGCGCAAACGGGCTTCCATGCGGATTACGACTTCATCGACCAGGCGGTCAGTTCCTCCAGGTCGAGGTCGCGTTCCAGTTCCTGCAGCACATGTTCGTCAATGTCGCCGGCGCGGTGCAGGCGCAGCAGTTCGGCGCGGCCGGCGGCGATTGCCTCCAGCACCAGATCGAAATGGGCGTGGAGCCGGTCGGCGAACTGTTCTTCCTGCCCGGCATAGTTTTTCGAGAGGACCGCGCGGCGCTGATAGCGTTCGAGCAGTTGCGGGTGGATGAGTTCGCCTGCCGCATCATAGGCGAGCTGTTCGACGCGCACGGCCTGGACCCTGGCGATGGCGGCTTCGGCATCGCTCATGCTGAGGCGGGGGCGATCATGAATCGGGTCGGAGAGGCCCGCCCAGCGGATCAGCAGGCCGAGCGTGGTGCCCTGGATCAGGACGGTGCCCAGGATCACGCCAAAGGCGGCGACCAGCAGGAAGTCGCGCCCCGGAAAGCCCTCCGGCACGGAGAGTGCGACCGCCAGCGTCACCACGCCGCGCATGCCGGCCCAGCCGAGCACGGTGGCGCCGCGCGGGCCGATCGGGCTGTAGCGGCGCAGGCCCATCGCGCGCAGCAGCAGGATGATGGCGTCCGAGCCGAACACCCAGACGAAGCGGGCGGCGGTGAGGGCGAGCAGGATGAGCAGCACCGGCACCGCCATATTGTCGAGCACGACGGCGAAGCCGCCGACCCGGTCGACCACGCCGCGCAGCGACGAGCCGATCAGCATGAACACGGTCGCTTCCATGAGGAAGATCATCACCGCCCAGAAGGCGGTGCCGCGCATCCGCACCGAGGCGGACCAGACGATATGCTGATACCAGCCGCAGATGAGGCCGGCTGCGACGGTGGCGATGACGCCGGAAACATGGAAGGCTTCGCCCAGCAGATAGGCCGACCAGGGCACCAGCATGGAAGAGGCGATCATCAGATAATCGTCACCCAGCCGCCGGACCAGCAGCACCCAGATGGCGCCGATCGCGCCGCCGACCACCAGCCCGCCGACGGCGAGCAGGATGAAGCTTTCGAGGCCGGCCACGGCACTGAAACTGCCGGTTGCGACGGCGGCGATGGCGAAGCGGAAGAGGACCAGGCCGCTGGCGTCGTTGAACAGGCTTTCGCCCTCCAGCAGTTTTCCCACTTTAATTCCCTAGCCCCCAAAACCGAAGGAAGGGGCGGCTGCGTAGCGTAGCCATCAGCTACGCGAAGCGAAGCAGCCGCTCCGGGCGTTTGAGCACCTGCCGACGGCTCTGCCGGAGGCCCGGTCAAGCACTTGAGACGTGCAATTACTGGCGAAGAGGGTGAAGTAATAAAAGCGAAAAAAGCGGCCAAATTTTCTCATCTCTGTTCTTGCAGAGCAGAATCCAATCTGCGACTGATCGGACGTCGTTGGTGGTAAGCCCGACGATGGGGCGTGGTAACCTCTCTAGCTGATGGCCGGTCGCAAAGTGTTGCGGCCGGGTGGCCGTCGCGCATGTCCAAGGCTCGCCTAAAGGCGACGGCGCTTGGAGCATCAGCCTAAGTTACCAACACCCGGCTCTGCCGGTCCGCCCCTGCTTGCAGCGTTGGAGGACTGAGCATGCGTATCGAGTTTACGGGTCACATTAAGCCCGAGGATTTTGATCGGGTTGTAGCAGCCGCTATGGGCGTGCTCGCGAACGAGGGCGTCGCAAAGATAAGCAGCGTAACCCTCGATTTTCTTGCCTGGGGTGCCGAAGGAGAACGACGGCAAGCAGTTGATAGCGACGGGTACATGGCAACGTTGACGATACCAGGCGAAGAATTGGCTGCCATCCCAACCGTGGTACAACTCCAAGCGCCGGAGACTGTCACGTTCCGCGATCGGCCTGAGGACATGGAATTCAGCATGTTCAATATAGGAGCGGGTCGAGATGACTGAGGATGAAATTCTTCAGAAGAACCTCGATTTGGCTATCGGTCTACCCGACGGATGGCGTGCTTTTTACCATCAATTGATCCACGAGTTAGCGGAGGTGGATGGAACGGCGACGGTCGTTCAAACCAAGGAAAAGTTCGGAGAGATGCGGGTCTATCTGAAGGCTTACAGCGAGCCGGCCTTTGCCCTTACCGATGCTGCTACTGCTCGTTCGCGCACCCTCTGTCAGCAATGTGGCGAGCCAGCGGTTCTTTCACGATCGGCTGACGGGTTTTACGCGACCGTTTGCTCACAACATTCGGCAGGGTTTGAACCTGCTAATTTCTCTCCCATGCGCCACGTTAGAGTGCTGATTCCTAAACCCGACGATGATGTCGAGGACGACGCGAGCTGGTGATGCAGCAGGAACAAAAATGAACGTTACTCTCCTCGAACATTTGTCGCGCATCCGCGCTCGCAAAGTCGAGCTTGGCATCGTTGATAGCCCCGAGCGTACCGAATCGATGCGCAATTTAGGGCTCCGGCGAACGGCGCGAAAACGCGCAGCTCTCGCGCGAATCTCCGAACGTTCTCGTGCGGCGGGTATTACTCCTCTGGAAGCGGACGACTAACAGTCAGGAGTACGCTTACTGACCAGTTGTCGCTACTTAGATCCGACTGATTGCTATCGACCAGAAATTGCCTTTTATGAGCGGGAACGCGAACGGCCGGGTTCCCCAAAAGCGGCCAACGCTTAAAAATGGGCAGATTGTCTCACCATCAATGGCACATGACAGAAGCGCGTCTCGTAGCTAAGAGCGCAATCGGTGCATCGACTTCGCAATCTTGTCCTTGCCAATCGGCCCCTTGCCTGCGCGGTGCTTGTACTCGCGCTGATGATGAAGATCGTCATGCCGGCGGGGTTCATGCCAACCGTTTCGAACGGGCGGATCGTGGTCAGCATTTGCTCGGGTACCGGGCCGATGACGATGGTCATTACGATCCCCGGCCTTGAACATGGGAAATCCGGTAGCGACGGTCATCAGGGCAAGGCAGAACAGCCTTGCGCCTTCTCAGGCTTGTCGGCGCCGTCCCTCGCTGCTGCGGACCCAATTCTGTTGGCGGCTGCGATTCTGTTCGTGCTGGCGCTCGGCACGCGCCCTCTGGTGCTGCGAGCTTCGACAGCGCCACCCTATCTGCGTCCACCCCTGAGGGGGCTTCCGGCAATCTGATCGTTCGTCGTCGCATGAGGGGCTGAGGGGACGGGTGCGTGTATCGCGTCCGCCTCCTTCGCTGTCATGCACCTGCGTCCGATTTGGCTTGGCTCAATGCGCGCTCTTGCGGCTGCCAGGCCTGCCGAGGATTACCATCATGATAATCGCTGCCTGGTTTTGCCGGGTTCGCCACTTCGCATGACTGCGCGAAGTCGCATCCTCCTGCGCCAGTTCCATTTGTGGCTGGGCGATCGTCAAGCGGACCCGTCCCTGGTATGAAGCGGGAGCGGCGGCATGACGCAGGTATATTTCTCGGAGGCTCGCCACGCCGATGATGTCCTGCGGCTCGCGCTCGGCGCCGCGCAGCTCCCGACCGACGATCTCGGCGGTCCCGACCAGATGTTCTTCAGCCTGTCCGACGATGAAGAGCTGATCGGGTTCATCGGCCTGGAAGGTAGCGGCACCGACCGGCTGCTCCGCTCGCTGGTCGTGCTGCCGACCCGGCGCGGCAAAGGATATGGCCGGATGCTGGTCGAACGCCTTGAAGGCGTTGCTGATGGCGCGGTCGAGCGGCTGCACCTCCTGACCAGCGGCACCGGGGAGTTCTTTCGCAGGCTTGGTTACACCGATGCCGATCGCGACGCCGCGCCGGCCTTCATCGCAGCGACCGCGCAGTTCACGTCGCTGTGCGGTCCGCGCGCGACCTATCTCGTCAAGGATCTTGGATGACGCGCCTTCGTGACGTACCCGACGCCGACCATCTGCCAGCACTCGATCGCGGCATCGCGATCACCCGGCCCGCCGCCGGCATGGGCGACGATCAGCCGCCGCCTCGCATCCTGCTGCTGTACGGGTCGCTGCGCGAACGCTCGTTCAGCCGACTCGCGGCTGAGGAAGCGGCACGACTGCTGATCCTCTTCGGCGCGGAGGTGCGGATATTCGATCCCAGCGACCTGCCGCTCCCAGATCAGGTGAAGGGTGACGATCATCCGGCGGTCCATGAGCTGCGCCAGCACGCGCTCTGGTCCGAAGGCATGGTTTGGTGCAGCCCCGAGCGGCACGGCCAGATCACCGGCATCATGAAGGCGCAGATCGACCATCCGCCGCTGGAGTTCGGCGGCATGCGGCCGACCCAGGGTCGCACGCTCGCGGTCATGCAGGTGTCGGGCGGCTCGCAGTCGTTCAACGCGGTCAACACGCTGCGCCTGCTTGGCCGCTGGATGCGCATGATCACGATCCCCAACCAGTCGAGCGTGGCGATGGCGTTCAAGGAATTCGACGAGGCCGGCCGCATGAAGCCGTCGAGCTATTATGACCGCATCGTCGACGTGATGGAGGAACTGGTGCGGTTCACGATCCTGACCCGCCCGCACGCCGGCCAGCTCGTCAACCGCTATTCCGAACGGAAGGCTGTACAGGCAAAGCGTAACGCTGCCACCGATCTTGCGGTCCAAGCCGTTCTGTAGGCCAGCACATCAATCATCGACTAATCGGAAAGCCGAGCCGCCATCGCCACGTTGCAGCATCACCTCCATCCTATTGTGCTCGGCCGGGAAGCATCGCTGTAAGGATATACTTCCCACTCCTCCTCGTTTCGAAAACAACTCCGGCAAGGTGGAGGGCAATCAGAACGTACAGCAAATTTACCGCTGACTCGTGCACTTCCTTCAAGGGCTCGTCCTCTGCGTCATCGACTGTCTCTTTCCGCTCAGAACCTTTGAGTAAGACGCTGTCCCTGTTATCTGTGCCTCGACCAACGGCGTGGGACGGAGCCTCGCTAATCCATTTCGTGGAGGGCAGACCAGCCATGCCAATGCCGGTCGCTATGATGATGCTAAGCGTTCCCCAAATAGCGTAGACCATCAATGCACCTAACGGATTGTGCGATGGATGGATTTCATTGTGTCCGGCTCTAATCTCCCGGATATGGGCAAGCGCTTTACGCGGGCTCGGTGGGAACGCTGTGAACCGTGCCTCTTTGGGTCCAACGAAACCCCAGAGCAGTCTAAACGCCAAAACGGTTGCGAGGGCGTATCCCACCCAGACGTGCGGCCCCGAACCCTCTTCCGTGAAAATTGCATTCCCGATGACAGCAAGAACGATTGACCAATGGGTCACCTTAACAACGGGGTCCCATTTCGCCTTTGCTCGGGCTGAGTCTTTTAGGGGCCGGACTGGGATTCCAGGTTTTGAACTCTGCATTTCAGATTCCTCCGCGTGAATGGGAAGATGACTTCATTCTCTACAGCGATTGCCAACCTACGCCCTCATGGCTCCTTCTCGTTACCTTGCCATATCGTATGAGAATCGATGAGTAATTTCACGATAGCTCGTGTCGCAGAGCTGCGTGCGTCTATGGCCAGCCGGTCCGCATCATGTGCTTGCCGTCGGGAATAGAGCAGATCGGACAGGTCGATAATGCCCCCTTCGTACCCGCGCTCCGTCCGTGTGGCGGCGTCGAGCGAACTTCTGGCAGCACCCTGAAGCCGCTGCCAAGCGACGTAGCGGCCAGAGGCGTTCGCCATATCAGTATCGGCCATCGCCAGCACCATCCGGCGCGCTTGCGCGAGATCCATAGAGGCAGCGGAGGCATTGGCTTCCGCCTGATCCTGCTGGAATTTCCGGTATCGTCCTCCCAATGGGATCGAGAAGACGACACCGACACCGCGTTCAATGCCAGAACGCTCGCTAAAGGCCCGGACGCCCAGCTGTGGGTCCGGCAAGCGATCAGCCTTCGCCCGCCGTGCGACGACTTCAAGACGCAGAGCTTCGCGATCAGCAGCCCCAATTTCATGACTGCGCTGGATCACCAGATCATGAAGTGCAGTCAGGTCCTGAGAAGGCAGGACTGGATCAGCCAAGGATGGTGCGTCCGACGGCAGGGCCAGATCGGGGAAGTTCGATTGCAGCAGCGCTCGCGCCTGTTTCATATCAGCCAGGCTGGCTGCCGCGACACCCTTGGCCTGATCGAGCGCCGCCTGGGCCTGGTCGGTGTCAAGCATCGATGCATCGCGTAACTGCACTCGCCTCTTCACGGCAGCGAGACCGCGTTCGAGTAATGCGACGTTCGATTGATCCGTGCGGTTGAGCTCGCTTGCCGTCAGCCAGTCGTACCAGAGCTGCGACAGATACAAGGCCGCCTGATGGCGCGTATCTTCCATCCGGTTTTGCGCGACCTCGACACCAAGCTGGCCTGCCTCGCGATCCAGGGCAGCCTTCCCGGGCAAGCGAAAAGATCGGCTGACCGTGCCGTCGAACTCCGTATAATTCCGCTCCAGCCGCACGTCGCGATTGATGTAGCTTCCGGTGAGCTGGACCTCGTGAGGGCCAACGCGGAGCATATCGCTCGCCGCCGATGCAGCGCCGACGCGCTTGCCCGCTGCCTCGACGGTCGGATGACCGTCAAGCGCCTTCACCACCTGCTCCTCAGGCGGCAAGGACCATTGAAGACCAGTCGCTTGCGCGTGCGCGGCAGTTGCGAGCGCAGTCGCTATCGAGATGGATAGCGGCAAGAGGGCAGTCAGCTTCTTCATGAAATCCTCCCGCGCTCGATGATCGGCAAGGAGTGCCAGCGCACAGGTTGTTTGCGGCGCGATGAGGCAACCGCAGCGATTATGGCGGGGATCATGGAATCCTCGACGACGAGCTCGAATGCGATCCGATGGAGGACTCCTCTTACCTGCTCATGCGTTCCGGCGTCGCTGAAGTCGCGACCGAGAACGGCTTCCTCACGGCGATGGATCGGCGCGGACGCAACGGTTCGAATAGCCTCCACCAGAGTTCCCGCATCCGGAGGGGAACAGTGGAGGACCAGCAGAAGCTCAGCCATTGGCCAGCACCTCTTCGAAATCCTGCTCGCCGCGGCCCTCTCCGAACCTTTCGAAAAGGATCGGGAGAAGTACCAGAGTGAGCAACGTGGACGTGACCAGCCCGCCGATGACCACAATGGCAAGCGGGCGCTGTATTTCGGATCCCGGACCGGTCGCGAACAGCAGGGGGACCAGGCCGAAAGCGGTAATACTCGCGGTCATTAGGACGGGGCGGAGGCGTCGCTCGGCACCCAGGCGCACCGTCTGCGTCATGCTCTGCCCCTCCTGACGGAGTTGGCGGAAATAGGAGACCAGCACCAAGCCGTTCAGCACCGCGATGCCAAGCAGAGCAATGAAGCCGACGGAAGCAGGCACTGACAGATACTCTCCCGATGCCCAGAGCGAGATCAGGCCGCCGACCATGGCGAAGGGAATGTTGACCAGGATCAGCGTGGCGGCCCGCAGCGAACGCAAGGTGGCGAGCAGGACGAAGAAGATAAGGAGCAGCGCGACGGGAATGACCATCATGAGCCGAGCCGATGCACGCTGCTGATTTTCGAACTGGCCACCCCACACGATGCGATAGCCGGGCGGGAGCGGCACCTTGCTCGCGACTGCGGCCTTCGCCTCGTCCACATAGCCCACCAGATCACGACCAGAGACGAAGGCCTGGACCAGAGCGAAGCGGGAACCATTCTCATGGTCGAGCTTCACCGGACCCTGCGTATGCTTCACCTGCGCCATGTCGCTGACCCGGGCGAGCGTTCCACCCGGCGTCATGATCTGCAGGTCTTCAAACCGGGTCGCATCATTGCGGATGCTTTCGTCACCGCGGATGACGATCGGGATCCGCTTCTGACCTTCGGCGACGATACCGGACCGAACGCCTTCCACCTGTGCGCGCAAGGTGTCCTGTAACTGATCGATCGGCATGCCAAACCGGCCTGCGGCTGCTCGGTCGATGTCGAGCTGCAGGTAGTCCACGCTGTCGTTCGCGACCGTCAACACTTCCGTCGCGCCGCGCACCTGGCCCAACTCATGCTGCACGCGACCTGCAAGATCCGCGAGGACCGCCGAATCCGGTCCGAAAATCTTGACAGCCAGGTCGCCCCGGGCGCCGGTCAGCATTTCCGAGACACGCATTTCGATCGGCTGGGTGAAACTGGGCTGGATGCCAGGCAGGCCGTCGACGGCCTTGCGGATCTGCTCCAGGACGAACTCCTTGCTGCCGCGCCACTCGGACTGCGGCTTCAGACGGACGAAGGTGTCGGTCTCATTAGGTCCCATCGGATCAAGCCCGATTTCGTCAGCACCAACCCGCGCGATGACTTCCTGCACCTCGGGGACACCCATCAAGGCGCGCTCGACCGCCTTGTCGCCCTCGACGGACTGGGCCAAGCTGATGGAGGGAAGTTTCGTCAGCTGCACGATGACCGACCCCTCATCCATCGTCGGCATGAAGGTTTTGCCCACCGCTCCATAGGCCAATCCGGCGAGGACCAGTCCGAGAGCCGAAAGGCCGTAGACCAGGCTCTTGCGCGCAAACGCGCCATTCAGAAGCGCACGGTAGCGAGGCGTTAGCCAGCGCATCACCCATGGGTCTCCATGATGTCCGCTTTTCAAGCCGAACGAAGCAAGGACGGGGACGAGCGTCAGCGCCAGCAGGAGCGATCCCGCAAGGGCGAAGACAATGGTGAGGGCAACCGGCGCGAACAGCTTGCCTTCCAGCCCCTGCAGCGCGAGCAGAGGAAGGAACACAAGTGCGATGATGATGATGCCCGCCGATACCGGCACAGTCACGTCGCTGGTTGCGCGGAAGACTTGGTGAAGGCGCGGATGGGAGTCATCCTGTTGGTGCGACAGACGCTCTACGACGTTCTCCACCACAACGACCGCACCATCCACGAGCATGCCGATAGCAATGGCCAGTCCACCGAGGCTCATGAGATTCGCGGACAACCCGGCCATGCTCATGAACAGGAACGTCACCAGCGCGGCCATCGGCAGTGTGACCGCAACGATCGCGGCGGCTCGCCAGTCACCGAGGAAAACGATCAGAAGGATCACGACCAGGACGGTCGCTTCCAGCAACGCTTCCTCAACCGTTCCAATCGCTCGGCCGATCAGATCGGACCGATCGTAGAAGACCGCGATGTGCGTTCCGGCTGGAAGGCCACGCTCGACCTCTGCCAGACGGTCTTTGACGCCGGTCACAACCTGCCGTGCATCGGCACCGCGAAGAGCGATCACAAGGCCCTCGACCGCCTCTGCCTTGCCGTTCTTGGACACCGCGCCATAGCGCGTCAGGCTTCCGGTCCCGACACTCGCTACATCTCCCAGGCGGACGATACGGCCGTCACGGCTCGTTATGACCAGCGACTGAAGATCGGCGACGGACCGGATCGCGCCGACAGCCCGAACGATCAGGGATTCTTCGCCAGTGACGAGGCGGCCGGCTCCGTCGTTGCGATTGCCACTGTCGATGGCCGTCTTGATGTCGGCAACGGAGAGGTGGGCTCCGGCCAAGGCGAGAGGATCGGGCCGGACCTCGAATGTACGGACATATCCACCAAGCGCGTTGACGTCGGCGACGCCGGGCACAGTCCGCAGAGCGGGACGGATGGTCCAGTCGAGAAGCTCCCGCTTCTGCTGGAGGCTGAGCGGCCCCTCGATCGTGAACATGAAGATATCGGACAGAGGCGTGGAAATCGGCGCCAGGCCGCCCGACACGCTCGCCGGCAGATCCGCCATCACTCCGGAAAGGCGCTCCGCGACTTGCTGGCGCGCCCAATAGATATCTGTGCCGTCGGTGAAGTCGATGGTGATATCGGCGATCGCATATTTGGCGGACGAACGCAGGATAGACTGCCGGGGAATGCCCAGCATCTCCATCTCGATCGGGGCAATTACGCGGCTCTCAACCTCCTCCGGCGTCATGCCGGGAGCCTTGAGAATGATCTTGACCTGCGTCTGCGCTATATTGGGATACGCATCCACGGGTAGCTGAACGAAGGCCCATGCGCCGAGGCCGGCGACAGCCAGTGCAAGCGCTACGACGAGCAGGCGATAGGACAGAGCCTTCGCGACGAGTGACTGAAGCATGGGCCCGACCTATTTCGAGATGGCGAGCGCTTTGAGCGCGCTTGTGCCCGTAGTGACGACGTTCTCACCGATGCTGACGCCGGTCAGGAGGAGGACTTGGCCATCCACCGCGCCGCCCTTTGTCACCTCGCGCTGAACATAACCGCCCCGGACCGCGACGAAGACCACCGACTTGCCGTCTGTATCTACTACGGCCGCGGCAGGCAGGACGACTGCGCCTTTCGGTGCAGGCCCGAATATCGTGACATTGCCGGTGGCGCCTGCAATGACCCCTGGAGCAGCGGGAAGGCTCGCCTTCAGCGAGGCAGATCGCGTCATCGCGTCGATGGTGCTGCCGACAGATGTGACGGTGCCAGAAAGCGCGCCGAGTTTGACCGTCATGCCGGGTCTGATCTGTCCAACAAGCCGCTCGGGAACCTGGGCGACGACTTCGTAACGGCCATTCGCATCGATCACATAGGGAGCAGTCGTCCCGTCCAACGGGTCGCCTGTCTGGATCTTGGCACGCGTGATTCTGCCCGCGATCGGAGCTGTCAGCGTGTAGGTGCCGCTGCTCCCATGCCCGCCGACAAGGCTGAGAATGCGGCTTTTCTCGCGAACGTCCGCACGCGCCTCCATGGCCACTGCGCGGGCTTCGTCGGCTCGCGCTCCGGCTATCACCCCTTCCTTGTCCAGCTGGGAGAGCCTGGCTGCACTCGTCTGCGCGACGCCCAACCGTGCATTTGCACGCGCGAGATCGGCGCCCAGCGTCAGAATGTCGCGGCTCGAAACCACGGCCAGTGGTTGCCCGGCCCGTACGCTGTCGCCTTCCACGACCATGGTGCGCATCACCACACCCGGAAGTGTCGCGGTCACCGCCACACGCGCATTAGCGGGCGGACTGATCGTGGCGGGGAGATCGGCGATCGGCGCTTCTGATGCAGGCAATGCCGGAGAGGCCTTGATGCCGAGCAATCTCGCCCTGTCCGGCAGCACGGCAAGCATGCCGGCAGCTTTCTCGGTCTTGACCTGCGTTCCCGCCGAGACGGTTTCCGAGCGAGGAAACATAGTCCAGCCCAAGCCCGCGACTGCGACGGCTACAATGGCGCCGCCCACCAGATATTTGCGTCCGTTTTCCATTTCGCCGCGATATCGGGTTCAACCTGACGGCGTCTTGACGATGGGAAATTACTGCAGGCGGAAATCCAGGATGAGTTCTCTCAAGGTCTCGCTCGTTCGAATATGACCGTTATGTGCGCTCATAATCCGATGGGTTATGGAGAGGCCGAGACCCGCGCCATGGGGGCTGGCATGGTCTGCTCGCTGATGGCGGCGGATGAGTTGCGCCAGCTTCTCTTCGCTGAGGCCGGCGCCTTGGTCGCGCACCCTGATGATCGCTCCGGGCCCGGATATGATCGTCACGGTGCCACCCATGGGCGTCGCGCGGACGGCATTTTCAATAAGGTTTCGGATTCCCGCCCCGATCGCTTCCCTGTGGCCGTATATCTTTGGCACCTGGCCTTCGGACTCTATCGCGATCTCGCGTCCTTGCGCGATGACGGTCGCTGCCAGGGACGAGACACTGTCTTCAGCCAATGTCTCGAGATCGAGTGGCTCAGGCGTCATGGGCATGGTGGCGTCCGCGTCGATCTGCGCCAGTAGCAGGAGCTGATCCACAAGACGGCGCATGGCGCTGACCTGCGCCTTCAGAGGATCTCCATCCGATCCCTCGCGTCGATCAAGCTCTAGAGACAAAATGGCCAACGGCGTCCGCAATTCGTGGGCGACGTCAGACGCAAAATCCGCCTGTTGCTGAGCTGAGGTGTCGAGTCGGTGAAGCAGGTTGTTGATGGATCGCACGAACGGTTTCGCTTCAGCAGGCATATCGGCTTCATCGATCTGCATCCCGCGTTCGGTCGGTGCGGTTTCGATATGACGCGCCGCTTTGCTCAGGGGCTCGAACGCCGTTCTGATGACCCATGTGGTTGCAAGGCCCATTGGCAGGATCAGCACCACCAGTGGGATGAGAACATGATCGAACAGTTCCGTCGATGCCGCGTCGCGCATGGTCGGATCGAGCAAGGCGCTAAACGGTATGCCATATTCCGAGAGGACAGCGTAGATCAGCGACACCGTACCGATGGCGCCAACCAGCAGCAGGCCACCGATGAGCCGATGGCCAACCGAAAGTCGCTTCAGCACGGTTCCCGGTCTTCTAGCAAGTAGCCTAGCCCCTTGATCGTATGGAGCATGTTGCGAGCTCCGCATTCCTCAAGTCGACGACGCAGCCGCGAGATTGCGGCATCCACTGCATTAGGGGATATCTCGTCTCGAAAACTATACAGTGCATTTTCGATACGAGATCGACGAACGACTGCACCAGCCTCCCGCATGAGTAACTCAAGCAGGCTGGTCTCGCGAGGTGACAGATCGATGGCCTTACCCTGATACCGCGCGCGATGAGCGCTCGTGTCATAGGATAGGCTGCCCACCTCCAACACGGGCGCTGCCCGAGCTCCCGGACGGCGAAGTAGTGCCCGAATCCTCGCTGCCAGCTCATCCGCCTCTACCGGTTTGACGACATAGTCGTCAGCGCCGCCGTCCAGTCCATCGACCCGCTGCTGGAGCGAACTGCGGGCTGTCAGCATCAGGACCGGCACCGCAAGGCCCGCGTCACGCCTCTTCTTGATCCAATGTACGCCGTCACCATCGGGCAAGCCCAGATCGAGGATGAGTGCATCATACTGAGCCGACCCAAGAGCCAGATCCGCCTCCGCTGCCGAATAGGCACAATCGCATACGAATTTCCGACGCGTAAGGCCCTCCGCCGTCAGATCTGCCAGGTGGCGATTGTCTTCAATGATCAGAATGCGCATGCTCTCATCCGGCGATGGTTTTACCCGGCATATTACCGAACCGATCTGACATCGTCCTGACCATATGAATTTCTTCTGACGCTTGTGATCCGATACGGCGTCGCGCCTCCAAATTTGTGCGGATCGAGCTTGCCGGACTGGCACGAGATAGCGAACAGGCTATAATGCGGGTCAAAGAAATGGCTTGGCTTCAAAGGGGATTACGATGCGCAGCCACCGGGAAACCCATCTCGTCTCTCGTATCGGATGGCTTCGTGCCGCGGTGCTAGGCGCCAACGACGGCATCGTATCCACGGCTAGCCTGATGATCGGCGTCGCTGCGTCCGGTGCCTCCCGTTCTTCCATGTTGATATCTGGTATAGCGGGTCTGGTGGCCGGCGCGATGTCGATGGCGGCGGGCGAATATGTGTCGGTAAGCTCTCAGTCTGACACCGAAGCGGCGGACTTGCGCCGGGAGCAGCAGGAAATCGCTGACAATCCCGATGCGGAATTGGCAGAGTTGGCTGGTTTCTATGTTCAGCGAGGGGTCGACGAAAAGACCTCGCATGAGGTTGCGAAACAACTCATGGAGCATGATGCACTGGGTGCTCATGCTCGCGAAGAACTCCACATCACCGAGATGACTGCCGCACGCCCGATCACAGCGGCATTGACGTCTGCCTCGACGTTCACGGCCGGAGCCCTGCTGCCTCTCATCCTTGCGGCTTTGCTGCCGGCGTCGCTCACCGTAACAGGCGAAGCGCTGGGATCGCTCCTGTTCCTGGCGCTCCTGGGATGGGTGGGAGCTGCCGCTGGCGGTGCAAACCCGCTCAAACCTGTCGGTCGTGTGGTGTTCTGGGGGGCGTTGGCCATGGGTTTGACCGCTGGCATTGGCAGCTTGGTCGGGAAAGCAATTTAGGACAAAGGCCCAAAAGCTGCGCACATGAAACTTCTTCTACGACGTTAAGAGCGTGTCGCTTGCAGCGACCACCGCAGCACTCGCTACAAAGCCAAACGAGGCAAACAGCGCGTAAATATCTTAATCAAGCACTTGAGCAAATCCGGCCACCCCTTCAGGTAATGATGGACGACGCTCCGGTTTGGCAGACGGCCGGATTTCTTCGACCTTACCCAGGCCTCCGAAAATCGCTTCCATTGTTCGGACGCACAAAGCGACCCCCTCGTCAGCAAGCGCGTACCAAACGAGTTTGGCCTCCTTTCTCGTTTGAACGAGATTGGCCCGGCGTAACTCCCCTAGCTGCTGGCTGAGTGCTGGTTGGACAATGTCTGTCGCTTCGCCGATCTCCGATACGTTGCGCTCCCCGCGTAACAGGCAAGAGAGGATCATGAGGCGCTGTGGTTGCGCAAAGACCTTGAGCTTTTCGGACGCGACGGTCGCAGCTTCGCGGTCCTCGTAAAATGCCTCGTTCATAGCGCGTCCGCAAAGCGGCAAAACCAGTCCTGGCGATCTTCTGCGATGTCAGATGGTGGGCAGAGCAAAGGCTGTCCTTCCCGCCATCCTTCAGGCGCAAGTTTCTGGGCACTGCCCACCACTTGCAGTGCTTT
Source organism: Sphingobium sp. VMM (assembly GCF_056790315.1). Lineage (NCBI taxonomy): Bacteria > Pseudomonadati > Pseudomonadota > Alphaproteobacteria > Sphingomonadales > Sphingobiaceae > Sphingobium > Sphingobium sp. VMM. The sequence continues at coordinate 99,543 of NZ_JBXGSI010000004.1, forward strand.
AAGCAACCGCAGCATCTCATCGACCGATCGCCCAACATTATGGGGGTAGCATGTGATCGCCCTTATGACCCCTTCGGGATCGATGAAGAATGTCGAACGCATAGCCATGCTGTCAGCAGATTGCTCGTCAACCATGCCATAGGCATGCCCAATCGCCATGCTCGGATCCTCGATTATCGGGAAGCGGACATCCGCTCCGAGCGTCTCTCGGATCGCTCTGACCCACGCCATGTGCGAGTAAAGGCTGTCGACTGACAGTCCCAACAGCGACGTTTCAAGGGCATCAAATTCCGACTGCCGACGGGCGAGTTCAGCGAATTCGGTGCTGCAAACTGGCGTGAAGTCAGCGGGATGGGAAAAAAAGATCACCCATCGTCCACGCAACTTTGAAAGCTGAATTTCGCCCCCGGTCGAACGGGCGCGAAAGTCTGGCGCGGGCTCTCCAATGCGCGGTGAGCGAGATTCAATTCTTTGGGCCATTTCCATGACGTCTCCTTCGACGCTCCTCCCTCTTGACGCAACAAGATTATTCGATTACACGATATATGTAAATGTGAATTTTTGAGGTTTTCCGTGGCCGACTCCGCTCTTGCAGCCGCCTCATCGCAGATCTCAGCCGCTCAAACGGACACCCCCCAGATCAAGGCGTTCTTTGACGAGCCGACCTTCACGGTGACCTATGTTGTTCATGATCCCGAGAGCCGCCACGCTGCGATCATCGACAGCGTGCTGGACTATGACCCCGCCTCGGGTCGCACCTCCTTCTCCTCGGCAAACGCGCTTGTCGCTTTTGTCGAGGAGAAGGGGCTTGCTATCGACTGGCACCTGGAGACGCACGCTCACGCGGATCACCTGTCAGCTGCGCCATATCTGAAGGAGAAGTTGGGCGGGCAAATCGCCATCGGCGAGCAAATCATCACGGTGCAGCAGGCATTTGGTAAGCTTTTCAACGCGGGCACCGATTTCGAGCGCAACGGTTCCGACTTCGATCATTTGTGGAAAGACGGTGATCACTTCCGGATCGGCAATCTTGATGTAACCGTGCTGCATGTGCCGGGGCACACGCCGGCCTGTATCGCCTATGTGATCGGCGACGCCGTCTTTGTCGGCGATACCATGTTCATGCCCGACTACGGCACGGCACGTGCTGATTTTCCCGGTGGCGATGCCCGAACCCTCTATCAATCTGCGATGCGGCTTCTGTCGCTCCCGCCGGAAACGCGGCTGTTCATGTGCCACGATTATCTTCCGGAAGGGCGCAAGGACTATGTCTGGGAAACGACCGTAGAGGCCGAGCGCCAAGCCAACGTCCATATCCATGACGGGGTAAGCGAAGACGAATTTGTCGCGATGCGCGAGGCCCGCGACAAGACGCTCGCGATGCCGCGCCTCATTCTGCCTTCTGTCCAGGTGAACATGCGCGCCGGTCATTTCCCGCCTGCCGAGGACAATGGCGTCACGTACCTCAAGATTCCGGTCAACGCAGTATGATGCTGCCCGGCTTCCCCAATGCCACCCCCGTCGCGGGGTTGGTTGGCGGCCTGCTGATCGGGCTTGCGGCAGCGATCATGCTGCTCGGACTTGGTCGCATCGCTGGTGTAAGCGGTATGTTGGCCCGCGCGTCGGGAATTTCCGATACGGGCACACCGCGCGCCATAGCGCTCGCGTTCATCGCCGGACTGCCGCTTGGTGCGCTCCTCGTCATACTGTCTTCCAGCAGTATCAGACCGCTTTTTACAGGATCAGTCCTGCAACTGGTCATTGCCGGACTGCTCGTAGGTTTCGGCACGCGCCTTGGTTCAGGCTGCACGAGCGGTCACGGGGTCTGCGGTCTCTCCCGACTTTCGCGCCGGTCGATGGTCGCAACGCTGACCTTCATGGTCAGCGGCTTCGCCACCGTTGGGCTGATGCGCGCTTTCGGTTTCATCAACGGATAGTCGGAGGACACCGGACATGAAGAGGAATATGGGAACGGTCGATCGGATGCTGCGCACCATCGCAGCCTTGGCGATCGGTTATCTCTGGTGGACCGGAACGATCAGCGGGGACCTCGGTGTCGGCTTGGCGATCGTCGCAGTTATATTCCTTCTGACAAGCGCGGTCAGCTTCTGTCCGCTCTACCGCCCGCTCGGCCTTTCAACCTGCGGCACTGGGAAGTGAAGGTCCCTGCCATCTCGTTGCTAGCGGGCACCTTGTTCGGAGCTGGGCTCACCATATCCGGCATGGCTGACCCCGCGCGGGTGCGCGCCTTCCTCGATCTGTTCGGGGCCTGGGATCCCACGCTTGCCTTCGTGATGGTCGGTGCGATGGTGCCGATGGCGATCGCCTGGTTGGTCCAGAAGCGGATGCCGCGACCGATCGTCTGCGAGGCGTTCGACTTGCCCGGTACAAGCTTGCTGGATGCCAAGTTGCTTGGCGGAGCGTCATTGTTCGGGATCGGTTGGGCGATCGGGGGACTATGTCCCGGCCCCGCACTCGCCGACCTTGCCATCGCACCAATTGAAGCCGGAATTTTCGTCGCCGCCATGCTCGCCGGCATGACCGCGCACCGCATCATTACAAAATGAAAAGAGGCCCGCTTCAGAGCGGGATCGAGGAGAAGCCATGGACATCAAGCCGCTCAATCGGGACTTTGCAATCTCCCCGCAGATTGATCTCGCCGACCTTCCGGCAATCGCCGCCCAAGGTTACAAGGCGATCATCTGCAATCGACCTGATAACGAGGAGAAGGGTCAGATTGCCGCTACGGAGCTTCGTGAAGCTGCCGAACGACTGGGCTTAGAGTTCGCGCATGCGCCCGCAGTCTCGGGGGCGATTACCGATGCGAATGTTGAGGCCATGGCAAGTGCGCTAGCGCGCCTTCCTAGGCCGATTCTCGCCTTTTGCCGCTCCGGCGCGAGGTCGACGAAGTTGTATGACCTCTCCTCCTCTCGGAGCCAATCGGCCCCTGTAGTCCATATTCACGATGTCGTGATTGTCGGCGGCGGTGCAGCGGGGATTGCGACGGCAGCAAGCCTTCTAAAGCGCAATCCGAAGCTCGATATTGCAGTTATCGAGCCATCTGAGGAGCATTATTATCAGCCCGGTTGGACTATGGTCGGCGCCGGTGTCTTCGAGAGAGAGTTCACACGACGCACTGAAGCGCAGGTCATGCCGAGCCGAGTGAACTGGATCCGCGCAGCAGCCTCGGATTTTGCCCCCGACGAAAACAAGGTGATCCTCAGTGATGGCGGCGAAGTCCGCTACCGTGTTCTCGTTGCCTGTCCGGGTATCAAATTGGATTGGAACGCTATTCCGGGCTTGGCCGATACGATCGGCAAGAACGGCGTGACGTCCAACTATGGCTATGATCTTGCGCCCTACACCAACAGACTGGTGAAGCAATTCAAGGGCGGACGGGCGCTGTTCACCCAGCCCGCAATGCCGATCAAGTGTGCCGGCGCGCCGCAAAAAGCGATGTACCTTTCCTGTCATCGCTGGGAAAAGGCAGGCGTCCTGAAAGACATCGACGTCCAGTTCCACACCGCCGGCGCGGTGCTGTTCGGCGTTGCCGCCTATGTCCCGGCACTGATGGAATATGTCGAGCGCTATGGCGCGCACCTCAACTTCGAATCGAAGCTCGTCGCGATCGATGGCGCCGCAAAAGTGGCGACTTTCGAACGCAAGGATAGCGACGGCACCGGACGCGTCGAAGAGCGCTTCGACATGATTCACGTCGTGCCGCCACAGGTCGCGCCGGATTTCGTGCGCACCAGTTCCCTCGCAGCAGCCTCCGGCTTCATCGAAGTCAACGAGGCGACGCTTCGACATGTGCGCTATCCTAATGTATTTGCATTGGGCGACGCCTGCTCCGCCTCGAATGCCAAGACCGCCGCTGCGGCGCGCAAGCAGGCGCCGGTTGTCGCGGTCAATGTACTTGCCGTGCTCGAGGGCAAGCCGCCGACCGCTGACTATGACGGCTATGGCTCCTGTCCGCTAACGGTCGAGGCTGGCAAGATCGTGCTCGCCGAGTTCGGCTATGGCGGCAAATTGCTGCCCAGCTTTCCCAATTGGCTGATCGACGGAACGCGGCCCTCGCGCCTGTCCTGGCTCCTCAAGGACACCATCCTGCCGCCGGTTTACTGGCATGGCATGCTCAAGGGCCGGGAATGGATGGTCGCGCCGCACGCGATCGAAGCGGCGCACTGAGCCATGCTTGAGCCGCTTCAATATGCCCTCGGCGGACTGTCAGGCGCGCTGGTGGGCTTTGTCCTCGGGCTTGTCGGGGGCGGCGGGTCGATCCTCGCCGTGCCGCTGCTGCTCTATCTCGTAGGCGTCCGCAATCCGCATGAGGCGATCGGCACCAGTGCATTGGCCGTCGCGGCCAATGCGCTTACTGGCCTCTGGAACCATGCCCATGCCCGCACCGTGAACTGGCGGTGCGGGGGGATCTATGCTGCTGCCGGCGTCGTCGGTGCGCTCGGCGGTTCAACGCTTGGCAAGAGCATCGATGGGCACAAGCTGCTGTTCCTGTTCGCGATCCTGATGATCGTTGTGGCAGTCTTGATGTTTCGCGGTCGCGGCGACCAGGGCGTCGAGGGCGCGCAATGCAATCGGGAGAATGTCGGCAAGGTTGTCAGCTATGGTCTCGGGACCGGCGCCTTTTCCGGCTTCTTCGGGATCGGCGGCGGTTTCCTCATTGTGCCGGGGCTGATCGCCTCGACCCACATGCCCATCCTGCGCGCGATCGGCACCTCGCTCGTCGCGGTCGCGGCCTTCGGTCTGACGACAGCGCTCAACTATGCGCTTTCGGGCTACGTCCTTTGGGGTCTGGCCGGCGTGTTCATCGTGGGCGGCATTGTCGGGAGCGTCATCGGCACGCGTGCATCGCAGGTACTGGCCGCCGAAAAGGGCCGGTTGAACAGCCTCTTCGCAGTCTTCGTGCTCGTCGTTGCCATCTACATGCTATTCAAGAGCTGGTCCGAACTCGCCAGCTGAACGGGGATATTCATGGACGCCATCATTCTCGCAAGGGCGCAATTCGCCTTCACGGTGAGCTTTCACTTCCTCTTCCCGGCCTTTTCCATCGGGCTGGCAAGCTATCTGGCCGTGCTCGAAGCTCTGTGGCTGAAGACCGGCAAGGGCGTCTATGCGAACCTGTTTCGCTACTGGCTGAAGATCTTCGCCGTCGTGTTCGCGATGGGCGTCGTCTCGGGCATTGTCATGTCCTACCAGTTCGGCACCAACTGGTCAGTGTTCTCGGACAAGGCGGGACCTGTCATCGGACCGCTGATGGCCTATGAGGTGCTGACCGCCTTCTTCTTAGAAGCCGGATTCCTCGGGGTCATGTTGTTCGGGATCAACAAGGTTGGGCGCAAGCTGCACTTCGTCGCGACGCTTGCAGTCGCGCTGGGGACTTTTATTTCCGCATTCTGGATCCTGTCGGTCAACAGCTGGATGCAAACGCCCGTTGGCTATGAGGTCGGCGCCAACGGCCAGTTCCTGCCGGGGCCAAGCTGGCTGACAATCATCTTCAATCCCAGCTTCCCCTATCGGCTCTTTCACACGGTCCTTGCCGCCTATCTGACGACCGCTTTTATCGTGGGTGCCGTCGGAGGATGGCATCTCTTAAAGGACCGCACCAATCCCGGCGCACGCAAGATGTTCTCTATGGCGATGTGGATGGCGGCGCTCGTTGCTCCGATCCAGATCTTCGCCGGCGACATGCACGGGCTCAATACTCTCAAGCACCAGCCGGTGAAGGTGATGGCGATGGAAGGCCATTTTCAGAGCCACCCGCACGGTGCGCCTTTGATCCTGTTCGGCATCCCCAACAGCGCTGAACAGCGGGTGTATTATGCCATCGAGATACCCAAGGCGTCGTCGCTGATTCTCAAACACGAACTCGATGCGCCCTTGAGTGGCCTGGACACCGTGCCACCAGCTGATCGTCCTCCCGTCGGTATCGTCTTCTGGGCCTTTCGCGTAATGGTCGGGATCGGTTTCGCGATGCTCGGGATCGGGATCCTGAGCCTCATCGCGCGCTGGCGCAAGGCGCTCTACGACTGGCCGCTGCTGCATCGCTTCGCTGTGCTGATGGGGCCGTCGGGACTGATCGCAGTGCTGTCCGGCTGGATCGTGACGGAAGTCGGACGGCAACCCTTCACAATCTATGGTCTGCTGAGGACCGCCCAAAGCGCTTCACCGCTGGATGCTCCTGCGGTCGCCTCGTCGCTGCTGGCCTTCGTGGTCGTCTATTTCGCCGTCTTCGGGATGGGCATCTGGTATCTGCTTCAACTCATGAAGAAGCCGCCTGAAGCACATGAACCGCCGCCCAGTGATGCGCCCATTCGCAGTGCGGGGATCACCCCGGCGCCGGCTATCATCGAGGGAGCTTCGTCATGATCGATCTCACCGTCATCTGGGCCTGTATCATCGGCTTTGCTATCATCGCCTATGTCGTGATGGACGGCTTCGATCTCGGCATCGGCATCCTGTTTCCGTTCTTCAAGGTCGGGCAGGATCGGGACACCGCGATGAACAGCATCGCTCCGGTCTGGGACGGAAACGAAACCTGGCTGGTTATGGGCGTGGGCGGCCTGTTTGCCGCATTCCCGCTGGCCTATGCCATCATCCTTCCCGCGCTTTACGCGCCGATGATCGCAATGCTGCTTGGCCTTGTATTCCGCGGCGTGGCATTCGAGTTCCGCTGGCGCGACCCGGCGCACCGTGCTTTCTGGGACAAGGCGTTCACGACAGGGTCGGTCGTCGCCACCTTCGCGCAAGGCATTGCGCTCGGCGCGCTGCTACAGGGCATCACGGTCGAGGGGCGCAGCTATGCCGGGGGTTGGTGGGAATGGCTGTCGCCGTTCAGTCTGCTGACGGGTGTCGGGCTGCTAGTCGGCTATGCCCTGCTCGGGGCTTGTTGGCTCAACTGGAAGACTGAAGGCGGGTTGCGACGGCAGACGGTGACCTATGCCGGGCGGCTTGGCATCGGCCTGCTCATCATGATCGGCGTGATCAGCCTCGCAACGCTGCGGCTCGAAACGCAATACTTTCAGCGCTGGCTGAGTTTCCCGGGCGTGGTCGCGACAGCGCAGGTGCCGCTCGCCACGCTCGTCGTAACATTCCTGTTTTATCGTAGCCTCCGATTGAAGCGCGATGCGCAGCCTTTCTTCTGGGCGTTGGCCCTGTTCGGGCTATGCTTGGTCGGCCTTGGTGTCTCGATCTGGCCCGATGTCGTTCCGGCGCGGGTGACGATCTGGGAAGCTGCAGCGCCCGTCCGCAGTCAGTTGTTCATGCTGGTTGGAGCCTCGATCATGGTGCCCGTGATCCTGGCATATACGGCCTGGTCCTATTGGGTTTTCCGGGGCAAGGTTGGCATTGAGGGGTATCATTGATGCCGCTCTGGCTGAGTCGCCTTGGATGGTTTTTCGGCATTTGGGCTGCTAGCGTTTTCGCGTTGGCGCTTGTGGGCGGAATGCTCCGCTGGTGGCTACGCTAAATGGCCCCTCGCCATAGGTGAGAGGCCAACACTCAAATTTCGGTATTTTTGGGCGTCTTCTACGTCGATCCCGAGATAGCTAACCATATTCTCGATCTTGCTATGGCCGAGCAGGATCTGGACAACCCGTAGATTGCCGGTCGCCCTGTATATGATCGATGCCTTCGCTCGGCGGAGTGAGCGGGTGCCGTATTCGCTCCGCATCAGGCCAACTCCTGTCAACCATTCATCTACAAGCCGAGCATAATGCCGAGGCCGTTCGTCGGGAGGTGCGGGAACGTCGGCTTGTAATCAGGGCTGCCGTTTAACATGTCACAGGCGAACGTCGGGAATGTCCCAGCGCCCGTGCCCGGCACGCCCTGGGCACGGGCGCCAGCAGATTCAGATCTCCGTGTTTTCTGCAAGGGCAAGCGCGTCCTCTACGTCGATCCCTAGATAGCGCACCGTGTTCTCAATCTTGCTATGGCCGAGCAGTATCTGAACGGCGCGAAGGTTGCCCGTCGCCCTGTAGATGATCGATGCCTTCGTTCGGCGAAGTGAGTGCGTGCCATACTCGCTCCGCATCAAGCCGACACCTGTCACCCATTCGTCGACAAGCCGAGCATACTGCCGTGTGCTCAGGTGCCCATTGTGATCAACCCGGCTTGGGAAAACATAATCGTCCACTGTTCCGCCCCGGCGTTCGAGCCATGCCAGCAAGCTCGCTCGAGCATCTGGCAGCAGCTCAAATTGAACGGGCCGACCTGTTTTCTGCTGCATGACGATTGCCCGCGTTCGGACCTGCCCGCCGCTTACAAGGTCGCCGATCTTGATCTGCACGAGGTCGCAGCCCCGAAGCTTGCTGTCGATCGCCAGATCGAACAGCGCCCGATCTCGTAGGCGGCGGCGCTGATTGAGGTAGAAACGGATTTCCCAAATCTGCTTCGGTTTCAGCGCCCGCTTGGCGCCCACGGTCCTTCCTGCATTCCAAACCGGGCGCTTGGTGGCGATGAGTTCTGTTTCAGGCATCTCCATGATCGTTCTCCTTTGGCCACATTGGCCTTCTGCAGAACGCTTGCCGACGAGGATGCGCAGGACTTGCTATAGGGCTCGTGCCGACCAACTCAAGACATTTGGCGTCATTGATGTGACCGACAGCTTTTGCCAGGATCCGCCATGCCATGGCTGCTGCCAATATAAAGTCGCCGCCCACCATGCGGAGCTTTGCCATCTGAGCGACATACCCAGAAGGTCAGCACTCTTTCCAGCATTCCTCTCGAGGACATTGCCTGGGCTGCGCATGCCGCGCGCCAGGCCATGGAGCGTGACCAGACGCCGCGGCTCTGGTTCCAGCTCTATTTCCAGGCTGATCGAGGGCATTCGCTTGAACTGGTGCGACGCGCCGAGGCTGCTGGCTATTGCGTCCTCATGGTAACGATCGATGCGGCCATGAAGCGATCCGAATTCGCACTGCCGGAAGGGGTCGAGGCCGCCAATCTCCGTGGAATGCCCCGCAGCGTCCAGAACAGCGCGGCTGCGGGCGGGCAGATCATCTTTGGAACGGCGCTGGCCGACGCCGCACCAACCTGGGACGATATCGCGTGGCTGCGCAAGCAGACCAGTTTGCCGATCATATTGAAAGGCATCCTTTCTCCTGCTGACGCTCGCATGGCACTTGATCATGGCGTTGATGCCATTGTCGTGTCGAACCATGGCGGACGCGTCACCGACGGTCTCATCACGCCCATGAAAGCGCTTCCATCGATCGCGCGTACGATCGATGGAAAATGCCCGATCCTTCTCGACAGCGGTGTGCGTACCGGCACGGATGTCCTCAAGGCGATTAGCCTTGGTGCCAGCGCGGTCATGATTGGTAGGCCGCAACTTCATGCCCTCGCGGTGGCAGGCATGGCCGGCGTTGCCCATATGCTTCACATGATACGGGCAGAGTTCGAACTCGCCATGGCGCAAGTCGGCGTGAAATCGCTGGACGAACTTGGTCCTGCTTATGTCACCTCTTCAGACTGATGTGTGAGGCCGGACGAATGTCCGGCCGCATGTTCCTCTAGGCGCGACATATGCACTATCCTCGGCGCTTCGAGGCCGGCGAGGCATAAACGCCGTAGCCCACCCTCTCGATCAAGCCACGCTTGGTCATCTTGCTGACGACCGAGCGAGACACGCCCATTCGGCCGAGATCGGCGATTGTTGCCGTGTCACGATCGCGCAAAACCGCAAAGACAACTGCCTGTTTGGGGGCGCCATATGTGCGATTTATGAGCCGGATCGAACGATCCTGTCGCTTCTTTGCCCGTTGTTCAGGAAGACCTGGGCACCGGGCGACATTACGAAAATCAAGTTTGCCGCCACGCCGGGTCAGGCCTGCTGCGCACGCGTCCAGCAATGCGTGCAGGTGCGCCGGCAGCCCGATGTCTATCGGCGGTATCTGGCGCTGGAATGCTGCTATGCCCCCAAGAAGCCGGATCTCATCCTGGTTCACAAATGGGCTGGACAATGTCGCTATCACGAAGCCTCGCTCGGTGGCGTGTTCACCCAGTGCTGCGAATGCCCGGATAGCGGCCTCTCCGACTTTGGCACTGCTGCCACCACGCAGAAGGCAAATTGCCAGCCGCTCCTCCCTTGTGAAGCGCTTCAAAGGAAGGAAGCGGCTGGACATGGTCAGAACTTCGCGCTGAGGCCGACCTTCACCGCAGTCGGTGAACCTGGCGTGATGTTGTTGTTGCTATGGGCATAGAGATAGTAACGCTTGCCAAGGATATTCTCGACATTCACCTGCAGGCTCAGCTCTGGCGCGATGTCGAAATAGACGGCGCCATCGAGCCGCGTATAGCCGGGCATCGCGACGAAATTGTCGGTCGAGGCGTAGCGCTTGCCCTGGTAGATCACGCCCAGCGCAGCGCCGAGCTGTTCGATCGGATCGAAGCGGGTCCAGAGCGAGGCGCTGTGCGTGGGCATGTTGGGCAGGATGTTCCCTGCCTGGACAGTGCCCGAGACATTGTCGAGGAAGGTGCCGTCGGAATAGGTGTAGGCGCCGACCATGCTGAGCTGCTTGGTAATGCTGCCCGCAGCACTGAGTTCGATGCCCTTGGTGCGCTGCCGTCCGATCGGCACCGTCGGCGAGGCCGCATTATTGGGATCGCTCAGCGCCAGAACATTGTCGCGATCCAGTTGATAGATGGCGGCGGCAAGGTTGAACGTGGGGAGAATGTCCCACTTCGCACCGATTTCGTAGTTCTGGAACTTCTCCGGCGCCAGGCTGGCGTTGGAAAGCGAAAGGCCGGTCAACTGGTCGCCACCACGCGGCTGGTAGGTACGCGAGTAGCTTGCATAGATGGAGGCATTCTCGGCCGGCTTGAAGATGAGGCCGGCGCGCGGAGACCAGAGATTGTCGGTCACGTCATAATATTCGGGAGATATGGTGCTGCCGCTCGTCCGGAAGGCGAGGCTGCGCCGATCGTGCAGCGTGGTCTTGAAATGCTCGTAGCGCACGCCCACGACGATATCGAACATGGGCGAGATGGCGATCTGGTCCTGGACATAGCCGGCCGCGACCTCCGCCACGCCGTTGCTGTTCGTGCTGCTCGAAATCATGGTCCAGCTGGTGGGCAAACGAACATTAGACGCCGAGATCGGCACGGTCACCGAGCTTGCATTGCCTGCAAAACGCCCTTCTTCCCGAATATTGTCGGATTTTTGGTGACCATATTCAGCGCCCACGAGCAGGGTATGCTCAATGGAGCCGGTATTGAAGATCGCATTGAAATCGGTCTGGTTGATGAAATTCTTGCGTTGCGTGGTGGCACGATAGGCCGAGATGCTCACGCTCGTTTCAGCTGCGTTGACCGCGCCGGGGAAGACGTTGGAATAATATTTGTCATAGTCGGCATAGCGGGTGCGGTTGCGGATCGAGACCGTGTCGCTGAACTTATGTTCGATGAACAGCGAACCGGCGTCGGTATTCGTACCGGTAGGGCTCTGGGTCGGATCGCCGAAGAACTGACCGCGCGGCGTGCGAAGCGGGCCAACGATATTGGTCGCCGAAGCGCCGAACCGAGCGGGAACGCCACGATCGGCGACGCGCTCATCCTCGAAATGCTCATATCCAAGCGAAATGGTCGTATCGGGACCAATTTTGAATGAGCCGGTCGGGTTGAAGCCCCAGCGGTTATAGTTGACGCCATCGCGATAGCTGTCGCTGTCCTGATAGACACCGGTCAGTCGGACAGCTGCAAAATCGCTGATCGGCGTGCCCAGATCAAACTGGGCGCGCTTATGCTCGAAGCTTCCGCCTTCCAGTCGGAAGGCACGATGAAGATTCCAGTCCGCAACCTTGGTAACGCGATTGACCACGCCGCCTACGCCGCCCCGGCCGAAGATCATCGCGTTCGGTCCTTTGAAGATTTCCAGCTTCTCGATGTTATAGAGGTCGCGATAGGTCTGGATATCGTCGCGCATGCCATCGACGAAGAAGTCGCCGGTGGTCGAATTGCCGCGGATCACCAGCGTTTCGCGATTACCCTCGCCCTGGGCCGAGAAAACGCCCGGGACATAGCGTATGGCGTCACCGATGCTGTTGGCTGCCTGATCCTCGATCTGCTTGACCGACACCACATTGACCGACTGGGGTACATCGATCAGCGGCGTATCCGTGCGCGTCGCGCTGATGCTGCGGCTGACCTTGTAGGAGCTTTCGGCTTCCCGATCATCGATCGCGGTGTCCGTGACCGTTACGGACCCGAGAACCTGCTCCTGGGCTATTGCGAGTGAGGGGGAGACCAGCGAAAGGAGGATACCGGGCGCAGTCGACGCAAGCAGCGCCGATCGGAAAATCGCTGAATATTGCAAGGTTAGATCCCCTTCATTTAATGCGAATAGTTATCATTCGCGAGGGGGGGTTAGCGCTTCGGTCGGGACGTGCAACTGGCCCAGGGATAAGGTTGGGATGTTGTATATGCCCCCCAATGTTCCGGTAACTTATCGCGCGAGACGAACCTCTACAGCAAAACCGGGCTTGTCCAGAACGGTCGCACAGCCCCCATGGATTTGCGCGACAGCAGAGACAAGGGCCAGGCCCAGACCATGTCCGTCGGTGGTGCGGCTGGCTTCGGTCCGCGTAAAACGGCTGAACAGTCGATCACGCTCGGTTGCCGGAACACCGGGACCATCATCGCAGACTTCAAGAATAACGAAAGCCTCGCTGGCAGTCAGATTGAGCGCGACCGTCGTGCCAGCCGGCGTATGCCGCAGCGCATTATCCAGCAGGTTGGTGATGAGTTGGGACAGCAATCGGGCATCGCCCCGGATGCGAAGCCCCATATGGATGGTGGAATGCAGCGCATGACCTGAAAGCTCGAAATCGGGCGCATAGGTTTCGACCACATCCTCGACCAGATCTCCAAGCGCCAGTTCCTGAAAATCTCGCTTGAGCGTGCCCGCCTCGATTTCGGATATGCGAAGGATGGCCGAGAAGACCTCGAGCAGTTCATGGGATTCTGCTATTGCCGCCTCGATCCCGCGCGTGCGCTTGTCTCCGCTGAAGGCGAGTGCTTCATCCAGACGATTATTCAGGCGCGTCAGTGGCGTTCGAAGGTCATGCGCAACATCGCTCGACACCTGTCGAAGATTCTCGACCAGGGCAGCATTGCGGTCCAGCATATGATTGAGCGACTTGGCGACGCCGTCGAACTCGTTGTCAGATCCGTCCAGCGGCATGCGCTGGGTCAGGTCTCCTCCGATAATGGCCTGGGCCGCATCGTCGAATCGGCGCAATCGACTGCGCGTTACAGCGCCAACGGTCCAGGCGCCCCCGACAGCCAGAAGAAGCATGGCGGCAAATGAGGCCGAAAACAGCTTCAGGATCGTGATGTCCATCTCGTCAATCACCGTGCGATCTGCTGCCACCAGAAGGCGGCTGCCGTCGGGCAGATCGGTGATGAGTGCCTGGGCTATGGCGCCATCCTTCCCGTAGTGCAGTAATTCGAAATATCCTGCCTTTGCCGGAATTTGCGCATCCAGTGCGCCGGCCAGCCGTCGTCCTTGGGGATCGACCAGAATATATCCGAGGCTTGCCGTGCTGTGCCCGGCATCGCGCTGATGAATGAGTTCGGCCAGTGCCGGGGTTCCGCCAGCACCCGCCCGCTCCAGCAAGGCGCTCGTCTCGGTGGCGGTTCGATGGTCCAGTTGCACCTCCATCGCCTCATGGGTCAGCGCATAGGCCAAGAGCCCGATCACAAGCGTCGCCAGAACGAAGGCCAGGCTAACCAGTGCCGTAAGGCCAAAGGTCGTTTTCCATGGGCGGGGCATTAATTGCTCCTGATCATGTAACCCGCGCCGCGAACCGTCTCGATCGCATCGACATCGAAGCCCGCATTCAGCTTCGAGCGAAGCCGACTGAGATGGGTCTCCACGATATTGGTCTTGGGCTCGAAGTCGAAGTCCCATACGCGTTCGAGCAGCATCGTTCGGGTAACCACGCGATGAGAATTGCGCATGAGTTCGGCGAGCAGCGAGAATTCCCGCGGTTGCAAAATGACCTTCTTTCCTCCGCGATGCACTGTGCGCCTGTGAAAGTCGATATCGATGTCGCCAACGGTCAGCCGGGACTGTTCGACTTGCGGTGCCTGCCGTCGACCAAGGGCATTCAAGCGGGCGAGGAGCTCGGAAAAGGCGAAGGGCTTGACCAGATAGTCGTCGGCGCCTGCCTCGAGCCCCTCTACCCGATCCGCTATTCGACCAATTGCGGTCAACATGAGAACGGGCGTGAGGTCGCCGGTCGCGCGCAGCATCTTGAGCAGGGATAGACCGTCCAGTCCTGGCAGCATGCGATCAACGATGATCGCGTCATAATTGCTGTCCGTTGCCTGGAACAGTCCCTCTCGTCCTTCCTCCACAAGGGTCACGGCATGCCCCACTTCCTTGAGGCCTCGGCTGAGGAATTCGCGTGTTTCCCCATCGTCTTCGATAATCAGGATATGCATGCGTTCTTCTACTCCATCACCCTGACCGGATCGAGCGGCTCAGGTGCTCGCTGCCATCCACCGCCCAGCGCACGGAACAGGGAGATATAGGATTGTGCCAGCAGATGATCCGACTGTCCCTTTTGAAGAGCAGCCGTTGCAAGGGTTCGTTCGGCATCGATCACCAGCAATGGCGACGCGTCGCCAATCCTGGCCCGGGCACTGGTTCGACGGGCGTAAAGCCCTGCTGCCTCTCTTGCCCGATCAAGCGCCTGGTTCCGGATGGCTTCGCTTTGTAGGCCTGCAAGTCCGGTTTCGACTTCCCTGAGGGCGCGCAGAACGGCGTTGTCGAACGAAGCCAGCGCAGCGCGTTCGGCTGCCTGCGCCTGCGCGATCTTGGCGCGCGCCGGCGCCTGGTTGGGGAAGGACCAGGAAATTAGCGGTGAGGCACTGGCAGAAAAAGCGCCGGACAGAAGTCCCAATGCGCCGCCCAGCGTGATCCTGGGATAGAGTTCGGCCCGCGCGATGGTGATCTTGGCTGTTGCCGAAGCAAGCTTGCGCTCTGCTTCGCGAATATCGGGCCGACGTGCCAGCAGTGCAGCACCGTCGCCTATTGGCACTTCGCTGCTCGCTCTGGGCAGCAGCGTGCAATCAACCTTGGCCATCTGGGGGGTGGTAGGCGGCAAGCCCTGAAGCGTTGCGAGCCGGAATCTTGCGCTGGCGGCAGCGGCATCGAAAGCCGGGATCGTAGCTCTCGATGCTTCAAGCAGGCTGGCGGCTTGCGCGACCTCAAGGGGAGACACTTCCCCTGCCGACAATTGTTCGCGAACGGCCTTGAGATTGCGTTCCTGCGCATCGACAATCTTGTAGGCCACCGCCCCATTCTGACGCGCCGCACATAGATCGATGTAAGCGAGCACGGTATCTGCCGCCACGGCCACGCGCACACCATCCAGCGCGGCCGCTTGCGCCTGCGCGTCAGCGCGGGCGGCCAGCGCTCCCGCACGCAGCCGACCGAACAGATCGATATCCCAGCTTATGGTTGCTGCGGCATCATAATCACTGCTCGACACATTGGCTGCGCTTGGCTGCCCTGCAGGATTGTCGATCGCTGCGCTGCTTTCGAGGATCGGTTGCGGAAGTCGCGCTGCGTCCGCCTGCCGGGTCGCAGCGCGCGCTGCTTCGAGATTGGCAAAGGCTGCGCGAAGATCGGCATTAGCTGCGAGGCTCGCTTCAACAAGCGCATCGAGTTGGCTGTCATTGAAAAGCTGCCACCAGTTTTCCGGCAAGGGTCGGTCGATCACATGTTCGCCACGCGAAAAGGGAGGCGGAGCCTGGGTAAGGCCCGATGCGGGTGGCGCGCCTTGCTGGGAGACACAGCCGCTTGCCAGGAGTCCAGCAGTCATCAGGCACGCGTGAAGGATGGCCGTTTTCATATTGCTGCTCCCTTCATGCGAGCATCTTGGGGCGAGGGCTCGGCCGGCCCAGCCGCATCCTCGCCGTACCGAGCGTAGAGGGCAGGCATCAGGAAAAGATTGAGGAGCGTGGATGATACAAGTCCACCAAGAATGACGATCGCCATGGGATGTTCGATTTCATGGCCCGGCGCGTTCCCCGCCACGATCAGCGGCACAAGCGCAAGGCCCGCGCAGGCTGCAGTCATGAGGATGGGAACCAGCCGCTCTTCTGCTCCGCGCAGAACAAGCGATGGACCAAAAGCCTCTCCCTCATGAACACGCAAATGGTGATAATGCGACAGGAGCATGATGCCGTTGCGTGCCGCGATGCCGATGACGGTGACGAAGCCGACGAGTGATCCCAGCGACAAGAGGCTGCCGGTGAACGCCACCGCCACAACGCCACCGACCAGCGCGAAAGGAAGGCTGACCGCAACCAGCGCAGTGATCCGGTGAGAGCGGAACTCCATCCACACCAGCACCAATATCCCGACAAGACAGAATAGGCCGGTCGTCCAAAGTCGCTGGCGCGACTCCTTGAGTGCTGCATATTCGCCAAGGACCTTGGCATGATAGCCTTGAGCAAAGCGGGTCCTGGCCACGATGGACTCAACCGCCTGGGCGACTGTGCCCAGGTCCGCACCACTGACGTTGAGCGTCACATCGAGGCGTCGTTGACCATCCTCGCGCTTGATTTCATTGGGAGCAGGCACCACTGCCACGTCCGCCACATCGCGCAGGCGTACCGCACCGCCGTTGGGCGTCTGGATCATCAGATCAGCGAGGGCATGCATGTCGCCTCTGGTCGCTGCCTCTCCCCAGAGCGCCACGTCAAAGGCTTTCTGATCGCGGTAAATCTCGCCAAGCTTCTGTCCGGCAACGAGGGATTGTGCCTGGCGGCGCACCTCGCCCGGCGTCAGGCCGAAGGTTGCCAGATCGCCGCTGCGGGGACGGATGCGGATCTGCGGGACCAGAACCTGCTGCTCGACCTTGAGGTCCGCTACGCCTTCCACTCCGGCTACCTGTTGCTTGATCCGGTCCGCAGCAGCACGAAGCTCATTCTGATCGGGGCCAAAGATCCGCACCACAACCGTCGCGCTTGCACCGGACAGAACTTCCTTGATCCGTTCGCGCAGATAGGTGAGCACATCCCGGAAGAGCCCAGGATAGCCTTCTATCACCTCCTTGATCCTGGCCACGCTGCCGTCATAGTCCGCCTTCTCGTCGAGACTTATCCACAACTCGGTGAAGTTCGGGCCGACCACCTCGTCGGCCGCTTCCGCCCGCCCGATATGTGCGCCGAAATTACGGACGCCCGGGATCGCACGAAGCTCCTTGGAAACCCGGATGGTGATCCGATCCATGGCTTCGATGGAGGCTCCGGGTTTTTCGAGCCAGTGCATGAGGAAATCGGTTTCGCGGAATTCCGGCAGGAACTGATCCTTGAAAGTCGCATAGCCAACACCCGCCAGAAGCAGGCCCGCTCCGATCACGATCATAACCGCACGCGGTGCGGCAATGATACGAGGCAGCATTGCTCCATAACGCCCCTTGAGCGCTCGTACGAAACGCGTGTCACCTTCATGTTTGACCGGAGCATTGGGTAGCAGAAACAGGCAAAGGGCAGGGGTTACGACGAGCGCAACCAGCAGCGATGCTGCGATCGCCAGGACATAGGCAATGGCGAGCGGCTGGAAGAATGTGCCCGCGACCCCGCCCAGGAAGAAGATGGGGAGAAAGACCAACATCACGATCAGCGACGCGAAAACCACCGCAGAGCGCACCTCTAGCGACGCTGCCAGTACGACTTCGAATGGCGTCCTGGGATTATCGGCCTCGCGGTTGAGGCGGAGCCGCCGGGCAATATTCTCGACGTCGATGATGGCATCGTCGACGACCTCTCCAAGCGCGATCACCAGACCGGCAATAACCATGGTATTGATGGTCGCCCCGCTCCAGAGCAGGACGAGCCCGGCACCGAGCAACGACAGGGGAATGGCGACCAGACTGATAATCGCCTGCCGCCAGTCCCGGGTAAAAAGAAACAGAACGACCGCCACGAGGAAGCAACCAATCGCGAGTGCGCGGGTGAGATTGTCGATCGAGCGTTCGATGAAGGTCGCAGGTCGGAAGATGCTGCTGTCGACCTTGACGTCCTGCAAACCGGGCTTGAGCTCCTCCAGGGCAGCTTCGACCGAGCGCGTGAGTTCGAGAGTGTTGCCTGTCGGCTGCTTCTCTACGATGAGCATGATGCCTGGCCCATCATCAATGATCGCGTTCCCGATCGGCGCGGCATAGCTCTCGGTCACCCGGGCAACATCGCCTACGCGGATCGGTGCATCGCCGGTCAATTTGACGACAGTCCGAGCAAGGTCGTCGGCTGTTTGAACGGCGCTTGGCTGCTGCACCGCGAGGCGCTGATTGGCGTTGTCGACAAAGCCGCCGCCTCCCACCAGGACGGCATCACCGGTTGCCAGGCGCAGTTCGTTGAGAGTGACCCCAGCCGCACGTAGCTTGTCAGGGTCGACGAGAACCTGAAGCTGACGATCGCGCATGCCCCACATGGCGACATTGGCGACGCCAGGCACGGACATCAGCCTGGGTCGAATAGTCCAGCGAACCAGTTCGGACAGTTCCATCTGATCGAGCTTTTTCGAGGAAATGCCGATCTTCATGGCGCGGCTGGTCGACGAAAGCGGGGCCAGCATGATCGGAGGGCGTGCGGCAGCAGGCAGTCGAGCCTGTGCCTGGGTAACCCGCTCCTGCACCATCTGCCTTGCACGGAAGACATCCGCGCCGCGCTCCAGGAGAATGACCACGGACGAAAGACCCAGGACCGACTTGGACCTCAGCGTGGCTATACCAGGCACGCCATTCACCTGGGTTTCGATCGGAACGGTAATGAGGCTTTCGACTTCCTCCGTCGAGAGCCCTGGCGCTTCGGTCTGAATCTCCACGATCGGCGGCGCAAATTCTGGAAAGACATCCAGCGGCACATCGGTCGATGCCCGCAGTCCGAGCACGACCAGGATAGCGGCAAGAACAAGAACGATGACGCGCTGCTGAAGTGCGCTGCGGACGAGCCAGGCGAGCATCAGTGCGCCACTCCGAATTCGGTGCCGAACAGTTCCATGGCGCCGACCGAAACTACCTGTGCTTCAGGCGCCAGGCCGCGGATGACGACAGCGCCATCCTGCCCGCTCGACAGGGCTTCGATGCGCTGCCGGATGAAATTGCCCGGCGCCGTCTGGAGATAGACCCATTCTCCGCCGTAAATGTCCCGCACGATCGCACTGGCTGGGACGGAAAGCCCTTCCTGGGTCTTGCCGAGGGGAAGTCGAATGCCGACGCGCTGTCCCACGCGCCAGAATTGGTCGCTATTATCGAGCGCATAATAGAGGTCGACCGTACCAGCTACTGCATTGGCCGACGGCGGGGCTTGAACCGGTGTCCCTTTGCGTCCTCCCTGCGTTGTTCCCAGGGGCGCGACGATGATGGATGCATTGCGGTTGATGGCAGCAACATCTGTGCCGGCGACGGAAACGCGGACCCAGAGACGTGACTGGTTGCCCAACGACGCAACCGCGGGCCCGAGCAAGCGTCGTTGCTCGATCGCAACCTGGGCCTGGGCCTGGGCTGTTGCGAGCGCTGCCGCAGCCTCGTCCCGCGCCCTGACGCTTCCAGCTTCTTCTGCAACGAGCCTGCTGGCGCGTTCCAGCGCAATGCGCGCGAGCCGAACCTGCGCGCGCGTCCGCTCGACCTCGCCGTCGGCGCTCGCCTGGCTGGCACCAATTTGTGCCAGATTGCTGAGAGCACCGGTGGGTACGCCACCAGTCCCATTGGGAACGACGATTTCGCCGCTCGTTTCTCGCGCCAGCGCAGCCGTTCCCGCACCAACCCTGGTCGTCTCGATGCCGAGCCTTTTTACAGCTTCGGGCTTCAGCGTCAGCCTGACCAGTTCGGTCTCATGCGCGACAACCTCACCATGGGATGGAGGCGAAGAAGACTGCTTGCCCTGCTGACTGCAGGCGCCGAGCATTACGAGCGCGCTCAATGGCAGAAATAGGAGAGAGGTCGTTCGGATCATGCTGCTCACCGATAAATGGATCGGTTCGAGCCCTATCGAACTTGTCTGGCGTCCAAATCTCGCCAACTATACCATTTGTCCATCTTTGCTGGAAAAGTGGCTACAGCCCTCAAAATCGCAAAGCCATTGCAATCCCGCCCCCCTGCCCATCGCTCCAGGGAAGCATTCGAATATTGTTGTTGCGCCTGGTCGTGAGAAGCAGGCCTGATGCTTCGCCCAGAAGGGCCCCGGCAGCGACATCATACCAGTGATGTTTGGTACCCTGAACACGAGAGATTCCGACGATGGTCGCAACCAGATGGGCTGGAAGCCCGACTTTCCAGCCGTAGCGGTTCTGGAGCGTTGCAGCTGCCGCAAAGGAAGTGGCGGTATGGGTGGACGGAAAGCTCCGCCGGTCGCTGCCATCCGGGCGGGTTTCGGGAAAGATATCCTTCAGTCCAAGAGACACCAGCGTCGCGGCACCGACACTTCCACTTGCCTGAAGCGCGCCCTGCCAATCCTCCTGAACGAGGGGCGTGCCGAGCGCGGCAATCACCAGCGCGTCTCGACCGATATTACTGGTATCGCGCCACGTCCGGTCGGACGCCTGAGCAAATCGCGGCGTGAGCAGGACACAGCAAAATACTGCAATTACGATGAAAAGCCGCATGAAGATCCCCTGCCAGGCTGGATGCCCGTGCCGGCAGGACGGCGTCATCCAAGGGGTGCCTCAGTCGAGAAATGCCTGTGCAGCGAAAATTATGGGAAATGCTGTTGCGCTCGTTGAAACTAATGGTCCGATAACGATCTGGAGGGCGCCATCCCCCTCTCCTGCCCTACGCTATCAACGATCGTTTCTGAGCGCCCACCATATGATCCTGACCATGAGGGGCCAGCACCGACAGGTGCATTGGCGCTGGAAGGCGGGTTCGAGGGAAGATAGGACGGGATGCTTCTTTTCGGGTTCCACATCGAACCTCACAAGATTTCTGCGGCGGAGGCGGCCGCGCTGTGCGGGCGGTTGGCCGGGTAAGGGCGCCATTTTCGATGCGGAGGTTTCAGGCTGCATGGCGCACAGCAGTTCGCAGCGAGGAATAGGCCTCGAACAGCCAAGAAAAATGCTCGTCCATCGTGGTGACTGAAGCTGCCGCGGTTGCGGCTCGACTACGCCAAATGTCCGGATCGGTAGCTGCGAAATTTTCTATCGCTTCAACCAGACTTGCCGTGTCACCTGCACGGAAACGGAGACCGATTCCTGAACGCGCATGATCAGCAGCGCCTCCTTCATCGGGCACGATCACGGGGACGCCGCTGGCGCGCGCTTCGGCGGCGGTCATGCAGAAGGTCTCTGCCTCGCACCCGTGGACGAGGGCATCGGCGCTTGCCAGCAGGCTCGCGAGTCGCCGCCGGTCGGTCGTCGGCGCCAGCAGATGGATATGCGGGTTGTGCGCGGCTGCACGGCGCACCCGCGCGCTGTCCCGACCATCACCCAGGAGCACCAGGCCGACGGGCCGACGGTAACCGGCGAGCGTCGCAGCCTGTATGACCATTGGCCATCGCTTCTCGGGTGCATGCCGGCCGACCCCCATCAGCAGCAGGCCATTTTCATCCAGGCCGCATCGCGCGAGAAGATGCCGCCTCAAAGCTGCGTCGCGATGCGACGGGGTAAAAATATGGGGCTCTACCCCCATGGGGACGGTACAGACCGAACCGACGCCCCCGGCGCGCAGGCGCGCGGAAAGACTGTCATTTGCGCTCACGACCATGTCGAAAGCCTGTCCGAGCCGTCGCAAATGTCGCCAGTACCAGTCAAAGCCCCGGTCGATGGCTGCCCGCGGCGCAACATTGCCGAACCAGCGATAGGCGTAAGCCGACAGAGGATCTGCATGCATTACCAGTGCGCGCGGGACATCGCCGCGCCAGCGTGCAACCATGGAGGCACTCGACCATGGCGACGATGCTTCGACCAGGTCGGGGGCAAGCGCGTCCAGCATGCGATGCAGCGCTGCCTCATCATCGAAATAATGATAGCGCCGATCCAGCGGAAAACGCTTGGCTGGAATGGTCACGACGCTCCCGCCGCGCGCAGGCCGCCGCGCCAGTTTCTCGCCCGGCGCAAGGATGATTATGTCATGCCCCGCCGCTGCGCCGGCATGCAGTTTCCGCTCTACATAGGTCTTAACCCCGCCGCCCTGCGGCGCATAAAAAGCGCAAACGTCGACAATTCGCATGGGCTAGCGCTCCAAAGGTCCGAAGGAAAACAGGCCGCGCCGGTAATTGAGCCTGATGGGAATATGGGCCGGAGCGGCGCCTACGCGCGCCGATGCCTTTGCCGCTGACGGTTTCGACAATCCGAGTTTGGGATTGCCCGCAAAACCTACGCCGTCGATCGAGAGCGAGAATTTCCGGTTGGCATCGCGATCATGCATCAAGCTGATCGCGTAGACGCCGGGGCCTGGTGCCCGGATGCACAGCGTCACTGACCCCTGGGAGGGGACGGTTTCCTCGACCCGCCGAAACACCTTACCTTCCGAAATCAGGATATTGTCGTCGGCGAGAAAATCGGCGTCATTTGCTGGGTAGAGCTCAAGCTTGAGGCGTCCCCTGCGGTCCTTCAGTCCCTCGACCGACACGAGAAAGGCTGACCCGCTTTCATTTGGCCGACAGAGCCCCTCAGCCTTGCCCAGATCTGGCGATGAAGGGATCGGCGCAGCGGACATCATGGCAAACAGGATCATGTCCGATCCTTGATCAGGCCGTTCATTCCCAGAAGCAGACCGACAACAAGATGCGCGGCAAGAATCAGCGTGGCCATCAAAGCCATCGCCGAAACAATGTCGCTGTCCCGTCCGATCAAGAAAGCGGCCACACCCGCAAAGACGACGTCCTTGTTGGGAAGCAGGGGCAGCCTGGAAAGCAACTGTCTGATCGTTCCAAGGATGATCCACATGCTCAGGTCCACCGAGGGGAGCAGCAGGTGCCACATCATGGCGGCCAGCAATGTCGTGGCCAGGATACGCAGCACGTGAATGGCGGAAATCAGCCACAGTTCGTGCCGAGGCAGCGCGAACAGCCGATTGCGCAAAAGCATGGCAAGCATGGACGTCAGCAGGACGAAGAAGATGGATCCCGATATCTCCCATCTGCCAATCCCCGCGACGCCGCTGCCCAGAAGCGGGAAGGCGAAGATCATCATGATCAGCGTCACGACGTTGCCGGCGAGCGCAGACAGGATGGTGACGTCCTTGAGCGCCGCAAAGGGTGCGGACCTGATGTCGGCGCTACGCCTGGCCCATGCGTAAAAGTAGACCTCGCCAAGATAGCCCAGCAGAATCTCGTTGCTCACCAGCTTGCGAAGAAGCGCGCCGAAGCCCGCCGCTGGAATATGCCAGAGTCGCCGAAAAATGACCCATTCCGAGATCGGGCCGGCAAGATAATAGGCGGCGAACGCGGTCCAGAATATGGGTGTTGTCGGCAGAAGCTGCAGGAGGTGGGCCGTGTCCAGGCCCCTGAACTGCTGCAGGACCGCCAGCAGGATCAGCAGCGAGATGATCGGCCCCGCCCATATCGTCCAGTTGCGCCCTGTCCGTATCAGCGGCTCTGGCGAGATCATGGTGCCAATGGCTGGCACCGTGGGCTGGAAAACGAGATTTGAGGAAAGGACTGAACCACCTGAATTCGGGTCCGTCATGATCGTCTCTTGATAGTTGCGTCACCCATGGGACGGCGCACTCAGGACCGAACCTCAGCTTGCGGATGGCAATTATTTTCGGAGATAGAGTTGTATGTAACATGTTTAAAACAGGTGATATAATCGCCACATGCCTGTTCGATCGTGAAACGTTTCGCCTGGGAATAGCTGGCATCCTCGCATTGATCCATGCGGCGGGCTGCAGCGATCGCAGCAGCCAGATCATAGAGATTGCCGACAGGGACGAGCGTCGCCAGACGTCCATGTTGCGTGAGTTCGGACATGGCGGAACTGCAATCGGTCGCGATGATCGGAAGTCCGGCGCCGAGCGCTTCGATGATCACCGCTGGTACGCCCTCATAATTGGACGATAGCAAGAAAATATCGAATCCGGTGAGGTGCCTCGCCGGATCGGGCACATGGCCCTTGAAACGAACCCGATCTTCTATGCCTAGTTGCAGGGCCAGCGCAGCCAGGCGTTCGCGCTCCGGCCCGTCTCCATATATCGTCAGGCAATCGCGCGTTGTTGCAGCGACGGCGAAGGCGCGAAGCATGAGCCCGAAATTCTTCTGCGGGACAAGCCTTCCGACCGCCACGAATTGAAGGCCCTCATTTTCCTGCCGTCGACGGCCAGTGGCACCGGCTCGTAAAGTCTCGAGTTGGCGCTGGTCGATCGCAGGGTCGGCTATGATGGAGATGCATCTCGATGGGATGTGGATGGCGGAGGATATCTCCCTTTCCATTGCATGTTCCATACCCACGAAATGATCGATGAACCGGGCATGGAGGCGCACCCATAGCCGATACAGCGTGCGGATCGGCATGGGCATATCCCTGCGCTCGAGATCATTGCTGATCTTGGCGACAATAGGGGGACAACGCCTGCCAAGCAGCAATTTCATCGCCAGCGCAACGACCGTGTAGCTGTTGCCGGCACAAAATAGCAGATCAGGCTGGAGCCGCCGAATGACGGCCGGCAGGGTAATCATCATCCACAGCGTCTCGAACCGCCTGGTGGAAAAGGGGGGCTGGCGTGGCTGATGGAATTCGAGCGCGCGGGCGAGTTCGTTCCGCATCGGGCCATCGGACCGACCCATGAAGAGAGGGGCTTCAATACCGGCGCCCCGCCAGGCGCGGACAAGACGCAGCGCGATACGTTCCACGCCGCCGGCTTCGAAGCTGTGAAGAAATGTCAGCACGCGCATATTCGGTTCAATCGTCCAGCAAATGCCCATAGCGGCTCGGCCGGCGGGTCAGGACCGCCCGCTGCAGAACATCATTGATGCTGAGCATGATAGCCGGCTGGGTCGTGTCACCGGGATGGACGGCGACCCTGAAATTCTCCGACCGGTGCAATAGCGGCGGTAGGAGATATGCGACCGCCAGGGATGATGCCATGCGGAGTTTGCTCCGGCTGGCCCATGTCATGACCGGTCCACGCGCCAGAGTTTGCCCAGTCATGGGTGACCAGATCTTCATATGATCTTCCGCAATTGGGAAACCGAGTTCCTCAAGCGCTGTCAGGGCGGGTTCTCCATACAGCCAGGCCGGCGCAACAAAGCCGGCAATCGGTTGACCGGTAATCTCCTCGATCAGGGCCCGCCCGTCTGCAAGCCGCTGACGGGCCGTGGCGAGATCCAGTCCGAGAAATTCTCCCTCGCCAGCTGTCATGTGCTGAGCCTTGAACCGGGCGCCAAGGCCGCCGTGGCTGGCTCCGTCACGGTGAAACCAGCCATGCAGGAAAATCTCCGCGCCGCTTTCCGCCCATCGGCGAACCCGGCCAGCAAAGGGTGAGCGCGCCGAAATAGGATGATCGCCCCAATGGTTGGGGACCACCAGCATCGCGGTCCGGTCAAGCCGCACATAGGGGGCGACATGATCGACGAGGCGATCCACCTGGCCCTCAAAAGCTGGTCCGACGTCGTGGATCGAGAATAGAAGTCGCTTCTCTTTCATAGATGATAGCGAAAGCTGGCCAGGGCGCGCGCATCGTTGACAATGGCTGATCCCTCCAGGCCGGTGAGATCCATTGCGGGGCGACGCATGTCACTGACGCAAAGGCGCCAATCGATCGATCCGGAGACCCCCGGTGCCGGACTGGCAAGGGCAAGCTCAGGGCCAGAACCGGTCAATGGGGCGCCCCCCAGCGTCTCCGCCAGGCGAGTAAGGGCATCATGCCGTGACGGGCGAGAGATGGACCGATAGTCCAAGGAAAGGCGAGAGCCCCGCGCATCGTCGATGGCAAGCCCGATACTGGCAATATTGGTCGACAACCGGCGGGGGTTGATCTCCACGACATGGAGGCGTCGCCCCATATGCGCGTAATCCCCGTTCAGCGACAGGTTCAGCATATCCATCAATGGTATGGCCGCATTGAAGGATATGCTTCTCAAGGACCAGCGATCCTGATCAGCGCTTCCATCCTGATGAACAAAGGATGCGGCACGGTTGGCGGACAGACGCAGGCTGGAAGGACCAAGCAGCAGATTGAGCGAACGGGATCTGACCCGTGCCAGATCGAAATGATCGGTGGGCGTCGCGACGGCAAGCGCGTAGGTCTTGGGGGCGTGCGCAACCGGTATCCCGTGCAAGAGCCTGGCATTGCTCGCTACCAGTAGGGGAGCATAGCGTGGATCTTCATTGGCGGCTCGAGCCGGCATGGCTTCAAAAGCTCCGAATAAGACCAGCGTCACGATCCCGAACGCATGATGCGCAGATATAATCATCAGCTCACATCTCCCCGTTGCGTGCCTCGACGGCGTGGTGAGATGGAGACCTCAGCTTCAAGCCCAGCAATTTTTTCCGTGATGGAAACTGAGGTGCCCGTGCATTCGCATCGTCGCAGGCGGCGAATACGGGAGACACAATTTGCGGACCTCGAAGGCAGTTCTGATCGCAGCTTCGCTCATGGGCATGCTCGGCGCTGCGGCACCGACCCCGTCATCGCCGGATCTGACGCCCAGGCTCCCGCTGCCTTTCGACGGGCATTTGTCCGTGCTGACCTATAATATCCATGGTCTGCCCTGGCCCGTCGCAAGAGGGCGGACACAGGCATTCGCGCAGATTGTGCAGCATTTGCGGACCATGCGCGAGGATGGGACGCAACCTCACATCATCGTTCTGCAGGAAGCCTTTACGACTGACGCTCGGGCGATCGGCCGGGCAGCGGGCTACCGATATGTAGTGGAAGGTCCGGGCGCGCAGATGCCTGGACAGGGAAATCTGCCGTCCGGCTCGCATGCTCTGACAGACGCTGCCGCATGGTATCATGGTGAAACGCTCGGCAAATATGTCGGAAGCGGGCTTCAGATCCTGTCCGATTATCCGATTGCGGGCGTCCGGAAAATGGCCTTCCCGACCTTTGCCTGTGCAGGATTTGATTGTCTGGCAAACAAGGGCGCGCTGCTGGTCAGCGTCGCTCTCCCCGGGCAATGGGACAGGGTCGATATCGTCACGACGCATCTGAACAGCAGGCGTGCGTCACGGGTCCAGGATGACCGATCGCTGGCCGCCTACCGATTGCAGGTCGATTATCTCACCAACTTCATTACGAGCGCGCATGATCCATCGCGGCCCCTGATCGTTGCTGGGGACTTTAATGTGGGCAGCGTTCCAGCGCGCAAGCAAATGCTGCTCTCCAGGGCTCAGTCCAGATGGTGTCAGGATGGCGATATTGACGACGCCTATGGAGAAGCGGCCCGTCATGGCATCGCTCTTTCGGCCGATGCGCGTTTTTCAAGGAAGCGCGCCCGCGACTGGCAGTTTTTCACACCTGGCCGACGTACCGACCTCGAGTTGAGCAGCATCGATGTCCCGTTCGGCCATGAACCGGACGGAACCATGCTGTCTGACCATGTGGGTTATTCTGCGACCTATCAATTGCGCAATCGCCAGCCTCTTACCAGGATCGCGCCAGGGCGAGTGTAAGGGTGCGAGGTCGGATTGGCGTATATTGCGCTTCCTCCCGGATCGCGAAAGGATTGCCGAAGGAGAAGCTGTCACCCCGAATATCGAACAGATTGTCCATATTGACGCTGAGGGTCCAGTGGCCTCGCGTCGCCTCTGCATGGGCGGACGCGGTCGCATAATTGCCCATGCTTCGGTCCAGATCATCGTCGAAGGACAATCTTGCTTTCCCGATATAATTGGCCTGCAGCCCGGTCCTGGCCTGCCAGCCACCGGCCAAGGCGAAGGATTTGCCAAAAGATGCCCGGCCAGCGAAGGCCGGGGCTATGGGAAGGCCGCGATCATCGAGCTTGACGCCATCGGCCGCACGCGTGAGCAAGGCCGACTGCGCGCTGCCACCGGCGGAAATGGTAAAGCCATTGCCCAGATTCCAATCCAGAGCGATCTCGGCTCCGATGATCCGTCCCTTGCCTGCATTGCGGGTAGAGACCAGCCCATCTTCGAGCAGATAGTCCGACTGGATGTCGTTCCAGAGCGTGTAATAGGTGCTAGCTGAAAGGGACCAGCGACCATCAAAGGCAGTCTTGCGAAAGCCAAGATCGAAGGTGCTCAATTCGTCCGCATCGAATTGGCGCGCCGACGTGGTTTCCGCAGGCGCCAGACCTCCAGGACGCATCGCCCTTGCATAGCGGAGATAGACAATACCTGATCCGTTCAATCGATAGGAGATTGCAGCGCTGGGAGACAGGATGGTCTTGCGCGCACGAACGGGCGTGATCCTGGGTTCGTCACCGGTTCCATCGCGCGTGATGCTCTGAAACAGGCGCGCGCCGATCGTCGCATCCAGGCGATTGAAGAGCGGCAAGGTCGCTTCACCGAATATCGCATATTCGACAACCTGCCGATCGTAGATTTCCACTATGGCGGGATCGCCCCCTTCCGGGGTGACGGAAGCCTCCCCTCGAGTGGTCGCCCGAAGGTAGGAAAGGCCAGCAAGCCAATGCTGCTCGCCTTGAGGTGCGATGCGCAGTTCCTGGTTCAGCACCGTATATCGACGATCATCGTCGAACCGGACCTGGCCCGTCAATCCGAACTGGTCGGCAGCGCTGCTGGCATCGAGAATATAGTCGAAACCATGCTCGACATAGCTGGTCGCCGACGTCAGTTCCAGCGTACCGATATTGCCTTTGACGGTGCCATGCCACAGCTTGAAATCATTGTCGGTGGGCTCGGCAATGGGATGATCACGCGACAGCATTTCGTCGGATTGAAGCACATATTGGCTGTCGCGCGCATTGATGTCCTGCAGCATGAAGCCTGCATCGACCGTCCATCGCTCTGAGGGCTGCCATCGCAGCGCTATCCGCGCGCCGACGGTCTCCGTTGAATTGGTCGCCTTGTCGGAACCATCATTGGATATCCAGCCGCCTTCCAGAAGACGATAGCCCACGGCGCGTAATGCCAGGCGGCCATCGACGACAGGCAGGTTCATGATGCCCTCGGCGCCCGTGCCCAATTCGCCATGCTGAACGGCCTGAGCTGACAGTCGCGCCAGGGCATAGCTGTCATCCAGTTCGGCCTTTCTGGTGACGATGTGATAGATGCCACCCAGTGCGCCCGAACCATAGAGCGGCCCTTGCGGTCCCTTGAGGACTTCGATCCGATCGACATCGATGAGCCGGAGATCGGGATCCGGCGCATTGAATGTCACCCTTGCCTCATCGACCTGGACTGCAACCGTCGATTGGCTCAGGCCGTTGAATGGGCTGTCGGCAACCCCGCGGATAAACTGTCGGTTACGCCCTGGTCCCATGTTGGTCATGGCCAGGCCTTCCATGTCGAGGCTGATGTCGCGGGACGTCGGACTTCTCGCTCCCCCCAGCGGATCAAGCGACAGCACGGATACTGATAAGGGGATATTCGCGAGCGGCTGTGGCCGCTTCTGCGCGGTCACGATGATTTCACTTGCCGCAGGCGCCACTGTGGGGGCAGGCGTGCGAGGGGATTGTCGGACTGCGATTACCGCCGGCTTGGGCTCGATACGATAGAGGCGATCACCGATCCTGAGCGCTTGAAGTCCGGTTCCTTCGAGCAACCGCGCCAGGGCTTCCTCGGGCGACAAGCGCCCTTTCACACCACGCGTTTTCAGTTGTGTGACATTGGCCTTGAAGCCGATGGAGATACCCGTCGAGGCGGAGAATTTGTCCATCGCGGCCATGAGCGGCCCGGGCGCGATATCGAGACTGACTACCGGTGCGCGTGCAAGAACCGTTTCCGGGCCAATCTCACCGGCCAGCAGCAATATGCACAAGATCGCCTTGCTGACGCACTTCGAGCCCCATGACGGCCGCCAGGTCGCTGGCAAGTTTCGATCCGTCACCGATGACAAGAATGCCCGAAAAATGCTTGTTCTCCAGCGCGGAATCGACAGAAATCCTCTTGCCCGAATATCGTTCGATGTCGCCAGCCACCATTGCAAGCGGCGCATTCGTATAGGTCAGCCGGCCACTGCGCCAGCTTCCCACTTGGGAGGGCTCTACCGTGCTGAGTGTCAATAGACCATCCTTGCCGACCAACTGATGGCCGGCATCGACCCTGACTGCCGAAGCGGTCTGCGCGCCGGCGACGGAAACCGCCCCCTGTGCGACACCGACCCGCAAGGCAGAGTTTGCAAGATTGACCGAAAAGCGGGTGCCAATATCGGTAACGCGATAGTTGCCGGCCGATACGGTCAGGACGCGCGAGGGATCGTGGCGGACGTCAAAATAGGCCTCCCCCTTCGCAAGCTCGATTTGCCCGTCATTCTTTGCCGATACCAGAATGGCGCTTCCCGGCGACAGGGTGACGCTGGTGCCGCTGGCCAGAGCGATCATGCGCGGCGCCGAGCCTTCGTTGCTGTAGGCAATGGGTCTGGATGTCTGCCAGAATGTCGGGAGCGCAACGGCAAGCGCCAGGCAAGCGGCGAGAGCACCGCCCATCACCAGTCTCGGCTTCCAACGGTGTCTTGGATCGATTTCGGCGACAGGAGGAGAAGGCTCATGGCTCAGAACGTCCCGATGTTCGCGGACAGCAGCATCGACCAGGGCAATCGAATCAAAGGCTTCCCGGTGCCGGGGGTTTGCCTCCAGCCACGCGAGATAGCCGTCCCAATCCGCATCGTCGTGCTCGAGCGCCGCCTGCCAGGCAATCGCCTGGTCAAGCATCGCTTCGTCAAAATCCGCACGCGCCGTCATGGCGATTGCCCTTCCACCTGTTTGATCACTGTGTGACGATATCGTGACGGCATTACCTCAGTCCGTGAGCGCGCGGCGAAGATATTTCATGGCGACGGCCATATGTTTTTCGACGCCGCTCTTGCTGATGCCCAACTGCGCAGCCACCTCGCCATGTGTCAGCCCTCGAAGCTTGTGCAGTTCGAATGCCCTTCTTGCCCCTTCCGGCAGCGTCTCGAGCGCCGTTTTGATGCGCTGCACTTCCTCGCGCGCGATGATCTGGTCCTCGGCGGTTTGCGACCGATCGACCGGGTCGATGCCCGGTGCCGTGAAATCGGTTTCCTGATCGTTCCAGCGCCGCTCCCGAGCCATGCGCCGCTGCTGCTCGCGAAGTCGATCAAGAACGAGATTCTGGGCCATCTTGTAAAGATAGGCGCGACCATTGCCGATCGGCCCTGCCGC
This sequence comes from Sphingobium sp. VMM, assembly GCF_056790315.1. NCBI lineage: Bacteria > Pseudomonadati > Pseudomonadota > Alphaproteobacteria > Sphingomonadales > Sphingobiaceae > Sphingobium > Sphingobium sp. VMM. The sequence continues at coordinate 130,776 of NZ_JBXGSI010000004.1, forward strand.
CACATTCCTGGCACGCACCCACAATTCCTGAAGCAGATCATCTGCTTCGGCAGCATCTCCGACGCGCGCGATCAGAAAGCGACGTAAATCAGCACGATGAACGCCATAAATGAGCTCAAGATCGCTATCGTCGCTAAGACTCATGATCGCGATTTGACAGATAAACGGACGAACCGGAAAGAGATTCTGGCCCAACGCCTGCTCTGGCGCCCGGCAGCCGATGTGCGATCAGCAACGCCATGGCCGCCCAACTCGCTCCTACACACCATCCCGCTACCACATCGCTCGGCCAGTGAACGCCCAGGTAGATGCGAGAGCTGCCGATCGCCAGGGTGAGGCAGATTGCCACGGAGATGATGTAGATCCGTACTCGAGGAGCCTGCTCGGCTCTGGCCAGCAAGGCGCCGACCGTAAGATAGACGATAGCGGAGTTCATCGCGTGCCCGCTGGGAAAGCTGGCAGAGCTGACCTCCACCAGATGCTTGACGATATCCGGTCTCGGCCTTGCATATTCAATTTTGAAAAGCGCGCTCATCGCGCCGCCAGCCGCAATGGAGATCGGGAGAAAGAGGGCGGTTACCTGCTTTCGCGCAGCAAGAAGATAGCCCGATGCCAACAGGGTGATGAGCGTCAGCAGATTGATGCCACCCAGCGCGGAAATATCCACCATTGCCGATCGGAGCCAGGCGGGGCCGATCGGAATTGCGCTATCCGAACTGCGACGCAGGCACTGGAGAAGATATCGGTCTATCGCGAAGCTGTCGCCCTCCAATATTTCGGATCCAAGCTTCAGGAAGAGCAATATGCCCGCTGCTGCCGCAAGGAACATGACCAGTATATAGCTGTCGATACGATGCCTGGCGGATAATTTCTGCAGGACAGAGGGCATGAGGTTCCTCGCTGAGGTATTTGACGATCAACCCGCAATTTGGCGGCGCGATATCACAAGCACATGGAAACTGCCTGGCATGGGCTGCAGAGGTCCGCTGCCGCTCGGCGGCGATACCATGTTGGCGACCGGAAGATAGATCGTCCCCGTGGCCGGATCTATCGCGCCGGTGCGCGCGCCAATTTCGGTTTCCACGCGGCCAATCCTGCGGACCTCAGGGCCCTCGAGCGAAAAGATATCGAGTACCCCATCCTTGCCGCAAGGAATGAAGGCCAGTCTATGGGTCTCGTCGATCAGGACTGCGTCAGGTCCCCGCCCAATGTCTACAAGCTTGACCAAGCGGCGGCTTCGCGCATCCACTATCGCGGCCTTGCCATTGGCGCAGGCGGCGATCAGTCGGGTGGACTTCCCGTCGAGAGCAAGGCCGCTGGGGCCCTCGCATCCAGGAAGCGGGATCGACTGTCCCATCTTTCCCGTGATGGTGTCGAGCAGTTCGATCTCGCTGAAATCCTCGTTATTGACGAACATGGTGCCGGTCCGGTCGAGTACCGCATATTCCAGGCCCGGTTTCGCCTTGATTGTTCTTTCGATTTTCATGCTCTGGACATCGACGACCGATATCGTGCCGCTTGTCGCATTCATGACGAAAGCGCGCTTGCCATCGTGGGAGAGGATCGCCGCATCCGGCTTCAATCCGACGGTCAAGCGTGCCAGTTGCTTGCCATTGGCACGCTGAAGGAATCTTACGCTTGCATCGTCGCCGCTGGTCACCAGAAGTCGATCGTCCGAGACCGGCACTGCAGAATGACCGTGAGCGATGACGCCTAGCGAGCCGATCATCTTGTGGGTGCGGGTGTCGATTACCGTCACCTCGCGGGCACGGGCGACATAGAGCTGATGTGTCCGGCTATCGACGCGGGCATAGTCCCATCCCCCATCGGGTCCGGCAATTTTATCGGTGATCCGGTAAGGAGGGGGGCTCGCTGCAGCGAGCGCGCTGCCGCTTCCTGCCAGGGCGGCGAGAAGGAGGAGGGCATGTTTCATGGGCTGTTCCTTCAGATGGGCAGATTGCTGCTGGGGCGCTGGCCCTCTTGATATGGTCATGTGGCCGGTAGGGCTCCCGTCCCGGCTTGTGCCGTTTCGCCGCGCGGCAAAGTCAGTCGCACCAGCACTGGCATCGCCAGCAGCACGAGCGGGAACTGAAGCAGCAGGCCAGCGATGATCGCTATCGCCAGCGGCTGCTGGATGCCCGATCCCTGCCCGATAGCCAGCGCCAGCGGCAGGAGTGTCAACATTGCGGCCAGGGTCGTCATCAGGATCGGTCGCAGGCGATTCCGGCTGGCTTCCCGGGTGGCTTGTGCGGCGGGCATTACGCGGCAGAGTTCCTCGAACTCGGACACGTAGAAGATCGCCATTTCGGTGCCGATGCCGATGATCATCGTCATGCCCATGAGAGCGGTGATGTTGAGGTCCACGCCCGCGAGCCAGAGGGCCGTAAAGACGGCGGTGGTCGAAAGCAGGGAACAGCCGATGATGATGACCGGCAGCCAGAAGCGCCGATACAGGATCAGCAGGAGTATGAGTTCGGCGACCAGGGCCATGGCGAACACCTTGATCAGTCCTGCAAAGGCGATCTGCTGCTGTTGATAGAGGCCGCCCATTTCGTAGCGCACGCCGGTGCCAAGTGCCCCCGGCCTGTCGAGCGCCCTGGTTACGTCACCGACGGCTGCGCCGATACCGCGCCCCTGGATACGCCCCGTCACAGCCACCATCGGCTCGAGATTCTCGCGCGCAATCTGCGGTTGGCCGGTGACGGCCTCGATCGTGGCGACCCGCGAGAGCGGAAATATATGACTGTCGCCAGCCCGGATCGGCAGTTGAGACAGGCCATCCTGGCTGAGCGTCATTGTCTCGGCCAAGCGGACACGCACATCGACCGCCTTGCTGGGCTGCGCCAGTGTCGTGGCGATCGCCCCGGTAAGAGCGGTGGAAAGCTGCGCCTCGACATCTGCGGGGGCGACTCCTTCGATTCCGGCGCGAACAGGATCGACATGGACGTTGAGCGCGTCGCCGGCGAGTTGCACGCCGTCCTTCACCTCGATGACGCCTGGGATTTGCCCGATCAAGGCTGCAACTTTGCGTGCCTCGCTCTGGAGAATGCCTGGATCAGCGGCATAGAGCTTTACCTCGATCGGTTGGGGAACAGCCGTCAGATCGCCGATGAGGTCCTCCATCAACTGCGCGACCTCCACTTCGACACCGGGAACTTTGATGGCGATCTCGCTTGCGAACGATGCGGCGAGTTCTTCGGTTGGCGTGCTGTGATCCGGCTTCAGTCGCACAAAATAGTCGCCATGATAGCTTTGTCCGAGATCGCCTCCGAGCCCGGTGCCGAGGCGACGCGAGAAGGTCAGCACCTGGGGATTGGCACGCAGCATCGCATCGATCTGCCCGACCTGTCTGCCGGTCTCCTCGAGCGATGTGCCGGGCGCCGTGAAATAATCCATGATGAAGCCGCCTTCATCGACCTTCGGCATGAACCCGGTGGGAACATTGGAATAGCCGACAAAGCCGATCAGAAGCAGCGGGCCTGCGATCATTGCGAGGAGCCAGGGACGAGCCGAAAGGCGATCGAGCGTACGCTCATGGAGACGCCCAAGACGTCCGTCACCGGCCAGTCCAGGATCATGCCACTGATTGAAATCGATCAGCCAGCGCGCGAGTATCGGAACGACGAAGGCCGTCATCGCCCAGGAAAGAGCCAGTGCTCCGGCCATGGTGATGGAAAGAGCCTTGGAAAAGGCACCGGTCACGCCGGTCAGGAAGGACAGCGGCAGAAACACGATCAAGGTGGCAAGGCTGGAGCCGGTGAGTGGTACCATGAACTCTCGCGCTGCGGGCAGGACGGCGGCGTCGCCGAGTGGCTTCCCATCGCTGCCAAGGGCGCCCGCCCGCCGCGCAATATGTTCGACCATCACGATTACATCGTCGATGAGCAGGCCGACGGCCGCTGCAATGCCGCCAAGGGTCATGATGTTGAAGCTCATGCCGAGCAGCGAAAGCAGCAATATTGTCGCTGCCAATGTGGCGGGGACGACGATCACCGCGATCAGCGTCACGCGCCAACTGCGCAGGAACCACAACAGGACGAGGCCGGCCAGGACAAGGCCGATCAATACGGCATCACGCACGCTTGCTGCAGATTGGGTGACCAGTTCGCTTTGATCATACCAGTTCACCAGCTTGACGCCGGCTGGCAGTTTTACGCCAGCCAGCTTTGCCTGCACTTCACGGGCTATCTGGACCGCGTTGCCATCGGGCTGCTCATAGATATTGAACAGCACCGCAGGCTTGCCGTCGTCGACGATGCGCTGCCAAACCGGAACCGCGCCGTCCTGGACGGTCGCGACATCGCGGACGTGAACGATCCCGGCAGTTGCAGCCTTGATGACGATGTTGCCGACGTCGCCCGCACTGATGATGCTGCGGTCGGCGATGACCAACGACAGACGGCCGCGATCCTGCACCTGGCCGACCGCGCTCAACACATTGCCATTGCGGATTGCGCTGGCCAGGTCGGTCATCGACAGGCCGTGATCGGCTAATCGATATGGGTCGGCGAGCACCTGTACCTCGGCGGTATCACCGCCTTGGACACCGACACGCGCCAGGCCATTGATCGATGAAAGCAGGGGCGTGATCTGATAGGTGGCCAAATCCTGCAAGGCCACCGGGTCGCCATGCTCGGATACCAGCGCATAGGAGATGATCGGAAAGACCGTAGGATCCATGCGACGGACGTCATATTGGGTGCCGGCGGGCAGCGACGGCAATATCCGCCCCAAAGCCGTGTCGACCAGCAAAGTGCTGGCGACCATGTCGCGCCCCCAGCCAAAATCGACCGAGATCTGCGCCGATCCGCGGCTCGTTTCCGAGCGGACATTCTGGACGCCGGGTATGGCGCGGATCGCTTCTTCTGCCGGGCGGGTAATTGTGAGCGCCGTCTGGTCGGCCGGACGGCTTCCGGCGTTGAGATCGACCACCACCCGAGGGAAGGACACCTGGGGAAACAGTCCCGTGGGCAGCGATAGCGATGCAACGACACCTGCCAGCGCAAGCGCCATGGCGATGAGAACCAATGTACGCGCTTGCGTACGGAGCAGATATTCCAGCATCAGTTGCTCCACCGCACGGCGTCGCCGTCACTGACCTGATAGGCGCCCGAGACGATCAGCGGCTTGCCTGGATCAAGTGCGCCCTCGACGACATCGCCCCGGTCGGAGGCAAGCAGGATGCGGATCGGGATCGCCCGGGCCTGGCGATTGGCCACCTGAAACAGGCGGGCCGGGCCGCCAGCCGTCACCACCGACTGATGTGGCACGATCCAGCCGGAAACCTGGCCGGTCTCGATGGCTACCTGCATGGCTTCGCCGGGGAGCAGCGCGCCAGCCGGGAAGCTGACATCAACATCGATCAGTCGGGTGAGTGGGTTAAGAGCGCTGTCTGCCCGAACGACTTGTCCTGCCAGGCTTTGCCCGCCCGAAAGCCGCTTGAGCGATGCAGGCATGCCTACCGCTACGCGGCCATGGACGGCGGGATCGACCCCAACGGTGACGACAATCCCACCGGCCCTGGCAACCGTGACGATCGGGGCGCCAGCCTGCAGGCGATCGCCCTGTGCGACAGATATGCTGGTCACGATCCCGTCAAAGGGCGCGACAAGCGTGCGGGCTGCCTGCCCCGCCCCTTCCGCCTGAAGGGCTGCGAGTGCATGTTGCGCGTCGGAAACCGCCTTGTTCGCCTGGGTGAGCTGATCCTGGGTCGCGAGTTGTTGCGAGAGGAGTTGCGCTGTCGTCGCAGCCTGTTTGCGCGCGGCAGCCAGCCCGCTCGAGGCCTGCTCATAAGCGCTGCGGGCCGAGGGCGCGACCATGAAAGTCGCCAGGGATTGGCCCGCTTTCACGGCCGTGCCGGGCGCTACCAGCAGCGCGGTAACCTGTCCGGGTTGCGCAACGCTCAGGCTCTGTGTTCCATTGATGGCAGGTGCCACGGTGCCATAGCAGTCGAGCGTTGCCGGCAGTGCGCCACGCCGCGCTGTCACTGTGCTGACCAATGTCGTCGGCGCATCGCTCGGCGCCACTGGCGTATTTCCGCATCCTGCAAGAAGCAGGACGATGGGCGCAAGGAAAGCTGCGCCCTTCATCGTGCCGCATCCGGCGCAGTCAGCGCATCTGCCTTGGGCAGGCCCGATCCGATGAGGGTCTGTATGGCGATCTGGCGATCGAGGAGCGCAAGTTCGAGTGTCATGATTTCCTGCTCCTTGGTGAAGCGATTGGAAACGAGGTCGACATAGCCGCGCTCGTCGAGATTGGACGCGCCAAAGGCGGCCTGTGCCCGCTCGGCAGCAAGGCGTGCGGCGGGAAGATCATGCCGGGCCGTCATGAGCTGGGCTGAAAGCTGCTCTGCCTCGCTCAACATGGCTTCGACTGTGCCCATCGTGGCCGCGAGCCGCGCGGAATAATCGGCATGAAGCTGTTCGCGGGTAGCCCGGGCGATGGCGATATTGCCCTGGTTGCGATCAAATATCGGCAGGCCGATCTGAATATTCGGGCCACCATTGATGACCTTGGCATTGTCGCTTGCGACGCTTCCGCCAAGGTTCATGTCGGGAAATTGGGAAAGGATCGCCTGGCGCACTTGCTCGTCTGACGAGGCATAGCCCATGCGCAGGGCTATGAGATCGGGGCGGCGAGCCGGCAAGTTGGGAAGATCGGCCCTGATCGCTGCCATGTCGAATGGTGGGAGATCGACCTGCTCGGCCAATGGAAGCTGCGCGTCGGGCGTGAGGCCCAGCAATGCATTGAGCTGATGCTTGAGACCAAGTTGACGCTGATCCAGGGCATCGAGCGCGGCGCGGGCAGACTGCAAAGCCAGTCGATCGGGCGCGACCGTCACCAGCGTCACGCTATGCGCTGCCAATGCCTTCTCAAGCTTGGTGTTGCGCTCGACCAGAAGCGTGTAGGCTCCAGCATAGCTCGGGCGGGCGCGGTTCCCCATGATGAGGTCGCAGGCGAGTTGGCGCGCCTGGCCTGCAACCTGCCATTCCTGCCAGATGATGTCGGCTGCGACCTGTTGTTCACTGTCGGCGGCGGCACGGCGCCTGGAACGGTAGGTGACCAGGCTCTTGATATCCTGCGCAATGCCCAGATTCCACGCCGGTACGCTGCCGGCGCCGGATAGCAGCGGCAGCAGTGCGCCGCTCAGCGACGGATTGGGCAGAAGGCCGGCTTGCAATGTCTGTCCGGTGGCGATGCCGCGCTTGAACCGGATCGCCCTGAGATCGGGATTGTTCGCAAGGGCAAGGGTAACCACCTGCTCCACGCCAAGCGGTTCGCTGGGGATGGACGGATCCAGCGAGCGAAGATCAGGCGCGAGCGGCGCCTGGGTTGCGAGCGGCAGAGGCGTATAATGCGCGCAGCCAGCAAGCGACAGTGCCAGCAGGCTAAGGCTTGCAGACATGGGAAGGCGACGTGGCATGAGAAGGCTGACCCCTGTTTATGGAGCGACCGGGCCGGTTGGCCTGGCCCGGTACCAGGCGCTCAATCCGGGTTATGGCCTTCAGGCACATTTTCGAGCGGTTTGCCCGTCACGGCGTCTATGCCCACTTCATAGGCCCGTCCCTTGCTCATGATGTCGAAGGAATAGCGCAGTCCGCTGCCGCCCTTTTCCTTTTCCAGTTCCTGATCGGTTATCGTGCCGGGGCGCAGCTTGAGCGCCGCCATCCGCGCAGCAGCGAGCGAGAGCTTGGATTGAGCAGCATATTGGCTGCCCTTGAGTTTTGCAGCGGGCGCGGCGGGCAGCATCGTGGCAATGCTGCCAATCAGGGCAGCCGCCAGGGCGGTTGGCATCCTTTTCATGGCGATATCCTCCTGCGCGAATCTGCGCATTACCCGCTCTAGCGGTCGCCAGTTTCGCGCAGCGTGACGCGAACATTGATAATCCCCAACTTGCGGGGACGAAGGAAGATGAAGCAAAATCCTTCTGTTGAAGACCAGGATCGTGCGATGAGGACGGGCGATGAAGCTGCTGCTGCTCGAGGATGATGAAACGACGCGCGTCCATCTCGAGCGCGTCTTGACTGCTGCCGGTCATGTGCTGGATGTGTGCGACAATGGCCGCGATGCGATCTTCCTGGGATCAAGCGGGGACCATGCCGTCCTCATTCTCGACCGAATGGTACCGGGCCTTGACGGATTGGCGGTCTTGAAAGCGCTGCGCGCAGCTGGCGTGAGAGCGCCAGCCCTGTTCCTCACCGCCATGAATGGCGTCGAAGACCGCGTCGAGGGGCTTGAAGCGGGCGCAGATGACTATCTCGCCAAACCTTTCGCCGCGACCGAACTGCTTGCCCGCGTCAATGCGCTGGCGCGTCGTCCGCCCATCGCCGAAACAGTTTCCGTTCTTGAGGTCTCCGATCTCAGCCTGGACAGGATCAAGCGAACGGTGCTCCGAGGCGGTAATCGGATCGAATTGCAGGCGCAGGAATTCAAGCTGCTCGAATATCTGATGCTGCATGCCGGGGAGATCGTCACAAGGACGATGCTCCTCGAAAATGTCTGGTCATTCCATTTTGATCCGAGAACCAACATCATCGAAAGCCATGTCAGTCGGCTGCGCGCCAAGGTCGATCGCGGATTTGGCAGGGAACTGATCCAGACCGTGCGCGGGGCGGGATATCGTATCGATGACGTTTGAAGCCGTGCTGCGTGCGCCCTTGCGTAGCGCGGCGTTTCGATTTGCCGTGCTGCTGGCCCTGATCTTTGCGATCGGGGCTGGGGCACTTCTGTTCACTGTTCGGAGCCAGATTGGACATTATGCAGCCGAGGCGACGAGCGGCCGATTGAAGGCGGAAGTTGCCATCCTTGGCGGCGAATATGCGCAGCTAGGACAATCGGGCCTGACCGATGCCATCGCGCGCCACCAGAGCGTGGGCGATGACGCGCAATTTCACTATCTGCTGGTCGATGCGCAGCGGCGGCGTCTTGCCGGCGACCTGCCGGTCAGCGCGGCCCGGGTTGGCACATATGCGCTCGAAATGGTTGAGCATGACAGCGGCCCGGTCAGCGGTCGGTTGGAGACGCTGACGGCGCTGGGGACGAGCCTACCGGACGGCCTGACGCTGGTCGTCGCCACCGACAATTTCGATGTGCTGGATCTGCGCAGTCGCCTCCTTGCCTTCACCCTGCTCAGCGGGGTGGGCATTACGCTGTTCGTTCTGGTGGGCGGTTTCCTGGCGGCCGTCCTATTCCTGCGGCGCCTGGAACGCGTAAATCTGGCGGTAAGCCGGATTGTCGAAGGCGAGCGGGAGGAGCGATTGCCGATGATCGGCTTTGGCCCGGAATTTGACGGGCTCGCCCACAATCTCAACATCATGCTCGATCGCAACGAGGCGGCTATGGAGGCCCTCCGCCAGGTTTCCACCGACATAGCCCACGACCTGCGTACCCCCCTCACAAGGCTGCACCAGCAACTGGAGCAGATGCGGGATGCCGATCCGATCGAGCCGGCGGCAGTGGAGGCAGCGCTGGCACAGACATCGGGCCTGCTTGCCACATTCAACGCCCTTCTGCGCATTGGCACCGTGGAGGGAGGAATTGGGCGCAGGCGGTTCAAGGCCGTGGATTTGAGCGAACTCATGGATCGGATCCAGCAACTCTATGAGCCTGTTGCGGAAGATGGCGACCACCATCTCCTTGCCGACCATGCCGGAAATATTCTGATCCATGGCGATGGCGAGTTGCTTACCCAATTGGTGATCAACCTCATCGAAAACGCCCTCGTTCATACGCCTGCCGGCACACGGATCACCTCACGACTCCGCTATCAGGATACTTCGCCTGTCATCGAGATCTGCGATGATGGCCCAGGCATACCAGCAGACGAGCGGGAAAAGGTGTTCGGTCGCTTCTATCGCCTGGATGCCAGTCGCAACACCGAGGGCTCCGGATTGGGGCTGGCGCTCGTGGCCGCGATAGCGAACTTGCATCAAGCACATTGCACAATCTGTGAGGATAGTGCCGGCATGTGTGTGCAAGTCACCTTTCCGACGCTTCAGCCCCAAGGATGATATGGCATCGCCCGTCGATGCGATCAGGTCGGGTCTGCGCAACGGCTTGCCGGATATTCTGCAGGACGGAACGAACGGCGCAAATGGCGGAAAGCAGCAACGCCGGAATGGCATTGAAGGTAATTGCCCGCAGCAACTGACCTTCAAGCTACAGGTCTGAAAGCGCCCTGCTATCAACGGGCCAATCGTACAGAATATGGAGAGAACGAAGCTCCAGATCGCAAAACTCATCGGATGGCGCCTTCCGCAAATATTTTTCGTTCGTGAGCTGAGGTGGCTCCAGTGCCACGGCGTCAGCGCCCCATGCGCATTGGCTTCCTGTTCAACCATGATCAGATCCACCAACTGGCCCACAGCCTGCCCATAGCGATTTCACTCGCTGCGGGCGGTTTTGCCGGCGAGATCATCATCGCAACAACAAATGATCGCCTGGCCCATGAGGTGCGGCGGTTGGCGGGACCGTTACTGGGATCAAGGATCCAGCATGTCGAACTCGGCCTGACGACGCGGTCGGAGCGGCTTGTCGGGATGCTGGGCAGCATGATCCCGGCCAGGAAATTGCTGCTCTATCGGGACAATCTCGAATTTTTCCGTAGCCTGGACATGCTTGTCGTGGCGGAGAAGACATCTCTGCTCCTCAAGAAGCGCTATGGCCTCGACAAGCTCTTCATGATTCATACGCGTCATGGCGCGGGCGATCGTGCGATCGGCTTTGACAAGGCCAGTGCCGGGTTCGACCATGTTCTGTGTTCGGGCGAGAAGATCCGTCGCCGGCTGATCGCTGAAGCCGGGATTGATCCCTCTACCATCAGCATCGTGGGCTATCCCAAATTCGATCTTGTTCGGCAGGCGGGCAGAACCCAGCATTTTTCCCGCGAGCGGCCGATCATTTTATATAATCCGCACTGCTCGCCGCATCTTTCTTCCTGGTACAAGCATGGCAGACAGGTGCTCGATCATTTCGTCGAGCGGGATGCGCAAGAGCTTATTTTTGCACCCCATGTAATGCTCTTCGAAAGGCCGTTCGTAGTCACGATAGACAAGTTGAGCGTCAATCGCCCGGGGACCATCGCGAAGCGCTTTCTGCATGGCGACAATATCCATATTGACCTCGGCAGCCGGGCATCGACCGATATGAGCTATACGCTGATCGCCGATGTCTATCTGGGCGACGCGAGTAGCCAGGTCTATGAATTTCTGCTGCGTCCGCGACCCTGTGTGTTTCTCAACAGCCATGGCATCGACTGGCGGGGGGATCCGAACTTTGCGCACTGGCGAGCCGGCGAAGTCATCTCGGATCCCAAGGATCTTGGCCCGGCTCTCGCCCGCGCAAATGGTCTGCATCGCGATCACTACCAAGCCATTCAGGAGAATCTGTTCGCCGACAGCTTCGATCTGGACGGCCGACCGTCGTCAGACCGGGCAGCGGCGGTCATCACGCAGCTTGCAGACAAGCGCCGAGGCAACGTCGTTGGCTTCAGCAATTTTCGTGCTGCCTGATGTCCTCGCTGACCATCATTCTGCCTTTCTTCAATGAGGAAGGCTGGATCGACAAGACGGTTCAGACCCTTGCGATTCAAAGTGATATTCGTTTCCGACTGCTTCTTATCGACAATGGCTCGACTGACAACGGCACCGAACAAGCGCGCGAGGCAGCCCGATCTCTCGGATCCAGGGCAGAGATATTGTCGTGCCCGACCCCCGGGAAAATTCACGCCATGGCGCTTGGCCTGTCGAGGGTTGAGACCGCCTTTGTGGCGATCTGTGATGCGGACACGGAATATCCGATCGACTATGTAAAGCGCATCCTCGACCTGTTTACGGGCGATCCGGAAGCGGCCTCGGTGATGGCCATCGACCTTTATGCGCCGCTGGAGAGCGCTGAGTCACGAAAACGGACCGATTTCATCCTGCGCAAGAGCCGACGTTTCTCGGCGAAATGTCATGCCGGTGGCTATGCCCAGGCCTATCGCACGGATGCCTTGCGGGCAGCAGGCGGCTTCGACGCCAAACGATGGCCCTATGTCCTTGAGGATCATGAAATCGTGCATCGCGTGATGACGCATGGCCGCGCCATCTACGACCGGGATCATGTCTGTTTTCCCTCAGCGCGGCGATCATGCCGCAAGGCCGTAAGCTGGACACGGGCCGAACGGCTGATCTACCGCTACACGCCGCGATTTGCCCTGGACTGGTATTTCTACACTTTCCTCGGCCGGCGTCTTGCGGCACGCAACGGCACGGGCGATGCCCTGCGCATGAAAGACTGGCCTGCCCAACGCCCATGATCGAACGAGCAACCGTTACAGGGCGTATTTTCAGGGGATTGGGACTTGTGCTCGGCGGCAAGGCCGGCGCCGGGCTCATCAGTCTCGTCTATCTTGTCATCGCCGCGCGCGCCCTGGGGCCGCATGACTATGGCATATTGGTTCTCGTCCATGCCTATGTGACGGCGATATGCGGCATCGTCGAATTTCCGGCCTGGCAGGCGATCGTGCGCTATGGCGCGGAGGCGCGACAGGAAGGGGCATCGCACCGCCTCGCACGTCTGCTTCGTTTCGGTGCCAAGGTCGAACTGGCGGGCGGCGTCGCGGCGATCATCGCCGCCATGCTGCTGGCGCCCTGGGTCGGACCACATCTGGGCTGGCCGCCCGAAACCATGGCTTTCGCCATTCCTTACAGCTTCGCCGTGCTGGGATCGGTGCGCTCTACGCCGGCGGGCTATCTGCAACTGATCGACCGCTTCGACCTTATCGGCCTGCACAATATGGTCCAGCCGCTCGTGCGCCTGTGCGGAGCCTCGCTGGCGCTGCTGTTCGGCTGGGGGCTCAAGGGCTTCCTCGCTGCCTGGCTGCTGGCCGCCATCGCCGAGTTCGCGGTACTCTGGGGCATGGGGCTTATCTGTGCCTACACAAGACTGGGCGCGGTCCTGATCCGTCCACAGGCGGGTAATGTGGCAAGCGAAAATGCCGGCATCTGGCGGTTCCTGGTGGCCAGCAATGCCGATGTCACGCTAGCGGAACTGGCTGGGCGGCTCGCACCGCTGATCGTCGGCTGGGTCATGGGGCCTGCCGTCGCCGGGCTTTTCGCGGTCGCCCAGCGCGCGACCGTGATCATCTCGCAGCCGGCACAGATATTGGGGAACACCGCCTATGCCGAACTGGCAGGGATGGTTGCCTCCGGCCAAGGCGGCGCACCGCTCCGCCGCACGCTTGTGCGCGTCATTCTGATCGCGATCGCCGCGGCCTTGCCCGTGGTCATCCTGGCGGCGCTTTTCCCGACCATGATGGTTACCCTGCTGGCGGGCAGCGCGTTCCAGGCGGCCGGCGCGGTCATGGTGGTTCTGATCATTGCGCGGGTAATCGCGCTGGTCGGACCGCCCTGCAGTTCTGCGCTTTCCGCTATGGGATATCCGGCCCTGTCGATGAGCGCGAACCTCTTTGCGAGCCTCATTTTCCTGCCGGCGCTGCCCTGGTTGCTCGGGTCGTTCGGGCTGATGGGCGCAGGGATACAGGCCGTTGGTCAGGCCCTGATTGCCAGTCTCCTGCTGGGCGGCCTGGCCTGGCACCGGAGCCTGTCGCAGTGAACGGCATGCGCATTGCCTATGTCATCAATTCGGTCGAAGGCGGCGGCGCTGCGCAGCCCGTGCCCGCCATAGCCGACGTGCTGCGCGCCGGCGGCGCGCAGGTGCGGTTGTTCGCGCTTCGGCCAAGCGACAGGCGCGGCTTGCCCGCGATTATCGAGGCGGGGCTGCTTCCGCGCGTTCGGGAAGGCGGGACAGGCGATCATCTGGCGGCCGCCTTGTGGCTACGGCGGGAACTGATGGACTGGGGCGCGACCCATATCTGGACGTCGCTCAGCCGTGCCACGATCCTTGGTCTCATTATCGGGCCTTCCCTCGGACTTCCGGTCGTCTGCTGGCAGCATGCTGCCTTCCTCAAGCCCTGGAATGAAAGGCTGATGCGCCTCCTGGCGCCCAGGGCGGCTTTGTGGGTGGGGGATTCGCAGTCCGTCACCGATCTGACGCAGCATCGACTCCAGGTTCCGGACGAGCGGCTACGCTGCTGGCCCATCTACGCCGTCGATCCAGCCATGCCGCAGGCATCCCCATGGCAGGCCGGCGAGCCGATCCGCATCGGTTCTTTGGGACGGCTTCATCGGGTCAAGGGCTATGACATCTTGATCGCGGCCCTGGCGCAAATCAAGGCTCGGGGCCTTGCCACGCCTCCATTCTCGCTGGCGATCGCGGGTGAGGGGAGCGAGCGCGGTCGCCTGGAGATGCTGGCTCGCAACGCAGGGGTCGATGTCGAATTCGCCGGATTTACCGATGCCCCCAAGAGCTTCCTCGCCGGACTGCATCTCTATGTTCAGCCGTCACGATCCGAAGGCTTTTGCATCGCCGCGCATGAGGCGATGGCGGCCGGGCTGCCGGTGATCGCTTCAGCGGTCGGGGAAATGCCCTATTCGATCATGCCGGGCGTCAGCGGCCTGACCTGCGCACCGGCAGATACTGATGCTCTCGCCCATGCGCTGGAGACCCTGCTTGCTACGCCTTCAAGGCTTGAAGAAATGGGGCAGGCCGCACGAAACCTGGTGAACCAGCGCTACTCAAGAGAGCGTTTCGAAAGAACAGGTACAGCCATTCTCACCCATATCCGCCAAGCGCACGCCTGATTTCCAGCGCCAGCCCGCGTGCGGATCGGTCGATCCGCTTCACATCGACCAGGCTGATCTCCCCGCATGCGGTCAGGCTGTGCATGCCGTCCCGATAGGCGCCGGCGGACAATGGGACCGGCATGGCGTCGCCGGCTTTCGCGCTGAAATTCGCCTCATCCAGCCTGTCGATCCAGAGAGGACGGATGGCTCCGCCATAGGTGCTGCTGCAGTCTTGGACCGGCAGAACGACATGTCCGGACAGGATCTGGGGCGAGCCACCAGGGCGCGATGATGTCACATCGACGCGCACGGGATTGCGCGGATGCACGATCCAGGGGCCCGCCAGGCGCTCGGCCCAGGCGATATGAAGCTGCGATATCTTTGTCTGCTTTGAGGTGGCCGGCGAATAAAAGAGCCACCAGCGGTCTTGATGATGGAGGATCGTTGCATCGACCGGAACGCAGTCCAGTGCGATGCGCAGTTCCGGCCGCCAGTCAGCCAGGCCGCCATGGTCGCGATAAAGCGTCAGCGCGCCCGATCGATGCGCCTCGGGCAGCATCCAGGTCGCACCTTCGCCGGCGAAAATCTGGGGGTAGGACAGGTGCCAGGGCTCACTCAGGCAAAGGCGCCGTTCGACAACCGACAGATGCTCATCGAGCGACAGGCGCATGATCGTGCCATGACGATGGCGATAATCATAATGCTCGGCAAAGATGTGAAGCGTTCCGTCCGCACCTCTCCATCCGAATGGATCGGCAAGAAACTGGAATGCCGGCTCCTCCGGGAGCCATGTCAACGCGCTATCGATCCGGCCCGATGCGATGATTGCAGCCATCGGCTGATGGACGATCCCGCATCTCCATATGTCTTTGCGCCGGGGCATGACTTGCTATGCACATCGGTCCAATATTCCGCTACCCCCTTGCTCTGGGATGATGGCCATGCTCGACGGCAATCGCACGCTTCGTGCCTCGATGATTTCCCACCCGGAACCGGACTGGCAGCTAGTGCATCTCGGCCGACGAGAAGCTGCCATTCCGCAATCGGCCATCCCTCGCATTCCGGGAAACGATCATCAGTGCTTCAGGAACGGCAGGTGTTGGACGGGAACCTGCCGTTCCCGGCGCAGCTCGCGAACGTCGGTTTTGTCCCAGGCCCAGTCATAATCGGGCGGTCCGCTTTCAAGCATCGTAATATTGCGGTCGAACGGCTTGAGTGGGCGCGTAGCGGCCACTTCCGCCGTCGACCCATTGCTGCCGTTCGGAGGTCGATTTTCAATCGCCAAGTGCTGAAGGTCTGCTTGTTAGATTCGATTAAGGCCGTGCTTCTCCCGCAGTGTAAGCTGAAAGGGGGGCACCCAAGGATGCTGGCAGTTTGAACGCACCGCCCTCGAAAAGATGGGCCGCACGTTTTGAAGATGTCGGCCCCGCAGCCTGTTTGTCACATTTCCCCTCTAGCCACTCCCAGAATCGACACTTCGTCATAATAAACGGTCGCGGAACTGGGATGAGCGGAACGGACAGGGAAAGAGCGCGCTGGCTGCTGCGCAATATCTTGCCGCATGAGCCTGCTTTGCGCGGCTGGCTTGCGCGTCGGCCATTGGGCGGCCTCGAACCCGACGATATCATTCAGGAGTCCTACAGCATCTTCGCGGAGATGGATCGGGTGGACACCATCGCCTATCCCCGGGCCTATCTGTTCCAGGTAGCCCGGTCTGTGGTAACCCGCCATGTCCGCCGTGCGCGGATCGTTCCCATCCACGCGGTCGACAATCTTGACTATCTGGACCACCCTGACGATACCGCATCACCCGAGCAGACGGCGATCGACCGGGATGAATTGCGCCAACTGGCCTGCGCGATCGCGGCCATGCCGCTCAAGACGCGTGAGGCGTTCATCCTACGCCGGGTCGAGGGCCTGCCTCAGCGCGCAATCGCGGCGCAGATGGGTATATCGGAAAATACGGTCGAGACGCATATTTCGCGCGGCATCCGATTTTTGATTGACTGGTTCGGTCGTGGTGGAAAGACGCTGCCCCAAACCTCTAGGGATGTGACAACGGAGACGCGCGCAGTTGATGGCCGGACAAGAAGACAGTCGCAGCATTGACCAAACCGCGTCCGATTGGGCGGCGCGGCTGGATCGTGGCGCGCTGTCTGCGGCGCAGGATGCCGAACTGAATCAATGGCTGGCCGCCGATCCGCGCCATAAGGGTGCCCTGCTGCGTGCCCAGGCATTGTCGTTGATGAGTGAGTCCGCGCAGGCGCTGGGCCCAGATTTCGACCCTCGTCTGTTCGAACCGAAAAAACAGCGCGGCCTGTCGCGACGACATTTGCTCGGCATCGGCGGTGGTGCGCTGGCCGCCATGGCGGGCATGGCCGCATTGACCATCGGCATGCCAGCATCGGGCGCGGAAATCCGCACCGGCCGCGGCGAGATGCGACTGGTGCCGCTGGAGGACGGGTCGACCGCCCTGCTTAATACCGACAGCCGCATCCAGATCCTTTATGGTGAAAAGGAACGTCTGGTCTCGCTGCTAGATGGCGAAGTCTATTTCTCGGTCGCACGCGACGAGCGGCGCCCATTCATTGTCGAGGTCGGCGGTCGCCGATTGCGCACAGCGCAGGCCGGCTTTCGCGTCCGCAAGCTGGCCAAGGCGCCTGTCGACATACTGGTGCATCAGGGACTGGTCGAACTGCCTGCGGTCAATCCCATGAGCGGTCAGGTCGTTGCCCTGGCTGGCAATACCCACATGGTCATGGCCAATGCGGCAACCAGCCTGTTCGTCGCGGAACGGCCCGAACCGATCTCGCCCGAGCGCATCAACCGGGAGCTGGCCTGGCGCGACGGGAAACTGGCCTTCGAGGGCGAGACCTTGCAGCAGGCGGCCAATGCCTTTGCCCGTTACAGCGAAACCCGCATCCTTATACCGGACGCGGCACTGGCGCGCGAACCTGTAACGGGTCTGTTTACAGCCAATGATCCCGCTGGCTTCAGTCGCGCCATTTCGACCATCTTCGATGCTCGCCTGGTCCGGCAGGACCATGACCTCATCCTGAGCCGCACAGCGCAGTCGAAAAAAAATTGACCCCGTATTAGCGGAACTGCCGGCCTCCCACCTCTTAGGGTCGAACGCCGTGCAGAGCGCGGCCAGCAGGGGGCTACCAGCTAATGTATTCGCGTCATTCTCTCCTCACTTGTGGGGCTTCTGTCGTTGCGTTTGCCGTCGCCGTGCCGGCCCATGCGCAGGAACGACTCTTCGACATACCCGCCCAGCCCGCCGTCCGTGCCATTCCCGAACTGGCCGGACAGGCACAAGTGCAGATCGTAGCCCCGGCCCGTGATCTGGCCGGCATCAACACGCCCGCAATCAAGGGGCGGATGGACGTGCGCGAAGCGTTGCGCCGCCTGATCGCAGGCACGCCGCTGCGGGTTGGATCGGACGACGGCAATGTCATCACCCTGCGCTCGGCGCGCCCGGAAGCCAGCGTCGGCAATGGCATGGTGCGCGGCCGCGTATTCAACATCGTCACCGGCGAATATCTGCGCAATGCGGAAATTCGCGTAGAAGGCACGCCGATCACCGTCTATTCCGAGGATAATGGCGAATTCCGTTTGTCCAACATTCCGGCCGGTGAAGCGACGATCCTCGTCAAATATGCTGGCCTCCAGACCGAAAGGCTGATTGCCACTGTCAGCCCGCGTGAAGTCGCGACGCTGGACGTGGCGTTGCGCGCACCGACCTTTGCGGGCTCTTCCGCCGACGACGGCTCGGCCATCACTGTCACCGCCCGGCGCGAGGGGCAGGCCGCCGCGATCATGGAACGCCGCGCCGCCACCAATGCCAAGACCGTGGTCGCTGCCGACAATTACGGCCTGTTGACCATGGGTGATGTCGGCGAATTCATGAAGCAGATGCCGGGCATCTCGCTCGACTATACCGAGGTTGATGCCACGGCGGTCCGCATTGGTGGTCTCGACCCCAAATATTCGACCTTCACCACCGACGGCGCCCGCATGGCGACGGCGACGTCCAACAACAATAATGGCCGCCAGAACAGTTTCGAGCAGATGTCGATCACCGGCATTGAGTCGATCGAGCTGAACAACACGCTGACCGCCCGCATGGATGCCGACGCGCCTGGCGGCGCGATCAACCTGCGCAGCAAATATGCGTTTCAGCTGAAGAAGCGCCAACTGCGCTTCCAGGTCGGCGGGGTCGGCACCTCGGACGCCGGGATCGGCGAAATCTATTTGCCCGACAATGACAAGCATGCACGCATCTATCCGTCGGCCAGCTTCAACTATGGCGACGTGTTTCTGGAGGGGCGGCTCGGCGTCGCGCTGAGCGCCAGCTACAATGCCAATTATGTCCAGCAGGATCGCGTCCAGACCGACTGGTCCTATCTCGCCGATGGCCGGGTCATCCCCTATCAGGTCATGTGGCGTCCTGGCCCGAAGAAGACCAGCCGCACCGCCGCCAACCTATCGGTCGACTATAAATTCTCCGACGAACTCGCGCTGTCGTTGCGGGGCAGCTATTCCCTCTACGAGGTCGAATATTTCAACCAATATACCTATCTGATTTTCGGCACTTCGACCAAATCCTATGCCACGCCAGATTCGACCGGTACCCATATCGTCGTCAATCCCAATGGCACCAACACGCGGCTGCACACCCAATATTCGCATCGCTATGCCGGCACCCCGGCAATGCTGCTGGCACCCAAGCTCGAATATAAGAATGACGATTGGGAAGTCGCGCTGCGCGGCAGCTATTCCAGCTCGGAATTCAATTTTCGTGACAATTCCAAAGGCTTCTTCCAGCGCACCGACAGCTGGCTGACGCGGATCGGCTTTACGCTAGACCGGGAGTCGGATAGCTCGAATGCCTGGACGCTGCAGCAGACTGCCGGTCGGTCCTGGAGCGACCCGACCAGCTTCAACCGCGACGACGACATCGGCAACAATATCCGCACGGCTGAATCGGACGCCCGCAATGAAATGTATGGCGGCAATCTGGACATCAAGCGCAAGCTGTTCGTCGGCGACGTGCCGCTGACGCTGATGGCGGGGGCCGGCGCGCGGGTGAATGACTGGCGCACAAATGAGGGGTCTTATGACCAGTTCCAATATGTCGGCCCGAACGGCGATCTGAGCCAAAAGGACCCGGCCGCGGTCATTCCCTGGACCAATCGCTACCAGTTCGAGATCATCGGCTTCAACGCAGGTAACCTCAACGACCAGAATTGGCGCGCCGACAATAATTACGCGATGTACGACATCTACAAGGCGCATCCGGAATATTTCGTTGCCGATACGGTCGGCAATCTGAAGCGCGACCTCGACAACAACAAGCGGGTCAAGGAAGATATCTACGCCGCCTATGTCGAGGCGGAGGCGCGCGTTGGCAAGGCGACCTTTGACCTCGGCCTGCGCTACGAGAAGACCAGGACTGGCGCGCTGGTCGCCAATATCCGTCCGACCAGCGAGGTCGAGGCGGCAGGCTACAAGACCAACACGATCGAGGGGCTGCTCTACCAATATAATGGCGGTACCTATTCAACCCGCCATGGCGAATATGACGACTGGTTCCTGAGCGGGGGCATGAAATATGATTTCAGCCGCCGTCTGGTCGGCCAGATCGCCTTCAGCCAGTCGATCCTGCGGCCCGACTATGGCAATCTGGGCGGCGTGGTGGCGGTCAATGACGATACACAGATCGTCAATGTACCCAATCCCCTGCTAAAGCCCGAACATTCGACCAAATATTTCGCCAGCCTTCAATATTATCTGGAGCCGTCGGGCATCATCGGTCTGTCCTATTATCGCCTCGACATGAAGGACATGCAGGTCACCGGGATCGAGGTCGATCCCGCCGCCGTCGGCTTCGATCCTGATGAATATGCCGGCTACACATTCCGAAGCGCGCAGAATCTTCCGGGGACCAGCACCAATGAGGGGCTGATCTTCGAATATGACCAGCAGCTGACCTTCCTGCCGGGCATCCTCAAGGGGCTGGGTCTGCGCGGTTCCTTCACCCGTCTCTTCCCCGATGCCGAACGTGTGAACACGCCGGAAAAATCGGCCAACTGGGGCCTGCGCTACAGCTATGGCCCGTTCGACTTCCAGCTGACGGGCAACTGGCAGTCGCGATATCGGGTGAGTGCATTGAGCGCCACGCCGACCACCGCCAACAATGGCGTCCTTTATCATACCGATCGCCAGCTATGGAATGTGAGCTTCAGCTACAAGCTGAGCACCAATTTCGAATTTAATGTCGCCGGTCGCAATATCTTCAACGCGCCCGACGTCATCTATTCCAACATCGAAAGCCGGGTGCGCCAGTACAGCATCTACGGCTCGATGTGGAACATCGGCATCAAGGGCAGCTTCTGACCCTCCCCACTGGACGGAGCGGCCTTGGGCCGCTCCGTCCCTTTCCGATCCCATCGAAAAGGCATCATCATGGTAATGCATATCGACCGCCGCAGCATGATCCTGGGCGGAGTCTGGGGCATTGGGGCGCTGGCGCTGCCTGCCGGCCGGGCGCTGGCCGCCGACCTGATCGGCGCGCGCGGCTTCACCCATGCGGTCGCCAGCGGCGAGCCGGGGGCGGATTCGATGCTGCTATGGACCCGCTATGTCCCTGCGAGCGAGGTTGAGAGCGCGCGCCTCGACGTTGAAGTCGCGATCGATCCCGATTTCGTGCGGATCGTCGGCGGCGGCACGGTGCGCACCGGGGGCTATCGTGACTGGACAGCGAAAGTGACAGTGGACGGGCTTCAGCCAGGCACGAGCTACTGGTATCGCTTCGTTGCGCCGGACGGCAGCAAGTCGCCGGTCGGCCGCACCCGGACGCTGCCGCAGGGCGACGTGCCGCGCTTTGGCCTGGGCGTCTTTTCCTGTTCCAACCTGCCCTATGGCTGGTTCAACGCCTATGCCCATGCCGCAGCGCGCGACGATCTCGACCTGTGGCTGCATGTCGGCGACTATATCTACGAATATGGCAATGCTTCGGTACGGCCCGGTCAGGGCATCGTGGGGCGCACGCTGATGCCCGACACGGAAATTCTGGCGATTGCCGACTATCGCCTGCGCTACGCAACCTATCGGGCTGACCCCGACCTGCAACGGCTGCACCAGATGGCGCCGATGGTTGCACTGTGGGACGATCATGAATCGGCCAATGACAGCTGGGAAGGTGGCGCCCAGAACCATCAGGCCGACAAGGAAGGCGACTGGAACACCCGCCGCGCCGCCGCAATGCAGGTCTATCGCGAATGGATGCCGGTGTCGGACGAGCCGTGGAAGGCCTATGATATCGGGACGCTGGCGACGCTGTATCGCACAGAATCCCGCCTGCTCGCCCGTACGCGCCCGGCCGACATCACGGCCGCCGCCAGCGCGCCCGATGCGGACGCCGCGCTAAAGGCCTTCCATGATGGCGTGTGGCAGGACCCATCGGCCACCATGTTGGGCAGCACCCAGGAAAGCTGGCTGGCCCATGCGTTCCGGGCGAACGCCCGCACCACCGCCTGGCAGATGGTCGGCATGGGTACGATCATCGGCCGTACGGTGATGCCGGCCAATGTCACCGACTGGCTCCGTCCCGACGCTAACGCCAAGCTGGTCCAACGCTATCGCAACAGCGTGCGCATGGCGCAAAATGGCCTGCCGATGTGGATGGACCGGTGGGACGGCTATCCCGCTGCCCGCTCGCGCCTGCTCCGGTCGGCACAGGCGGCCGACTCCGACCTCATCATGCTGGCGGGCGACAGCCACAATGCCTGGGCCTACGGCCTGGTCGAGGATGGCCAGCCCGCCGGTGTCGAATTTGCCGGACAGGCGGTCACGTCGGGTGGCATGGAGGGTGACCTGCGCGGCGATCCGACGGCGGTGGCGCGCGGCTTCGTCGCCGCCAATCCCGAACTCAAATGGGCGAACACGCACCAGCGTGGCTATATGATGATAGACATCAGCCGTGATCGGGTGACCGGCGAATGGCTGTTCCTCGATACGATCAAGGCGCGCAGCACGCGGATCGCCAGCACCCATCGCATGTCGGTCGAGCGCGGCCGCCGTGTCTTCAGCGCCTGATCAGGAGATTATGATGCGGTCCGCGATCGTTGCGCTACTTCTGCTTGGCCTTGCCCAGTCTGCTCATTCGGCTACGCCGTTTCCGCCTGCCGACCTGCCGCGCGAACAGGTCGCGGGCCCTTTCGCCTCGGGCCATGTTCAGGGTATCGCGGTCGATCGCAAGGGCGGCTTCATCTATTATTCCTTCACCGACATGCTCGCCAAATATGACTTTGAAGGCCAGCTCGTCGGCACACTGACCGGCTGGTCGGGGCATCTGGGCGACCTGGACTTCAACCCGGTCGACGGACGGGTCTATGGCTCGCTGGAATATGGCAAGCAGGACGCCTTCTATATCGCGATGATCGACGGGGCACGGATCGATCGGGTCGGCATGACGGTTGCCGGCACCGACCTGCTGCGCGCCGTCTATCTGCCCGAAGTGACGCGCGACTATGCCGCCGATCTCGATGGCGACGGCAAGGCGGATCATCGCTATGGCTGTTCAGGCATCGATGGCGTCGCTTTTGGCCCCGCCTTCGGCCGGAGCGACGGCCCGCTCTACCTGACCGTCGCTTACGGCATTTATGGCGACGTCGCCCGCAGCGACAATGATCATCAGGTCCTCCTGCAATATGACGCGACGGACTGGGGCCGAGAGGCGCAGCCGATTGACGAAAAGGCACTGCACCATTCTGGCCCGACTACCCCTCGGGGCAAATATTTCGTCCTTACCGGCAACACCCGCTATGGCGTCCAGAACCTCGCCTATGATTCAAGCCTGCAACGCTGGTTCATGGGCGTCTATCAGGGTGCCAAACCCGACTGGCCCAATTATCTGCTGTTCGCGCTCGATGCCCGCAGCCGGCCACGTCGCCAGGCCTTGCAAGGCCTGGCTTCTCCTCAAGGCATGAATCCGGAAAAAGGCCTGCTACTGCCACTCGCTCAGGATGGGATTCATGATGTGAAGACGGGTGTGCGGGGGTGGTATCAGAAGGCCGATGTCGGAATACAGCCCTTGGGAGATGGCCTATACTATCTCGTCCAGAACGACGGTGTGCGCGGCGCGCAGTCCGCCGTTACGCGGTTGATGCATTGGACGGGCGCCTCTTCCAAGCCCTTTGAGACAATGCCAATGGCCGATCGATGACGTGCTCACCCACTGGCGTTTGATGGAAGTACCCTTACCGCGCGCCGATATCTTGTATGCTTGCCAAGGACGACAACGACCCTTGTCGGTCGTTCAGGGACCACTTTTGCTCTCCCAGGAGCGGACATTCCGCTTTTCTGGCAGCTCTCGACCAAAGCACGAACCCGCTCCGCGGGAGGGTCGCTTGGGGTGACGTAGCGTAGTATTTGTGAGGCTTTCGGCGGTGCGGCGGCGCCCGCCGACGGTGGAGTTCCTTCAACGGAGAGGAACTTACCATGGATGCTATCACGACTGCTGCCCCGACCCATTCGCTGCGTGAGCGGATGCTGCAGGACATGACGATGCGTGGCTTCGGGGCGCACACGCAGAATGACTATATCCGACATGTCCGGAACTTCGCCGCGTTTCTCGGCCGCCCCCCGGACACGGCCACGGTGGAAGACCTGCGGCGTTATCAGGTTGACCAGCACGAGCGCGCCGTTGGTCCAGCCACGATCAATGGCGCGGTATCGGCACTGCGGTTCTTCTTCGGGATAACCCTCAGGCGGCCGGAGATGGCCCTAGCGCTGGTCGTCGTTCGCTTCACACCCAAGCTGCGTGTGGTCTTGAGCGTCGAGGAGACAGCGCGGCTGCTCGAGGCTGCGCCAGGCATCAAGTACAAGGCGGCCCTCAGCGTGGCCTATGGCGCGGGCCTGCGGGTTTCGGAGGTTGCCCACCTCAAGGTCGATGACATCGACAGCACCCGGATGATGATCCGCGTCGAGCAGGGCAAGGGACGCAAGGACCGCAACGCCATGCTTTCACCCCATCTGCTGGATTTGCTCCGTCAATGGTGGCGCGAAGGCAAGCGGCGCGAAGTGATGCTACCTCATGGCTGGCTGTTCCCCGGCCGCAGTGGCACGGATCCGGTCTCGGCTCGCCAGTTGCACCGCGTCGTGCAGGAAGCGGCCGAGCGCGCCGAGATCCACAAGCGGGTAAGCCCGCATACACTGCGCCACTCGTTCGCCACTCACCTGCTCGAGCAAGGCGTCGATATCCGGGTCATCCAGGTGCTGCTGGGACACGTGAACATCAACACGACCGGCATCTATACCCAGGTCTCGAGCAAGACGATGCGGGCAGTGGCCAGCCCGCTCGACCAGATTGTGGCCGTGATGGAAGGCAGGGCACCTCCCGGTTGAGCCGGTGCGCACCTCACTCGAGGTCGCCGATATCTTCCGGAGCAGCGGGCCGGCCTATCGCGCGGCCCATGCCGGGCATCTCAGCCTCGGCCAGCTCAAGGTCATGACGGCCATCGAGAACTGCCGCACCGCCGCGCTGGGCGGTCACGTCGAGGCCTGCGACGACTGCGGGCACTGGCGGGTCGCCTATAACTCGTGCCGCAACCGGCACTGCCCCAAGTGCCAAGGCGCCGCCGCGCGCACCTGGCTGGCCGCGCGCGAGGCTGACCTGTTGCCGGTTGGCTACTTCCACGTCGTGTTCACCCTGCCTAACGAGGTCGCAGACATCGCCTTCCAGAACAAGGCGGTGGTCTATGACCTGCTGTTCCGCGCAGCCGCGGACACGATGCTGATCATCGCCGCCGATCCCAAGCACCTTGGCGCGCGGATCGGCATCACCGCCGTGCTGCACACATGGGGATCGGCACTGACCCACCATCCGCACGTGCACATGATCGTGCCTGGCGGTGGCATCGCGCGCGACGGCACGCGCTGGATCTCGTCGCGCCCCGCATTCCTGCTGCCGGTGCGCGTGCTGGGCGCCTTGTTCCGCCGTCTGTTCGTCACCCGTCTGCTGGCGCTGTTTGACGCCGGCAAGCTGGGCTTCTTCGGCGCTCAGGCTCATCTTGCCGCCCGCAAGGCGTTCCTGCAGCATTTCTCGCCGATCCGGAAGAAGCGCTGGGTGGTCTATGCCAAGCCACCCTTTGCCGGGCCGCAGGCGGTGCTGGCCTATCTCTCGCGCTACACGCACCGGGTTGCCATCTCGAACCGACGGCTCATCACCTTCGACGAGACCGGTGTGACGTTCCGCTACAAGGACTATCGCCGCCCTGCTGCTGAACGCCAGCAGGTCATGACGCTGGCGACGGACGAGTTCATCCGCCGCTTCCTGATCCACGTTCTGCCGCGCGGCTTCCACCGCATCCGGCATTACGGCCTGCTCGCCAGTTCGACCCACAAGGATACCATGGCACTGGCCCGCAGACTGCTGGGCGTTACTGTACCGGTCGAGGAGCCCGAACCCGACGAACCTCCCGACCATCGCCCGCCATGCCCATGTTGCGGCGGGCACATGACCATAATCGAGGCCTTTGCCCGCTGGTGCCAGCCCCGCGCGCCGCCATCATCGGCATCGCCAATCCGGGGGAATGCGCCATGATCCGGCATGACTCAGGCTGCACGACGGTCGCGCCCATGGCGTCCTGGCCGATGACCCAGTGCATGCCCATTCCGGAATCGAGCCCAGCGCAGGGCACACCGACCAGCAAAACCACCACCGTCCGCACTCTGATGCCGCACAAAGTCACGTTGATCCGGCCAGAACCGACACTTGCGGATCAGCGTCGCTTACCCGTCCGAACCACCCCAAAGCCGCTTTACCCATAGACCAGCGCGTGGGGCCCGCGGGTTCCTGCACTGGAGGCTTTCGTACGCAAGCGCCCGAAACCCTTCACAAATCGTGCCATTCAGATGAGGTCGCTGGAGTGTCCGCTGACACCGAAACCGGTCTTTCTCAAGCGAGACAACGGCTGGTCTGCTACGCGCCCGGTCCAAGTCGTAGAACCGAGATTTCACCACGCCTAGGAGCGGACATTCAGATCATGCGCAACGGGCTGTCGGCCGGCGTTGCCGTGAGAGTCTGACGAAAGCCGGTCTCGCGTTCGATGATTCGATTAACCGCGGGAACCCGCTGAATATGCGAGAGGAGCATGTGCGTAATCGTGATCTCGCGCTCAGCGAGCCCCCCTAGAGTTTGCGCATGTTTCAATAAGAAAGACGATATGTCGCTCGAACCGTACGCCCGAATTCTGGCCGGGCCAGGAAATAGCGCGCGTTCATGCCCCCGGCATCAAAGGAACCCATGCGTGGATTGCCTTCGGTCAGCCCAAGGCTGTTGGTCAGGTTGGTGCCATTCAAAGTCAGCGTCGCATGATCGCTGATCTGTGTGCTTACCTCGACATTGATCATCGAAAAGGGAGGCAGGCGCTGCGAGTTCGCGATGTCAGCGAAACGCGCGGAATAACGCGTGAAATCAGCGCTGAGATGCAGGCGGCCCGAGATGAGATCGACGCTAGGGCTTGCGCGCAGGGCGATGCGCGGCACCCGAATAAGCTGATTGCCCGTCACGTCATGGACCGCGACCGTGCCGCCCGACAGTTCGCTGTAGCGAAAATCTCCATAGCGTAAGTCTTGCACCGTCGCCTGCATGTCGATGCTGAGCGGGCCGATCAGCCGAGCATGGGCTGAAACTTCCATGCCAGTTGCGGTTGTGTCGGCAACTGAGGTCTGGCTGACATAGATGCTGGTGGCAGGATCGAAGCGATAGTCGGTGAAGGGCAGCCGCTTGAAATGGGTCCGGAAAAGGACGGCGGAGAAGTTCCAGTTGCGCCGCTGCACGATCAGGCCGGCCTCCGCCATGGCGATCGGGACGATGGCCTCGTCCGTGCGATCGGGGTCGGCATAGAATTCCGACGCGCTCGGCAGGCGGGAAATGCGGGTGGCGCGCAGGAACAGGCCGGTCCCCGGATCGGGATTGAAATTGATGCCCGCCGTCATGCTGAAGCCTGAGAAGTGCCGATCGATAGGTTGGAAAAGACCCGTGCCGGCCAGCACGCTATCGTCCGCCAGGGTCGTCGGATCGCCCAGATCGACCGCCGAGGACAGTTCCATCCTGCCGCCGATCCGCGTCCGTTCCCACCGTCCGCCAAGGTCGATGCGCCAATGCTCGCCCAGCTTCCATTCGTCGGCCGCATACACGGCCAGATTGGCGGTCTTCAGGGTCACGCCGTCGAACAGCGAGCCATAGCGGACGAAGCCGTTGTCAGTCAGCGATCCGACCCGCCGCCCATCCGCATCGACCGCCACGACATCCAGCCGCCGCGCCTGTCCCCGCACGTCGAGCAGCACCGTCCCCATCGTGCGATCATAGTCGAGGCGGCTGTCGGCATAAGTCAGGCCCAGCGCCAGATCATGCTGTCCCCACTGGCTGACCTGCCCGGTCAGGCGCGCGTCGCCGATGAATTCGCGCATCGGCAAGGCGACGGACAGCAGGTTCGCGCCCACGACCAGCCCGTTGCCATTGCTGTCGGGCAGGAAGGCGCGGCCGGTCCCGGCGTCGCGTATCTCGACTTTGGTTGCCATGGGAAAGGCGGCCGCAAGTTGGGGCCAAATGGTCGAGACATAGCTGTCGCCCGATTGCGGGCGGCCGATCGGGAACAGGCCGTCGCGGGAGGTGTCGCCCGTGCGCAGGCGCACCTTCACCTCCAGCGCGGCACCTCCACCAAGCGCCCGCCGCCCGAACAGCGTGTAGAAATCGATGCGGCTGCGCGTTCCCTTCGACAGGTCGAAAAGGCGAGAACCTGAGGGCGTCTTGAACGCGACGCTGGCATTATCGGGGCCTGCCAGCGTGTCGTACAGGGGATCGAAGCCGGGAACGGCGTTGACCCGCCCGGCGCCGTCCACCTGCAAAGGTACCGGCAGGTAAAGGATGACGCGGTCGTCGAGATGCTTGACGTTGAAGGACAGGCGCGTCGTCCCATCGTCATACTGGACCCCGGCCCGAATCTGCCCGCCCCGGTCGGCGGGATAGCCCGGATCGCGCAGGCCGTCGTCGCGGCGGTAGAAGCCGCCGATCGCAATGCCGAGTTCGGGCGTCAGGCGCATCCCCGCATAGCCGTCGATCCGCGCATAGCCGAAATTCCCGCCCGTCGCCGCCAGCGTCACGCCCGGCTTCTGCAGCGGATTGCGGGTCAGGAAATCGATGCTGCCGCCCGGCGCATTGCCGGCGAAGATGGCGGAAGGCCCGCCGCGCACCGCTTCGATATGGTCGATGGTCGCGTCGCTGCGGAAAATCTGGTCGGTGTTGAGATAGCCGAGACCGCCGTCATATTGCACCGGCAGCCCGTCCTCCAGCAACGCGACGGAGGAATAGCCGTCGGTCGGGATGCCGCGCGACCGGATATTGTTGCTCGCTTCGCCGCCGGTGCTTTCCACCCAGAAACCGGGGATCTGCTTGAACAGGTCGGCGGTCGATAGCGGTCCGGCGCGAGCCAGCGTCTCGGGGTCGATCCGGGTCAGCGCATAGCTGAGCTGGGTCGCGGTGACGGGCGTCTGCAGCGCGCGGCCGGTGACGACGATCTCGGCAGGAACAGCAACCGGCGGCGGGGCAGGCGACGGGATGGGGGCAGGCTGCGGACTGCGCCGGGCGCGGGCGGGTGGAGCCGGTTGCGCCGCCCGCAGCGTGACAATCCCTTCGCCGAAGCGCGCGACCGCAAGGCCGCTGCCGCGCAGCAGCCGGTCGAGCGCGCGCCGCGACGGCATTCTGCCCTTCACCAGCGGGCTGCGCAGCGCGGCGGCGCGCGCATAGGGATAGAGGATCTGCACGCCTGCCTGACGCGCAAACTGGTCGAGCGCATCGGCAAGGCTTTGCGCGGGAATGTCGAAACGGGGCTGCGGGGTGGCGGATCGGCTACCCGGCGGCGGCGCTGCCTGCGCGGGCGCGACCATGACCATCGCCATGACAAAGAAAAGGCCGCGACTCCGACGCATCACGCTCCAGTGGCGTTCCTACGCGACAGCTTCGTGTCAGGCGCGGAAAGCGCCCCGGTTTCCGCCTGTCCGGAACAGCATCATCCTGTCTCCTTCCCTGCGGTGACCGATGCCGAAGCCGTCCTGCAGCGCTGTGAGGAAGGATTGCGGATCGGCGGTGCGGAAGGTGCCGCCGAGGCGTGTCGCGCCCAGCCCCTGATCCTGCACGACCAGCTTGACCTTGAGATAGCGGTTGAACTCGCTGATCGCCTGGTCGAGCGCCATGCCCTGGAACATGATCTCGCCCCGCTCCCAGGCCGTCGCGCGCGACAGTGCTTCGGGCGACAGCGCTTCGACATGCACGTCGGCATTGCTGACGGCGAGCATGCTGCCGGCATTCACAGTCTGAGCCGATGTGCCGCGCGTGATCGTCGCCGCCTGTCCCGAGAGCACCAGCAGCCGCGCGAGCGCCGGATCGATCCGCAGGCTGAACTTGCCGCCGCTCAGCCGCCCGTCGATCGGATCGCTGTAGAGGCGAAAGGGCTTTTCGGCGTCCTTCACCAGAAGGGTCGCTTCCCCGCGCTCGATCCAGAAATCGCGCCTGTCATCGTCGAACCGCCACGCCACGCGCGTATCGGTGTTGAGCATCGCCTGACTGCCATTCTGCAGGCGCAGGATGCGCCGCTCGCCCACCGCCGTTTCGGCATAGGCCCGGCGCGGCCAGGCGAGGAAGGTTCCGGCTCCGCCCACGGCCAGCAGCCCGGCGACGCCGCCCGCGACCGCGCGGCGCGACAGCATCGCGGAGGGTGCGGGCACGATCTCTTCCTCCGCTTCTGTCTCTTCCAGCGAGACTGGGTCCAGCATCGCGGGCAGGCGCGGATCGGTCGTCCGCCGCCACGTCGCCGCAACTTGCGCGAAGGCAGCTGTATGGCGCGGGTCCGCGCTGCGCCAGGCTTCAAATGCTTCGGTGTCGGCGGAACCACAGTCGAGCGCGATCAGCCATTGAATGGCCTCGTCGCTCAGACCTGTTCCAACCTGTTCCTGCTCTCGCATTGAGGTGCCTGCTCCGCCTTCGCCGGTCTGTCCGCCTGATTCCGCCGCTCTACCAACAGGCGGAGGGCTCTGACCAGATGGGTTTCCACGGTGGAGACGGAAATATTCATCTTCTCCGCTACAAGCGCCGGAGAAAGTCCTTCAATTCTCCGCAGATACAGCGCCTCACGCATCCGGGGCGGCATGTCCTGCATGACCCGGGCGATATGGTTCAGTTCCGATCGATCCATCGCAACCACGTCGGGTGTCGGCTCCTGATCCGCGATCTCCAGCGACAGCAGCACGGCGCCCTGGTCGATCCGCACCACGTCGGCGCGCCGGAACCGCTCGATGGCCAGGTTGCGGATGATGCGTATGGTGAAGGCGTGCGGGCTGGCGATGGCCGCCCATTTTTCCAGTGCGAACAGCCGGGCATAGGCTTCCTGGACCAGTTCCTCCGCTTCCTCCTGCTGGCGCACGAGGCTCAGCGCATAGCGGCGATGCTCCTGGTGGAAGACGAAGACATGGTCGGCAAACCAGATGTCGATGTCGCGAAGCATGGACATTTCTCGATGCGCTCCATCGGAATCGGCGGGTGGAGCGCGTCACCTAGGGCGCGGTTGTTACATTCGGTTGACACTGGACCGGGCAGGACGATTCGCCGCCATCGGGAAAAATATTTTCGGGTGGAGTAGCGGCGGTGCTCCCCTCCACCGTCTGCGCCCCGACAGTTCAACGCATGGCCATTCGCCCATGCCGGCAGCGCGACACGCTTCCGGCAACGGGGACCGCTGCGCCTGCGCCGGGACTTTCAGGAACGGACATGAAGGGGACATCGACCATGAAATCTTTGCGCATCACCACATCGCTCATCGCTTTATTGTGCGCTGGCGCAACGCCCGCATTGGCGCAGGAGCCGGCCCCCGCCGACAATGCCGTCGATACGCAGGGCGGCAATATCGACGACATCATCGTTACCGGCCGCGCGGGCACCGATGTGCGGACCAAGGCGGAAACCAGCTATTCGGTCACCAACATCAACGAGGAAAATCTGCGCCTCCAAGCCCCGACCAGCGTTACTGAAGCGCTGAAATCCGTGCCCGGCTTCTGGGTTGAGGCGTCGGGCGGCGAAGCGTCGGGCAACGTCCGCGCTCGTGGCGTACCGGTCGACGGCTTCGGCTCGGTCCAGCTTCTGGAAGACGGCATCCCGGTCCAGCATGATCCCGCGCTCGGCTATCTCAACGCGGACCAGGCATTCCGCATCGACGAGACGATCGAACGCATCGAAGTGGTGCGCGGCGGCCCGTCCTCGCTCTTCTATTCCAACGCACCCGCAGGCGCGATCAACTTCATTCCGCGCAAGGTCGGCGACTGGGCCGAGGGTCTTGTCAAGGTGACGCTCGGCGCGGACAGCCTCTATCGCGCCGACTTCTGGATCGGTGCGCCGGTGGGCGACTGGAAGGTCGCGGTCGGCGGCTTCTACCGCTCGGAGGGCGGTGTGCGCGATCCCGGCTTCACCGCGAACAAGGGCGGCCAGATCCGCGCCACCGTCTCGCGCGAGTGGGAGAATGCGAAGTTCAGCGTCGACGTGAAGCGCGTGGACGATATCGTCGCCTTCTACACCGGCATTCCGATGCGGACCTATCCTGATGGCGATATCCGCGCGGTTCCCGGTTTCGACGGGCACAAGGGCACGGTCGCCGGGCCGGAGACGGCGCATATCAAGATGCGTCAGGGCGATGGCAGCATCTATGATTTCGACAACACCGTCGGCACGCAGATCAAGCGCACGCAGATCACCACCAATTTCGAGATCGAGCCGATGGACGGCTGGAAGATCACCAACACCTCGCGCTACAACGACACGACGACGCGCCGCAACGGCGTGTATCCCAACAGCCTGCAGAGCGCCGCGAGCCTGCTGACCGCCAATGCCGGCCTGCTGGCCCAGGCGCCCGGCGCGACCGCGCTGCAGCTGCGCTACACCAATGGAGGCCAAGTCTTCGACACTGCCAACCAGAACGGCAACGGCCTGATCATCAACGGCGGCCTGCGCGGTATCACAATGCCGGTGAAGGAGTTCATGAGCGACACGCGCATTGCCCATCGCTTCGAAATGGGATCGACTACGCACGACGTCACCTTCGGCTATTATTTCGCGACGATCGACCAGTATTTCAGCCGCTATTCCTCCACCGCGCTGCTCGACGTTCAGGACAATGCCCGACTGCTCAGCCTCGTTGCGGTCAACGCGGCGGGCTCTGTGGTGCGCAGCTTCTCCGACACCAACGGCATCTACAAATATGGCTATGAGTGGGAGGACGCGCATGGCGAGCAGACGACGCACGCCCTCTATCTCACCGACGAATGGCAGATCACGCCGAAATTCCGGCTGGACGGCGGCGTCCGCTGGGAAAGCATGAACGCACGCGGATCCGTGGCGCTCAAGCAGACGGTCAATCTGGGCACGCCCTCGACCTCGTCGATCATCACCGGCAGCGGCCTCACCGCCAATTATGACCGGACCTTTAAGCATGCGACGGCGACGGCGGGCGCGAACTATCAGTTCACCGATCGCGCCGGCATGTTCGCGCGCTACACTTATGCCAACCGCATGCCTGGTCTCGGCAATTATATCACCAGCCCGACCGCGACGCCGATCACCCAGACCATGCACCTGGGCGAGGCTGGCCTGAAGTATAACAGCCGGTTCTTCGACGTATATGCCACCGGCTTCTGGACCAAGTACAACAATGTCGGCTTCACCAATTACCGGTTCGACATCAACACCGGCGCGTCGCGGACCGAGGCACTGTTCGCCAATACGCAGACCTTCGGCGTCGAACTGGAAGGCACGGTGCGTCCGGCGCGCTTCTTCGACATGTCGGCCACGCTGACCCTGCAGGACCCGAAGTATAAGGGGCTGGTCTATACGGACTCGGCACAGCGCGTGAACGACTATGACGGCAACCGCCTGATCCGCGTGCCGACCGTCAGCGTGCGCGTCGTGCCCGCAGTCAACCTGCTCGACGATCGGCTGCGCATCCAGGCCGCCTATGAATATCAGGGGCCGCGCTTCGTCGACACGGCCAACTCGGTGCGCCTGCCGGGCTATTCCGCGATCAATCTCAGCGCCCGCGCGCAGCTGACCGAAAGCCTGTCGCTCTATGGCTATGTCGACAATCTCACCAACTCGCTGGGCCTGACCGAAGGCAATCCGCGCGCGGGCGAAGTGCAGAATGCCGATGCCGGCGCGAACACCTTCATCGCGCGTCCGCTGATCGGCCGGAACTTCCGCGCCGCCCTCATGTACAAGTTCTGATCATGAGGAAGGGGATCGCATCGCTCGCCGCCTTCGCTCTTGCTCTGTCGCTGTCCGTGCCTGCATGGGCCGGAGCGCCGGAACCGGCCACGGCCGAGGCGGCAAAGGAAGCGGTCCCCTATCAGACGCTCACCGGCACGATCACCCGATCGGACTATGAGCAGTATCGGCAGGTTCCCTTCGATCTGCCGGCGGGCGTCACGCGCGTCACCATCCGTTTCAGCTATGGCGGCAAGGACAAGAAATCGGTCATCGACCTGGGCCTTGCCGACCCTGAGCGGTTTCGCGGATGGAGCGGCGGGTCGCGCGACCATATGACCTTGAGTACCGAGGATGCCACGCCGGGCTATCTTCCGGGGCCGTTGCCGGCCGGGCGCTGGAACCTGATCCTTGGCGTCCCAAATATCCGTGAAGGCGCGCAGGCGCCGTTCGAGGCCCGCATCTTCATCGATCGCGCTCCGGCGGTGACGGCGTTCGAGGACGCCCCGCTCAACCCTGCGCCGGGCTGGTATCGCGGCGATCTGCACATGCACAGCGGCAACAGCGACGGCAAATGCCTGTCGCAAAAGGGCGAGAAGGTACCATGCCCGGTCTATCGCACGGTCGAGGCAGCGGCAGCGCGCGGCCTCGATTTCATCGCGCTCACCGACCATAATACAACCGCGCATTTCGATGCCCTGCGCGGGTTGCAGGGCGCGTTCGACAGGATGCTGCTGCTGCCGGGGCGGGAGGTCACGACCTTCTTCGGCCATAGCAATGTGTTCGGCCCGACCGACTTTCTCGATTTCCGCACGCTCGCATCCACCTATGCCGAAGCGGCCAAATGGATGGACGCGGTGAAGGCGCAGGGCGGCATCGTCTCGCTCAACCATGCCGGCGCGCCCTCGGGCGAGATCTGCATGGGCTGTGGCTGGCGCATCGCCGACCTGCCCCCCGGCACGGTGCAGGCGGTCGAGGTGGTGAACGGCGGCACGATGGCGGAAACCGGATCGGCAGAAAGTCCGCTGCAGGGGCTCGGCCTGTGGCGCAAGCTGCTCGACAGCGGCCAGCACGTCACGGCGATCGGTGGCAGCGACAATCACAATGCCGACATTCCTGCCGATAAGCCTGGAGCCATCGGAACGCCGACCACCGTCATCTATATGCGCAACCTGTCGACACAGGGATTTATCGACGGCATTCGATCCGGCAGGGCATTTGTCGACATTGACGGGACGCGCAACCGGATGATCGATATTTGGGCGGAGAGCGAAAGCAACAAGATCGCCATGGGCGGCACATTGTTTGCCTGCAGGGGAGCGTCGGTGAGGCTGGTAATCTCTGTTAAGGGCGTATCGGCCGGCATCATCGATCTGCTTATCGATGGTCAGAAACATCAGCTTCGAGTCAATCAGGATCGTCGCGAAAATGTGTTTGACTGGGTGTCCGACGGCGCACAACACTGGATCAGCGCAAACGTTCGCACAAGTGATGGTCGTCTGCTCCTTGTTGGCAATCCGATCTATGTGGATGTTTGTCCGTCGTCACAACATTTAGGCTCAGATTTCATTGATTGATCCAGAAAATCACGGTTGCAGCGATGCAAATTGCGGACAGACTGAGGTGATTTCCAGCAGCCGCATCTGATGGCAACCATCTTGGGCTGCCCGCCACAAACCTGCCAGTCTCTTCTCGGCCAGTCCCGCGCATCCCGGGAACGATCATCAGGGCTTCAGGAATGGCAGGTGTTAGATGGGGACCTGCCATTCCCGGCCCGGCTCGCGAACGACCGTTTTGTCCCAAGACCCGTCATTCCAAGAGGCAAGCGCTATTCGCCAAGGATTCGGTCGCAAATTGCCTTGAGCGACCCGCAACACTGAGATCGGCCGCCGTGACTAAATTTATTCCGGTGCTGGACCGCTTCATCGCAACTTCTCCTTCGGTAAGCCGGACCGCCATCAGAACACGCGGCATGATGACGCTCGCGCCATTGGCGAGGGTTGCCGCCTTTAGGGTTGGATCAGATGAAGTTGTTGGTCCACCGACACTGGCGCGAAGGCGACGTCGAACCTATAAACCCAAAGGATGTGCGAATTTCGCAGCGTCAACTACGTCTGGGGGCAGTTTTGAAGGCGATTTTCGTTCACGTGTCCGATATTCACTTCGGCCAAGAGAAGGATGGCGGCAGTTCTGCGTCAAATGACGAGGCGAAGCGGTGCCTGATCGAGGATGCCGGGGCTGAGGTGAAGAAGCTCGGCGGCAAGTCCGCGGGTGTTATCGTCACTGGGGACATCGCCTATTCTGCCCAGGAAGATCAGTATGCCTCAGCTGGGCAGTGGCTCGCGCAGCTGACCGATGCGATCGGCTGCGAGAGGACCGACGTCCAGATGGTCCCGGGCAACCACGACATAGACCGGAACGCGATCACCAACACGTTGGAGACGGTCCTGTTCGCATTCCATGCGGGCGGGGAGTACTGGCTCGATCGTCATCTCGACCACCCCGAAGACTGCAAGACGCTGTATAAAAGGTTCGATGCCTACAAGGGTTTCGCTCTGGACTACAGGTCCGACCTCGATCTGAATGGCGGTGTGTCGAAGAGCGCGAAGCTCGATCTGGCCAAGGGTCGGGCGATCCGCTTCGTCCGCCTCAACTCCGCGATCGCCTGTTCCAAAAAGGACGACAAGGGCAAACTGTTATTCGGCGCGCGGCAGCGCATCTACGCGGAGGAGGATGGCGTTGAGCTCGTCGTCCTGTCGCACCACCCCCTGAGCTGGTTCCAGGATTCCGAGAAGGCCCGTGGCTTTCTGCGCGGACGCGCCCGTGTGTTCATATCAGGCCATGAGCATTTCCCGAACCTGGATGTTCACAAGGTCGAGGAGGGTCGCGACCTCATGATGCTCGCCGCGGGTGCGACGGCTCCGGACGAGGTCGGCGATGCATTCACTTACAAATACAACATCCTGGCGTTCGAATGGGACGAGGCGCAGGACGCCTTGGCCGTGACCATCAACCCTCGCACCTGGGACGAGGGGATGGCGCGCTTCAAGCGCGATGACGATTTCATGGAGGGGCATGACGAACGGCAGGTCCTCGCCTCCCCGAATTTCAGGAAGTCGCCCACCGCAGGAGCGGTGCTCGTTGATGCGGATCTTGCCACGGCTGAACTGGTGGAGGAGCCCTCGTCTCCCTGCCATGACGCGGAGGCAGTGCAGCACGCTGGTGAAGGCGACGGATCACATGCCGTGGCGGAGGACAAGATCGTGGACGATCAGGAGATCGAGCCCGTCGAACCCATCGATCCGATCGTTGCTGAACCTGAACCAACGCAGGGCACGCGGGATCTGCAGATCAGGTTCTTCCAGGTGCTGAATGACGCTGAGAGGCGGGAGGCGTTCGTCTCCTTCGGCATCATTCGCAACGCCAAAGGGCGAATGGATCACGAGACGGAAAGGCGGCTGTTCCGCAGGGCAGTCAAACAGGGCAACGCCGGAGAGATCGAGCGGATGCTCGTCGCGGCGGAGAATGAAGGCAAGGGGGAGACCGCATGAGCAAGATGGCCAAATACGCTTCGATCATTTGGGCCGAGCCGACCAACGACGACGTTCAGGCGCGAAACGGTGCCGTGGACGCCCTGAAGTTGGACCTGTCGAAACTGACCACCAGGCAGGCCATCGAGGCGGCCTCCACCATTGCCCAAGGCTTCGGTGGTGCAGAGTTGAGCGACCTTCTCGCGCCCAAAGCGGAAAAGGCTATCAGCGACCGGAGCGCCGCATTCGTTCTCAAGGGCAGCGAACAGCAGGCGGTGATCTGCCTGGCGGTCGCCGCGCTCGCATTGGTTCAGGACCCGGTCAAGAGCGCCGACGGCTGGACCGCGGCCGATGCGTTGGCGGCCTCGCTCTGGTCTGCGCTCACATTCCAGAATCAGCTCGAGCATGCCAAGATGGAGGAACTGCGCAAGGATGTGATCGAGGCCTGCAGGTCGCGCGTGCACGCTGTCGCGAAAGCCGCCCGGCTGCGTCAGGACGTTCCGGATGTTGGGACGCTCACCATAGCTGAGAGCGATGTCGGCGGCTCGCGCGCCAATGCCGCCTACAGGAAGGCCACGGCTCCGGTGATCAAGGCTCTGAAGGAGAATCAGGATCTCGATCGCGAGGAGCTGGATTTCCTCTGGTGGGTTTTGAGCGAGTACAGCGAACTGCTCAGTGGCCCGCTCACGGGAGCGAAGCCCCTCTGCCGCGCCATCGCTTCGGGGCTGGAAGGTGCCACGCTCTTGCGGCGGCTGCCAGGCGACGGATTCCGCCATGCCGTCCTTAGGACGGTCGAGCCGACCGATCTCGTTTCCTTGGCCGCGCTCCTGACGGCGCTTGCGGCGGAGCGGACGACGCTGGCGAAGCATCATGAGGGCACATGGCCTGTCACCCTCCCTGCCGTCTTCCCGCTGATCGCCACTCTGGCATCGGGTGATGCCGCGAGCGCCTGCGAGATCGAACTCGACGCAAGGGATTGGGGCGCCAGGGCACTCCTCGAAGCGTCGATCATAGCCATGGAAGGCCGTCAGGCCGGAGCCGCGTGATGCGCGGCCCGTGTCAAAACTCCAGCTGCACCTTCAGTGCCACCAACACGTGCGTCCTCGGCAATCCGCCTGAGGAATGCGAGAACCGCCCCGTCATCGACGGCGACGATGATGATGTCGCCGAGGACGAGCCGGGCATCGAGGACGCCGAGGAGGAAACCCCCGTGTTGGACACCGCCCAGGGATATGGAGGTGTCGGCATGCCGGTGCTCACCGCGCCCGACGACGGGATGCGCAGTCTGCCGGCGAGCCGCACATTGGGCATCACCCAGGTGAACGCCATCATGGAGAACAGGCCGGCGTGTCTGGTCGGGATCGTAGGCCTCGCTGGCGCGGGCAAGACCGCAGCGCTGGTCAGCGCCTACCTTCTCCTTTCGAACGGCGTGTTCGACGGCTTCTCCTACGCTGACAGCGATACGCTTCGCGCGTTCGAGGAAATCACGCGCGCCAGCCGGATTTGGCAGAAGGGAAATCCCCCGGAGCAGATCACGGTCCACACCACCCTATCGAACGACCGGGAGGCGGGCTTCCTTCACCTGCGGCTCCGTCGCGATGCCGATGATCGCATATTCGACATGCTCCTTCCCGATCTTCCGGGGGAATGGTCGCGCGCGCTGATTGACCGCAACGACGCTGAACGGTTCGAATTCCTGAAATCGTCGAGCGTCATCTGGATGATGGTGGATGGCCGGCAATTCGCCAATGCCGCCCGCGTCACGCGTGCTCGATACAGAGCGAAGCTGCTGATCGAACGACTGGCGGACATGTTGGATGGCAGCCGCCCAAGACTGATGATCGTGCCCACTTGGCAGGACAAGATCGCGTTCCCGCAGGCGGAGACCGACACTCTGCGCGAATGCGGAAGGAGTTTCGGCTTCGAGGTCGATGTGGCCCCGATAGCCTCATTCTCATGGGATGAGGACATGGAGCCTGGGCATGGTGTGGCGGATCTCTTCAGCAGGACTTTGACGGCGGGGCCGCCGCCGCCTGACTTCTGGCCGGTCTCCGACCGCAGCGCCGAGGATCGCAAGCTCGCTTCATACCGGAGGGACGCATGAACAAGGGCTCCATAATCCTAGTGGGCGGACCGGCCTCGGGAAAAACCAACTACATCGCTCGGCTGTGGCTGGCCTTCGCTGCCAAGAAGGGCAAGCTGCGCGCGCCGCAACTGCCCGACAACATCGAGTATGTGAATCAGGCAGTCGCCCATCTCCATGCGCGCAAATTCGCTCCTAGAAGCGACAAGAACATGGAGGAGAGCGGAAGGCGCGACTTCACCATCACCGTGCGTGGGGATGAGGGCGCCGGGCCACCGCGCGATCTGACCGTGCCCGACATCACCGGCGAGCTTTGGTCTAGGGCGATCAAGTCCTATGAATTGCCGCAGGATTGGATGGACGCCCTTCAGGCATCCTCGTCGGCCATCCTGTTCATCGGCGCGCATTCCAAGTTCAACCATCAGCCCATGAACTGGGTCACTGCGCGCGACCTCCTCCAGGGGCACGAAGAAGAGGACGATGACGATCTCGACGAAGATGACGACGACTACGGCGATGACGAGGATGAGGATGGCGAACCAATCGCAAACCCCGCTGCACCTGTGGTGGGAGAGGTAGCCGAAACCGACGAGGTCGAGACGATCGTCGTCGACCTGCCGGACGCGGTGTCCACGGTCGATACCGGTGAAGGAATGGATGTACCGGATGTGGTGCAAAAGCGCGATGTCCTGCCAGCGCAGGTGGGCTTCTGCGAACTCGTCCGCTATCTCTCGCTCCTGCTGTCTGACCGAGCCGATGGTGGGAAGCCGCGGGTGGCGATTGTCATAACCGCATGGGATATGCTCGACCCGAAGGCGAAGAGAGCCGGTCCCATGAAGTATCTCGAGGACCAGTTCCCCATGTTCGCGGGTAGGATAAGGACGCCCGGCCGCCTCGACATAGACGTGTTCGGCATGTCCATCGTCGGCGGGAATCTTCGGGGAACGCCGAACAAGCCCTTCAGGGATTCGTTGAAGGGACGTGATCTCTCTGATGTCGGATACACCGCGGTCATGCGCGACGGCGTGATGGTTGAGGATGGAGATGTCACGCTGCCACTCGCCTGGGCTCTCGGCAACTGAGGCGGCAGTGATCATCGAGCAGCAACTTCACGGATATCGGCAAGGACATGAACTTTTGTCCGGCACCATCCGGCTGCCTCCGCGAGATCAGGATCTGGTCGACCGCCTGTCGGATCTGGCGGGCCCCCTCGCGCCGGGAGAGAAGTTCGCGCCGTATCTCACCTGCTACCCCCTACCGAGCGGAACGCATTACGTGCTCGCCAGGACATGGCAGGATCGGGAGGCTCCGCGCGCCGGATGTGTCCGGACGCGATCGCTAGTCATTCCCATGGCGGAGTGGATGTCCGATGTGGACCCGTGGACGCTGTCAGTGGTCGTTACCGAGGTTGGGGCAACTGCTCCCTGCAAGAGGCTGTCGGTCGAAGCGCCGAAAGGCCGTCCACTTCCTCCGGTGGACGGCGCCGGCATCGAACTGCTGGAGGCGCTGTTTCTCGAGGATTCCCCTGCGGTCGCAGTCTTCGGTGCCACTTCTCCGGACACCATAGCGCTTCGCATCCTCACGGCCATCTGGCCTTCGATGAGGCGTCGCTACACTATCTCGACCTTCTGCAATTCCCCTCGAACCATAGCGAAGAAGAGCTTCGATCTCGTCTTCGCGCCGATCGATGCCCGTCCTAACTTTTCCGATTGGAAGGGGCGGCGCATTGACGGCAGCAGGCCGGGCTCCGCACGGCATCCGTGGGCGTCAAGGATCGTGGACGCGGTGTTCCGAGCACCCCACCCTTCATTCTCCGAACTCGATGTGTTCGGAGAGATGGCCGGCGACGATGAGGGAAGCGTTCAGTCCCTGCGCCTCTCCATGCTGTGGGAGGAGCTTTCCCGCAAGGTCGACGCCGAGCCCCATGCGGCACTCGGTCTACTCGATATCGCCAACACGCGATCCTCAAGGCGGGCGGATCTCGTCGCTGGCCTGACACCGACATTCGCGCGCGCGGCGCAGGCGGCGGTCTCGAACTTCCCACCCGCCGAAGCCTGGCGATTCCTGCAGGTGCTGATCTCCAAGTTGGGCAATACCCGCTGGCAGCTGTCATTGGCCCGGTCGATCCGGTCGCTTACGGCCTCTTTCGCTGCCCGGCATCCACGCGATGCAGTCGTCGCGATCCCCTCCTTGCTTGAGGAGGAAGGAGGCGACTTCCTTCTGAGCGGAATCGCACAGGGTCTCTCAGATGCGGTACCGTTCGAGCCGGTCGCGCACATGCTGGCGGAGCTCACCGGACGGAATCTTCTGAAGACGTTGCTGGCGACG
This sequence comes from Sphingobium sp. VMM, assembly GCF_056790315.1. NCBI lineage: Bacteria > Pseudomonadati > Pseudomonadota > Alphaproteobacteria > Sphingomonadales > Sphingobiaceae > Sphingobium > Sphingobium sp. VMM. Next base: position 172,692 of record NZ_JBXGSI010000004.1, read on the forward strand.
CCGGAACTCATACCCATGACGCTTGGCATGGAAACCGGCGTTGAGCGGCCTCTGTTGCATAGCATGGCCGATGCATCGGCAGAAGAACGGTCGCAGGCGCATCGGCGGATGCTGCCCCACCTCGTGGCCGATAGGCACGCGGATCTGCTGAGCGATTGTCTCTCGGAATCAACCGCCGAGCAGGTCGTTTCCGAAGCCGAGCATCTTCTCCGGGCGAATGGGCTTCAAAGGCCAATGCTCAACGACGTAATCGTGCAGGCGGCACGGAGGGTCGGCGCCTCGCGTTCCGTGCTCGATATAGTCGTCCGGGCCAAAAACTCGGACATCATTTACACAATGCTGAAGGATCTGATGCAGCCGACGCCATCTGACGTCGATTGGATCCTCGACACCTTCACGGCTGCAGATCCACGTCGTGCGGCGCTGCTTATCGACACACTCCAAGAAGCGTCGCAGGATGAGTTGCAGCGCATCTTCGACCGAGCCGGTCACCTGCGGCGTGTCATAGCTGTCATCCGTTCGGATGCGCGTTCCACTGAACTTCTGGCCCGCATCGCAGAATCCGTGCCCATGCCGGCGGGCGATCTCCTGACGCTCGTGATCGAAATCCTCCCGGACCTCGCCGGTCGGCGGGGCAGTGTCCTCGCAGCCAAGTGCCTCTATGAAGCGCTCGTTCAGGGTGCAGACCCATCGTATGACAAGCAACTCGCCACCCTGATCGATCGGACGGGCGCTGAGGTGGATGCTCAGCGTGCAATCCGAGTAGGGATCGCCGCCGATCTGGCCACGCCCATCGTGAGCCGAAATCTCCTGCTGTTTGATGCCGCTGCTCCTGTCACCCGAAAGCGTCTCGTCAACGAACCCGAGGCGCTGACGGACATGGTGATGGCTCGCCGCACCTTGGACATCACATACCAGGCTGCGGAGGCTGCTTCGCGAATGCTCTGGGATTCCGCTTCCGTGAACATCAGGGGCTACGTTCGCGCTTCGGCCCGCCTTCTGCCCTATGTCATGGAGCAGCACGGGCCTTCTGCCTCCGCGCTGCTGGTGGCCGTCTTCCCACCTGTCTATCGGGAGCTTCAGCAAGAGAGCCTGCCGGAATTCCTTTCATTCGTTTTCATGTTCCTCGATTGGGATCGCTGCAAGATCGCTCGCAGGGCGCTGGCGCAGGCCGCATTGCATTCGCGATGGCGACCCCGAGACGTGGCGTTTGCCGCCGCAAGGGCAGGAGATGCGGAACGCATCCTCCGAACTATTGCCAAGAGGGATGGAGGAATGTCCTTCCTCACGTCGGTGAGCAACGACATCGCCTCCATTCCCGAGCCGGCGAAAAAGCAGGTGTGGAGAGCGATCAAGGAGATCAGGTCCGACAGTGGCCTCCGTGGGAAATTGCCGTTCGACGTCTAGCCCGCACTATTCATGAGGCCTCCGCTCCGGGTTGGTCCGAGCATGGTTTGTCGGTCGCCGGGTGATCAGAGCAAGCTCCTCCGGCGGGTTTTTTCACCGCGTCAGGATCGATGGGCTTTTCGAGGTTGAAGGACGAGGGCTCGGGCTTTCGGCGGCATTGCCGCGCTGGTTATGTGGGTGCCGGCCGGAGGCCGGTGGCAAGGGTTCTGAACAGGCTGGCATCGGGGCAGGCTGACGCGAAGGCGACGCGGATGCGCGTAGCGGTTTCGATGACGCGGGCGGCGACCTTGAGCAACCGCAGGCGCAGCGTTGCGAACTCGGCGGTGGCGAGCGCGGCAGCCTTCGGGATTTCCTGCTGGATGCGCCACACGAGCCAGTAGGCGGCGGTGTGCAGGATGATGCGCATCTGGTTGGCGTTGGCAGATCGGCACGAGGTACGATCGCTGGCAAGCTGGGTCTTGTGGCGCTTGATCAGGTTCTCGGCGTTGCCGCGAGCGCAGTAGAGGGTGTCGTAGATATGCTCAGCCGAACCTTCGGCCAGCGAGGTGACGACATAGCGGATGTCCATGCCCAGCGTGCTGGCCTCGATCCGGGCGACGACGCGGCGCTGGCACTTCCAGCTCTTCGCGCCGTAGCGGGTCTCGGCATAGTTGCGCAGGACCGGATATTGGCGCTGAGCCCGCTTAACCGCGCAGGCATCGGCGGCAGCGACGATTTCGGGATCAGCACGCAGCGCGGCGTTGGTTGGCAGGCCGAACACGTAATCGACGCCGGCCGCCTCGCAGAAGGCCATGACCTCGGGCCGGCCATAGTGCCCGTCGCCGCGGATGGTGATGTGCGTTTCTGGCCAGTGCCGGCGCAGATGGCGCACCAGGCGCCGGATGTGGCCGGCAGCTTCGGCGCCCGACGGTGTCTTGCCGGTGCGCAGTAGCATCGCCACCGGTCGGCCGGTGGCAGTGTCGTAGACATGGATCGGCAGGAAGCAGCGCTCGCCATGATGCCCGTTCCAGAAGGAGAGCTGCTGATAGCCATGAACAACGTCACAGGTGTCATCGATATCCAGCGTCACCGCCGCCGGCGCGGCGGGGTAGCTGATGCAGTAGATGTCGATCATCGCGGCCATCATCCTGGCCAGCTCGCGTGTGGTCGGCGCATTTTCCCACCGGCTCATCGTCGGCTGGCTGGCCAGCCCCGCGCCCGATCCCGGCAGCTTGTCCAGCGCCAGGCGGAAGCCCGGATCGTCACGCAGAGCGTCGAGATCATCGGCGTCCTCGTAGCCGCACGCGATCGCGAACACGCGGGCACGCAGAATGTCATCAAGGCGATGGATCACCCGCACAGGGTCCCGCGGATCGGCAATGCAAGCCGCAAGCCGCCGGCAAAGCCCCATCGCGCGCTCGGCCTGTGCCAGCAGCAGAACACCGCCATCCGAGGTGAGCCGACCTCCGTCGAACGCGGCTGTGATTTTCTTGCGCCCGATCGCTGGAAACGAAAATCCCGGCGCGCTATCATCGCTCCCGGCGGGTGTGGCCCGTGGCATAAATTGCCTCGCTGCAGGACTGGTCTAGACACCCATTTTCCTACACCAAAGCAATCGCTTACACCACTCCCGCCAATCCTTCTGACCAAGCCCGATGAATAAGCCGGGCTAGGTCATTGCCGGGATCGAGCGCTGACACTTCCAGCAGTGTGATGATGGCTCCCAGCTTTCACGCCGTTCTCCGACTTGACGATTTTTCGGTGCGCTACCGTTAAGTAGCAACCAGCCAGGCTTCAACGGCGCATTAAATAGCACGAGCGCTCCGCGGACTAACATTTAGGGGTGAAACGTTCCGGCTTCGTCGGACGCTTCAACCAAGGAAAAGCTGTGACTTTGGTCAGCAGGGCAATGAAGAAGTTCCGCCTGAAGCTCCCGCACGTGGGCATCAAGGGACTGCCGGTTGGCGCGCCGCGCGAGCCCGTTCAGCCGCTCGGTGCTGCTGGTGTCAGCAGCCTTGCCTCACTGCTGGAAGAACTGGCCTGATAATGATCCGTGGCATGGTCGCGCTTCGCGACCATGCCACCTCGTCGATGACTGAGCGACCACGCCATTCAGCTTGCAGCCCAAGAATGGCGCTGCGCCATATGTCGGCCAGGCGCATTGCCGAGGGCCTTGCGGAACATTGTCACAAAGCTGGGAACGCTCTCGTATCCGATCATATCACCAACAGCGTCGAGCGTTTCGAGCAGAAAGCAGGTGCGGCCCTCCAGCGTATCGGCCGCGAGGACCCACTGGCCATACCGCTTGCATGATCCCGACCTACGCCTCCGATCAGGAATTGCCCCCGGCCAGCCAACTAAAGGAATCGAGATCAAGGCGAGATTTCCGATTAATCACGAAATATCAATCGGAGATGACGTCCGTTTAGTGAAGTCGGAAATATCTAATCGTAGCGTGACGGTTATCGCAAATCGGACGTGAATGTCCGATTTAAAAAATAATCTTCAATTTATTAGTGATAAATATTCCGACATTCATAAAAAACGTATTGATTAATAGATCTCCGTAGCCTCGATTAATGATTTTATATTTTATGATTCTATCAATAACTGCATTTTTTTGTGCAGGCTTTCCGATTTTTCCATCTAATAGAGCGCAATAGCCAAACACGTGAGAGCGAGTGCGGCCAACGGAACTATCGGCCCGTCGATGCCCATCTGTCGCGGTCGAGTGGGTGGTCAACTCGGTGGGCTTGGTGTGCGGAACCTATGAGTTCGGATGTATTGCGGGAGAGCTGGGCAAACGTCTCTGCGACACTGAGCCCAGAGTTTTCTAGTGCGATCGCCGGCTTGGTTGTGTCAAATCTCGATGGTTTGAAAGACTTCATCTGTTTCCTAACCTCCCGAAAAGATGCAAGTAGCACGAGGGTTCTGGCGGCGATGCAAGGCAACGCAGATGCCTTGGATAACACTTCGTTTCAGAGTTACTCGCTCGCATTTCACCAAGCCGCCAATCAGTGGATTACCAACGGCCTCCAAGCGACCCCAACACAAGCTGCGTCAACTCGCCGCTCTCGGGTTGCTATCGGTTGCACGGCCCTTCGGCGCCTGTCTCAATCAGGGGTATCGTGCATACCCTATATCGCTGACGGCCAACTGCGCGTGCCGGTGCATAGGCAAGGGGAAGATGAAGGCCATCGCCCCCTAGGCGAAGCCGAGTGGTGCGAATTGAAGGATATCCCGGCCGACGGGCGTAACAAAATTGCACTCGACTTACTCCGAGCGGAGTATGTAAGGATTTTGGAGAATTACTTCAAGCTATTCGATTACGGTGAAAGAATACTATCTGATCAGGATTTTTATTCTCGTTCTAGGGAAGGCGCCGAGCTCATAAGAACAGCCCTTGAGATGTCTCTCAGGTTGCACCGAAAGAATGCCGCGTACTTGCTGCCCAATGAACGAACCTCACCCGAAGAATCATCGCACTTCAGAACGCAATTCGCGCGTCAGCTTCGTTCTCCAGGATTATGGATGCGTGAGGCGGAGGTCGATCTGAAAGAACTCGGGGTAAACGACAAGTTTCTGGTTCGTAGGCTCCTGCACGCCTGCCTCGGTCCGCCCTTAGCAGCCGTTTCAGCGGCGATGGGCTTCTTCGCGTGCGAAACATACTGGAACAAGCAGCCGATAATCGATCTTCCAGCCGATCCGCTTTTGTTCAAGTCATCGGAAAATTGGTATATCGGTACCGAGAATTTCTTGGCTAGCTTTAAGTCTAGGCGCAATGCTCATGTCTACGCCTATATTACAGATGATGACGAGATTTCGGGTAACAAGCTAGAAAGCGCACAGGGGATTTATACGGAGACGGTCAAAAATTATGACCCCGATCAGAATAATGATGGTCATGCGATAATCAAAAGCCCTTCCTCATCGGGCCACATGAGTTTGGCATTTGTGCTGAACAAATTTGCACACATGCGAAAAGTTGTTCTGGATCGCCATAAAGATATTTGCGGCAAGTCACATCCAGATGCGGGATCATTCTGGCTAACGATAAACCATTTGGGTAAGGTCGTAACGCCTCGCGAATATACGGGAAGCACCCTCGAACGTGAGAAAGATTATGGCATAGAATCAATAGCATCGAGACCAGAATGCACTTATCCCGCAATCCGGACGACTGGTCTCCAACTATCCTTGGGAGATCTTTCTACGGTTTCTAATGTTAGGGCCGTTGCGCAGCACAATGGTTACGGCGTCTTGATGCCGCACTATCTGAACAGCAGCATTGTTAATGCAAAACTTGATGCCGCCGTTAGGGACTTTCAGTACGGCATCGAAGCAATCGTAAGTCGATCGAGAACTCTAAAATCTCTCTCCCTTTGCCTCGACAGGTCGAGCGAGGAATTGATGAAGTCTTACCACTTCACGAAAGAAAGCGGCCTTTTCGCAGCCCTCGGACTAGAGGCCCCACGATCATCTCCGGATGGGATCACTTTTTCATTCGTGCCAAGTCGACCCAATCTAGAGGAGCTCTTTTTGGCACATTGGGCGCTTACGAAGGAACGGACTGAGACGCGTAATCTCCCCCAGTTCACCGTTCTTCACCTTCCTGCACTCGGCATTGTCAAAGCGATTGGACGACAGGTCTGCGCGAAAGGTCTTTCTAAATTTTACTGGCAAGCAGCGAGGGCAGCTTCAGCCAAACTCCGGAATAAGACGATTTGCCTCCCATCTATTGATGAGATCTAGGTCATGAGCCCAAGAGACAAGCACGATGAGATCATGCAAGGTTACGGAGAGGCTCCTCCTTGGTTGCTATCTTCAGCCCTGAACCGCCCAAAGGGAAAGCCACAGAGCGTCGGGCAGCAATCCTTGCTTCACAATTATTGGGTTGTGACTGATGCGCATATTACTAAAGGCCGACCCGCCAAATACACCTTTGATTTTTCCGTTCCAGTTTTGCCGGGAAAAATCCCGTTGAGCGATTATATAGATGACCTAATTATATCGAAAGTAATCGTGGCCGAGACGATGTTCGGAAGAGGAATACTACCTGGAAAAGGTCCGAAGGCGGCGCTTTCTATTTTAACTAACTATACCGCTTTCGTCAGGTGGCGCCTCGATGAAGGGCTCGTCTGTAATGAGGATATAACTCCAAGAGTCCTTGAGCGCTATTTTGATCGTTATGCTCGTGAGGGGCAGTTCGGCCTGATTTCTTTAGAACCAAGGATCGAACAATACTTAGGTAGAGTGGCAGATGGACTTCCGATCCCTGGAAAGATCGTAAATGGCATAATCAATGTCGAAATGATGCAGGTTCATGCAGAACTAGGCTTGGCATCGAAGTATTTGCCACCTGATGCCAGCGCGATGCTGCGCGGTGGTTTGCTTTCGATCAATCCTAACCTTGAGTTCAACAGAAAATTCTTGCGGGCCGGCAAAAAAGTTCCATATCGGGATGCCGAGAAACCGCCGCAGCTGACCGCTGGGAGTGCGGGGCAGGCCTTCAAGGGATTGGAAGCGCTTTGGACGCTTTCGCAATGCAAGGCTATCAGCGACCCGCTCAATTTTGATCCATTCAGGAAGTCATCACGGACGAAGAGAGCTCAGGCCGCCGGCCGGACTGACGGGCAGACAGCCATCATCGAGCCGTCCAGTTGGCTCGCATTGCTTGACCACGGGGCAAAATGGGTTCTGGATCTTGTGGGGCCAGTACGAGCGATCGTGGATGCAGCGCGTTCTGCGGCACTTTCCGTTTACAAGAATTATGGGGGAATGACCCCTACTCAGGATGGTATGAGGAGCGAGTTCAGGGAAAATGTTCAGGTGGCCATTAATAAGTATTGGCCGAATAATCCCAATCTACCGGCAATAATACCGTATTGGTCATGGCCAAGCACATTACCGCGAGATGGCGACAATCGACTCACTTTAAACGATCTGCATTACTATTTAATTTGTGCTTGCTGCTTAATGATAGGTGGATTCTCTGCTCGACGCCGCGGCGAACTCTTGGCTCTTCAAGCTGGATCTACCGAGCGCGACGCTGAGGGGCACTGGTGGCTATCGACATACATCCTGAAAACGCTTCGGGACTATGATCAGATACCGGTTCCGCCAAGCTTGGTGCGAGCCATCAATATTCTTGAGGAGCTGAGTGAGAAGGCGCGCAGCGATGCAGATCAATCATGGATCAGTTTGATTTACAGACCATCTGTATTCAGCACCGACACTCATCAAGACGGGAGGCGCACCCAGCCATATTTCCACTTCGAACCAAGAAATCTCATCAAAGACTTTGCGTCGATGTGCAATTTAGAGATTGCACTATCACGTGATGATTTATCTCTTGCGAATCATCAATTAAGAAAAACCTTTTCTGTATTTTTCTACTACGGCGATCGGCATTCTAACCTTGATGCGCTGAGCCGATTCCTGCGTCATTTCGATCCTGAAATGACACGCCGATACTTGTCCGAAGTTGTTCCGCGGCTCATCGCGCAAATCCGCGAGCGGAGGGACGCGGCGATAAAGCTTGCTGAAAGGACTCGCCAGCCGGCCGATGAGGAAGCTGCGCGCGGGCTGCGAGAAGCCCACCTTCGGCTAATCGACCGCAACAAGGACTTTACTGAGGTGAAGGAGGGGGCAATTGTCGAGCGCTTGATCGATATGGACGCAGGCAATGAGCATCCTATTGGCTACGGCGCTGCTACTTTATACCGAGACCTGGAAGAAATCGTCGAAGCTGTCGCTGTGGACGTTCGTATCCAAAGCCCGCTTGCAAATGACACGAGCGACCTGGCCGGGGCGTATTTTCTCAAGGCGTGCAAAGTATATGCAACGACGAAAAACCTTGAACCGGTGCCCGGGTCCTTCGCGCAGTGCGGCTTTAGTCCGCTAAAAGGCGACGATGTCGCACAATGCGCATGTATCATTCGGAAGTATGGAAAAGCGTATAAGGTGGGGTCCGCTGACCGGCCTGACTACGCCTACTCCAGCATCTCCACTTGTCTAGCATGCATATATGGCGTTGCATTCTCAGAAAATCAGCGCGTCATAGAAGATCGTATAAACGTGGCCGTCGCTGCCGTCGACGCGCCGCAGCACCCGGCCTACCGCGAAGCCGCGGCAGCTAAGGTCGACCGTGCGAAGACGGTCATTCGACAAGCGCGGGTCGCCGCCGAGCGCGGAGTTGCGTGAATGGGACAATCCCCGGCTGAGCGAGCGCGCAATACTAAGGCGGCCTTTGAGGCAAAGGTGTCCCTGCTTGAAGAATGGGCGAAACACGGCGTTCCCGCAGGAGAGCGTAGCCCAAAGGATAATACTGCCCTCCGGCAGTGGGTCGGCCCTTCAACACTCAGCTTAGAGGATGGAACCGCTCTCGGAACTTGGGCAGATCCAATGATTGATCGCCCAGTAGTTGGTAAATATCCTGATCTTACACGCCGTTTTCTGGCTGCTCGCGATTCAATAAAAAAGCAGAAGGGCAAGGAAGAAACACTTGCGCAAGAGTTGACTCGGCTGAAACGCGAGGTCGCCGCTCTGGTAGACCAGAATGCTCAGTTAATCGGTGAGATAATGGCGTTGAAAGAATCGGCGGGCGCAGACGCGGATATCAGGGCTTCAAACGCTAGATCTCCCAAGACGTAGAGCGCGTGAATTCATGCCTGTCAGCACTAATCACGGATATTCTATCAAGAAGGCCGGGAAAGATTTCAAATGGCGAGGAGAGAAAGCGCCCAAACTTCCTCTCATTCAGGCGCCAGATGGATCTTTGTTCGAGCCACTTGTGAAGTATTTTGGAGAATCATTCCGTTATAGACGAGTACAGATATCATCAATGCTCGTAGAGGCCTACATACTGAGAGATTGGTTCATATATCTCAATAGAAATAGCATAGACTGGAAATGTATTTGCGATCAGACTATTGTAGATTGGCGTTCTTATCTCAATGAGGTTGATACAAAATCTATACAGGATGGAGATCGGATCGAAATAGATTCAAAAAATCGTATCAACCGAAAAATCGATGTCATTTTTACTTTTTATTTCTTGTGTGGGCCGGATGACTACGGAATCATGGATTGTCTGCTTGTCGACCTCATCGGGCCGATTACGCTTCAGCGCAGGAATCTTGGGAGCCGTTGGATTTCTCAGAACGGCACCTTCCATATTGATGACGGCGCTAAGAATGTACGGTGGGCATTAGCTGAGCAATCGAAGCAGAAGGTCACCCAGGAGCCAACCCCCGACCAAGCCGCTGTTGCTAAGGTCCTCAGTTATTTAAGGACCCCTCGTCAGGCCAATGAGACTGAGGCCCAAAGCCGAGGTCGGCCAACAGATCCTTTAACTTCAGAGAGGAATTGGTTGGTAGGGATCTGTGCTGTTAAGGGAGGATTCCGCGCACTTGAAATAGAAGCGGCGTCGGTAATTTCAGCCGGGATCGCATTAAAAAATTCGAATATCCAGATTCCGGATGCTCGGTCGATGTCCGATTTCGAAGCGCCTGGATCAAGAGTTAGGCATCCCCTTGACCTCCTCGCCTATAGCAAGATGGGTCAAGCGGCGCTTCTTCGAGAAATTGAACGGAGAGAGCGCCAAGGTTATAGCAATATTTGGATGCCTGTTGATGGCAAAGGAGGGAAACGCCGTGACGTTCCCCTAGCCAATGACGTTTTCCTTGACCTTTTGACCATCGGCATCTGGTTAGTCCGAAAAGCGATCCTTGTGGGGCATGCTCCAAAGCTAGGCTCCGATCCGCTATCCTACTCAATTTTCTTGCCATTTGGCGTTGCGCCCATGGAAGGCCTCAGTAGGAAGACAATTGGCAACATCTTGAAATCAGCGTTTCATGGCGCGGGCGTGCTGGGAAGCGGACATCGACTACGGGCCTATTGGGCCTCGGAGACCTGCGCGCGACTTTGGGACGAGGCTTTCGCTCTCAACGGGTTCAAATGGGATCAAACCGTCGAGAATGCTGTCTTGCATGACCTTGCAAGAGCAATGGGGCATGTGAAGGTAAGCACTACGGTGCGCTCATACCTCGACAGAGAGCTGATCCGTTCTTTAGGACTTAAGGATAAAAGGTCACTCAGCCTTTTGCGAAAGACTGCTAACACGATCGCAGAGAATCAGAACAGTTTGTCAAAGGTTGATTTCGATCGGATAATGATCGTGATCAAGCGCCTTGCCGACTCTGACCTCGAGTTTGGCGCGGTTCTGGACATCCTCCTCAACGATCCCGATTTTAAGAAGCCCTAGCCGGGCGTAAGGCGTTCCTTCAGCTGACTTGATCGCCAAATTTACGAAGCGCCCGCGCCTTTCATTCGGCAGTGGGAACATGCTTCGTCGAAGCGAGGGGCCAAACCGTCACAGAGCGAACTGTGGTCGGCTCAACCAGATCCCTTCGATAAATTTAGAGGGTGAAAAAGCATGGACCGACAGGCGGCGGGGGAGATGCACGCGTTGCAGCACGGCGCGCGCGGCAATGGCGTCGGGCGGCGAGACGATCGCGCCCAGCGCGGCGCAGGCGGCCCAGGGCAGGGACGGCATCAGGGCATGGGCGACGGCGGCGACCACGAGCGTGGTGAAGATCACCGCGCCGATCGCCAGTGACATGATGCCGATCAGGTGGCGGCGCAGATGGCCCAGCGCAATGAACCAGGCGCCGTCCATCAACAGCGGCGGCAGGAAGATGACCAGGACCAGTTCGGGGTCAAGCGAGATGACCGGCAGGCCGGGCACGAAGGCGAGCAAGGTGCCGCCGGTCAGCAAGGCGACCGCCGGCGGCAGGCCCAGCCGATGCGCGGCATAATGAAGCGCGATGATCGCCAGCAGCATGGCCACCAGCAGTTCGAACAATTCCACCGGATGCATCGGCCTGGCCCCTGTCTGTCGATCGCCCTACCCTAATAGGGTCGCCGATCCTGTCCAGCGGTCCGCCCGATCATCGCACCGGACAGGCGGCGAGGGCGGTGGCGATGGCATCATAAAAGGGTTTGGGCCGCAGCGCATCGTCGAAGGGGTTGCCGCGCATGGGCAGGCCATCCGGGCGGCGGCTCTTGGTCGGATAGCTGTCGCGATTGAGATTGGAATAGCGATCGCTGAGGCCCCAGCAGATGACCTGGGAGACATTGCGATGGCTGAGCGTGATGTCGAGATAGCCCTTCACGAAGGCGGCAATTTCGGCATCGCGTCTGGCCGGCTCCTGGTCGCTCAGATGGCGGTCGGCGCAATCCAGTTCGGTGATCAGCACCGTCATGCCCATGGCGTCCAGTTCGGCAAGGAAGCGATTCCAGGCCCGTTCGTCGCGGCCGCGGCCCAGCGTATTGCCCAGATGGCTCTGGATGCCGATGGCATTGACCGGCACGCCGCGCTTGAGCGCCTGTTCCAGCACGCGCAGCACGGCGTCGCGATGATCGGGATTCTGCTCCCAGCTCATATTGCCATTATAGACGCGCTGCGCATGGGGGGCATATTGCGCCATCAGCTGAAAGGCGAGGTCGAAGAAGCCCAGGCCAAGGATGCGGGTGTAGATCGAGTTCTTCAATTGTCCGCTCTGGACGACGAATGCCTCGTTCACGCAGTCCCATGATTCGATCTGGGGGAAGGTGGTCGCAATATAGCGGGCATGATCGTTCATCAGGGCGATGAGCGGGGCGCCACCCTTCTGTGCCAGCGCCGCCTCATTGGCGATCAGCCAGCCGGGCACCCGATCATCCTGGTTCCAGACGAACGTATGGCCCCGCGGCGACATGCGGTGGCGGCTGGCGAAGCGCAGGACGCGCAGCGCCTTTGCCGGGTTGCGCTGTCCCTCCTTGGCTTCGAGATATTTCCATTTGAAATTATTCTCGGCGGTCAGCACCGAACATTCCCGGACGATCAACTGGGCAAAGGCCGGATCGTCCAGATGGGTGGGCGATACGGCGGTGCCAAAGCGCAGGCCCCGGCTGCGGGCGATGGCGTCGAGTCCGGAAGGCGGCGCGACGGCCAGGCCGGGCGCGCAGGACAGGGCCGGGATGGCGCCCGCCGTCAGCGACAGCATGTGCCGGCGGGACAGGGGCGGGCCATGGTCTTTCATGCTGCATTTGTCCGAGCGGAGAGGCGCAGAGGCAATCGGTAATTGGCCGGAGGGGGCTGCCCGCAAAAAAAAAAGGGCCGCCCCATGCGGGACGGCCCAATGCTTCTGTTGCCGGGGAGCTACTGTCAGAAGCGGAATTTGAGTGCGGCGCGATAGCTCTGATAGCTGAGGTTGCCGCGCCAGGCGGTGGTGTCGGCCGACAGGCTGATGTCGACATTGCCGGTGCTGAGGGTCAGGCCGCCGCCCACTTCGCCCCAATTCTTGTCCGAGCCACCCAGCGCGAAGGGCGCGAGCGATCCGGTGCCGCCGACGAAATTGGCCAGGAAATAGGCCGGCTGGTCGCGGAACTCATGGACATAATTGGCGGTCAGATAGGGCTTGAACCCGCCGACATCGATCTTCGCCGTGGCCCCCAGGCGCCCCTGCGCGCTCTGGATCGCATGGCGATGGATCACCAGCGCGGTGTCGCCGCCATATTCAGCGAGGTTGCCGCCGCTGATATAGGCGCCGCGCAGCGAGGCGCGCGGCGTGATGGTGAAGGCGTCGCCACCCAGCGGCGCGCCGATGCCGATCTCACCCGACAGGGCCAGTTGCTGGTCGCTGCCGCGCAGTGTGTAGGGGGTGGTGCCCACCGCAAAGGCGCGCTTGGTCTTGCTGGTGAGGGTGCCGGCGCTGCCGACGCCATCCAGAACGACGCCGCCCAGATCCCAATTGCCATAGACGGTGGCCTGGTACAGGCGGGAACGGGCGGTGTCGCCGATGCCGGTATTGCCCTTGAGCTCGCTGAAGGAGGCGGCCAGGCCGATCACGGCATCGTCGCCGATCATCTTTTCGATGCCGGCCGCACCATACCAGCCGTCGAACTTGTCGCGGCCGGTGGTGATGGCGCCCCGCATCGGATCGCTCTTGCCGTCGATATAGCCGCCGGCGATGAAGGCGCTGACGTCTTCAGGCAGGGCATTTTCCTGGGTGACGGTTTCGTTGCCGCCGCCCTGATCCATGCCCAGGTTCAGATTGTTCATGCTGAGCGCGGCGAGCTGGAGCGGCTGACCGGTCATGGTCAGCGTGCCGCCCATGCTGCCGCCGCTGACGCGTGCCAGGCGATCGCGATAGAAGCGGGCCATATTGTCGTTCAGCACTTCGGACATGGAGGTGCGGAGCGCTTCGGTGCGCGGTGCCATGGCTTCGAGCGACGCCTGGATCGCGGCGACGCTCAGCAGGTCGGCCTCGCCATAGAGGGTGGCATAATTGCCGTAGAGGGCGCGGTTCTGATCGAGCAGGCGGGCAAAGCTGGTCTGCACCTGCGAGCCGCCATTGACGACGCCGGCATAGGTGCCGGCATCGACCGTGACGCTGACGCTGTTGGCGCCATAGGTCAGCACGGGCTTCAGGATGGCGCTGATGTTGGTCGGCGTGTCGAACGTGCCTTCGACGCCGCCTTCCGCAGTCAGGAAGGTGTAGCGGCTGCCATAGCGCAGCTTGGCGCCGGTCGCCGCGCCGAAGACGACCTTGCCATCGACCGCCGCGACGCCTTCGACATCATCGGTGGCCTTGACCGCGAGCAGATCGGAACCGCTGCTGCCAAGGTCGACATGCAGCGTGCTGCCCGAGGAGAGGATGGCATTACCCTCGACCGTGAGCGTGCCGATGGTGCCGATGCCGCCAGGCGCGACCACGCCCATGATGTTGGTGAAATAGGGGGTCCGCAGCGTGCCCTTGCCCGAGAGCAGGCCCGAGAGCAGCAGATAGTCGCCCGGTGTTTCGACCGCGCCATCGACATTCACCACGCCGGCGAGATGATTGATGTCCATCAGGCTGGTGAGCGATCCGGCGCTGGTCACGTCGAGCGTCGAGCCGGTGCCCGAGATGGTGAAGCGATCGACGGTGGCGTCGATGTCGAGCGTGGTCTTGCCGGCGGCGCTGAGCGTGACGTCATAATAGCGACCGACGACGCCCTGCGCAGCGACAGGGTCGATATTGTTCGGCACGAAATTGGTGGCGCCGGGCAGACCGTTGGCCAGGGTCGCGGCGGGCAGGACGGCATCGCCCTCCGCCTGGGCCTCCACGATGGCCTCGTCCGCCAGGCTGGCGGCACCATCAGACGGGCTGCGCTCGGCGATCTCGACCTTGCCCTTGTTGTCGGCGACGGTCTTGCTGCCGCTGGTGGTGGTCGCGTCGGTCGCCTCGACCGGCTCGCCATTGATCAGCAGCGTGTCGGTGCCGACGTCGTAACAGGCGTCGTCCGAGCCATCATTGGGCTGGTAGCAGACCTGGCCGAACTTCTGCGCATCATCCTCGCCAAAGGCGCCGGCGCCGGGCGTGGTCGGCACGCCGTTCACCAACGATCCGTTGCTGTCGATGATCATGTAATTGGGATCGAGCGCCGTCACCCAGTGGCTGGCGTCGCTCCATTTGCCGTCGCCGGCCTTGGCAGTGGCGTAGCGATAGGGATTATTCTGCGCGATCCAGTCCCAGAAGAGGTAGAGCGGTTGATAGAAGGCGGAGCCGCCATAAGAGCTTTGCGGCTGTTCCAGGAAGTAGCGGCTGCCGCCCGACAGGACGCCCAGCACCACCTTCTGGTCAAAGGTCTGGTCGAGGATCAGCGGGCCGCCGGAATCGCCGCCGGCGGTATTGCCTTCATTGGGAAGCGCATCGTCCTTGAAGACATTGAAGTCGAATTCGTTGGTCCGGGTCGGATCGTCGAAGTCGGTCTGGTAGAGATTCTGGGTATAGCCACCGCCTTCGCCGAACAGGAAGATGTCGATATCGTCGAGCGAGCCGAGCATGCCGAGGAAATTCTCGGCCACCTTGCGGCGATAATCGATGCCATAGCTGTTGCCGGTGGTGCCGCTGCCGCTGCGGCCATAGCCGGTGATCGTCACATGATAGCCGGTGCCGGTCGTGTCGCTGATGCTTTCCGGCGCGGGCAGGGCGGAAAAGAGCATCGCCCAGGTCGGCACGTCGCTGGCCGGCGTGTCGAGCGTGGCCATCGCCGTGTCGCCATAGAGGAAGCTGAGCGCCGGCGGATCGAGCGAGTCCGGATTATAGGCGATATTGTTGACGTTATAGACGCTGAGCGCGGTGTTGGTGCGATAGCCGTTGTTGATCCAGTTGACGAGGCCGGGGCGGGCGTTGCTCTGGAAGGCGAAGGCGACCGGAATGCCGTCATTCACCGTGCTGTAGGTGCTGGGGTCATAATCATTGACGCAGTGGGCGGCGAAAATGACGGTGCGCGGATTGATCAGCGTGCCGGTGCAGACATAGCCGTCGGCGCGATACATGATGCCGACGCCGTTCACATCGGTGCCATCGACGATGTCGGCCGGCGTATTATTGTCGTTCGGCACGACGGCATGGGCTGCCGGTGCGATGCTCAGAGCGGACAGAGCGGCCGATGCCAAAAGGGCAGAACGACCGGCGCGTGCCAACAGGCCCGCGCCATTCTTACGAATGCGCATGATGTTAACTCCCCAAAGACCGTTGGCGAGGCTATGCAGCTATCAGGCGCAAGACAATTACCCAAAAATGAAAGTTTCTGTCATGTATCCAAAAAGACACAATGTTATCTTTGCGTTATGAATATCCAACGTTGATTGACTGATCCGGCGGTCATGCCGTTTTCTATGTTAACGGTATCGATTATGTAATTTATGCAAATGTAATGGGTCGAAGAAATGCCGGGGATTTTCGGCTTGTTTCCCGCCCACTTGCGGAAGCGGGCGGTTCCGCTTAAGCATGAAGGCAAGTTCCGATCGGATTTGCGCGATCGGCGATTGATGAAGTGAGATACGGCCTTGGTGCAGCATAGCCGCCCATCGCCGCAGAGTTCCGGCCCGGTTGGCCGCGTTTCGGGCAAGTCCGCCCGTTCCGGTTCGGGTAATGGGAGCAAGGCTGCGGCCATTACGCCCCCGTCGAAGCAACGGGGCCTTTATCCCTACACGGCGCGTGACCGCCGATCCTATGCGGCAATCGATCTGGGTACCAATAATTGCCGTCTGCTGATCGCCAAGCCGTCAGCGGACGGGTTTATCGTGGTCGATGCCTTTTCCCGGATCGTGCGTCTGGGCGAGGGGCTGGCGGCCACCGGGCGGATCAGCGATGCGGCGATCGACCGGGCCATCGCTGCGCTGTCGGTCTGTGCCGACAAGCTGCGGCGGCGCCATGTGACGCTGGCGCGGTCGGTCGCGACCGAGGCCTGTCGGCGGGCGAGCAATGGCGCCGAGTTCATCCAGCGCGTCTATCGCGAGACCGGGATCGCGCTCGACATCATCAGCGCACAGGAAGAGGCGCGGCTGGCGGTGCTGGGGTGCCACGCGCTGCTGGAAGAGGGCAATGGCCCGGCGCTGATCTTCGACATTGGCGGTGGATCGACCGAACTGGTGCTGGTCGATTCCCATTGCGACGGCGCGCCGCGCATCGTCGATTGGGTGAGCGCGCCCTGGGGCGTGGTGTCGCTGACCGAGAGTGAATTGTTCGACCATGCCAATCCGGCCGAGCGGCTGGCCGCCTATGGCCGGATGCGCGCGCGCGTGGCCGAGGCGTTCGCGCCGCTCGCCCGTCGCCTGCCGCAGGGCGAAGCGGGCATCAGGCTGCTGGGCACGTCGGGCACGGTGACGACTTTGGCCAGCCTGCACCTTGACCTGCCGCGCTATGACAGGCAGGCGATCGATGGGTTGATCGTGCCGAGCAGTTCGATGCGCGCGATTTCCGAACGGCTGTCGACCATGGCGCTGGCGGATCGGCAGCGATTGCCCTGCATCGGCACGGAGCGCGCCGACCTGGTGGTCGCGGGCTGTGCCATTTTGGAATCGATCCTCGACATCTGGCCGGCCGAGCGACTGGGCGTCGCCGACCGCGGCATTCGCGAGGGCATATTGCGCGGCCTGATGGACCGCCATGGAGCAACGACGTGAGGGGTTCTGGCGCAGGCAAGGTGCGGGTGAAATCCGCCAAGGGGCGCACCGCGCAGTCGGTGCGCTGGCTGGAGCGGCACCTGAACGACCCCTATGTCCACAAGGCCAAGCAGGAAGGCTGGCGCAGCCGCGCCGCCTTCAAGCTGATCGAGCTGGACGAGAAATTCCATTTCGTGAAGGGATCGCGCGCGGTCGTCGACCTGGGCGTGGCGCCGGGCGGCTGGGCACAGGTGATCCGCAAGATGGCGCCCAAGGCGGCGGTGGTCGGCATCGACCTGCTGCCGGTCGATCCGATTCCCGGCGTCACCCTGTTCGAAATGGACTTCATGGACGACAAGGCGCCGGACCTGCTGCGCGAGGCGCTGGGGCAGGAGCCGGACCTGGTGATTTCCGACATGGCGGCCAATACGGTGGGCCATGCCCAGACCGACCATCTGCGCACCATGGGGCTGGTCGAGGCGGCCGCCGATTTCGCCGTGCAGAATCTGCGCAAGGGCGGCACCTTCGTCGCCAAGGTCTTTGCCGGTGGCACCGACGCGGAGCTGCTGGCGGTGCTCAAGAAGCATTTCACCACGATCAAGCATGCCAAGCCGCCGGCGAGCCGCAAGGGCAGCGTCGAATGGTATGTCGTGGCGCAGGGATTCAAGGGACGGCCGGACGCGCAAGAGTAACGGGGACAAGCGATCGGCCGCCTTCATGGGGGAAGAAGGGGGCGGGGCCTTTGGTAGCGACGGTTTCGACGGTGGCCTATCTGGGCCTGGAAGCGCGCACGATCGAAGTGCAGTGCCAGCTTGTTCCGGGATTGCCGGCTTTCATCGTCGTTGGTCTGCCCGACAAGGCGGTGGCCGAAAGCCGCGAGCGGGTGCGCAATGCGATCGCCGCGATCGGCCTGTCGCTGCCGCCCAAGCGGATCACCGTCAATCTTTCCCCCGCCGACCTGCCCAAGGAAGGATCGCATTTCGACCTGCCGATCGCGATCGCGCTGCTGGGCGCGATGGGGGTGATCGATGCCGAGACGCTGGCGGGCTATATCGTCGTCGGCGAACTGGGGCTGGACGGCCGCACCGCGCCGTCGCCCGGCGTCTTGCTGGCGGCGCTGCATGCCGGCGGGCAGGATCTGGGGCTGGTCTGTCCGGCTGCACAGGGGAGCGAAGCGGCATGGGCGGGGCAGGTGGAGGTGGTGGCGACACCCGATCTTCTGAGCCTGCTCAATCATTTCAAGGGCACGGCCGCACTGTCGCCGCCCCAGCCCGGCGCGGTCGAGCCGCCGATGCGGGCCGCTGACCTGCGCCAGGTGAAGGGGCAGGAAAGCGCCAAGCGGGCGCTGGAGATCGCGGCGGCCGGCGGCCATAATCTGCTGATGGTCGGGCCGCCGGGGGCGGGCAAGTCGCTGATGGCGAGCTGCCTGCCCGGAATATTGCCCGAGCTGACGCCGACTGAGGCGCTGGAAACGTCGATGGTCGCGAGCGTCGCCGGCACGCTGGAGGGCGGACGGATCAGCCGCGCCCGGCCGTTCCGCAATCCGCATCATAGCGCATCGATGGCGGCTCTGGTCGGTGGTGGCCTCAAGGCGCGGCCTGGCGAGGTCAGCATGGCCCATCTGGGCGTGCTGTTCCTGGATGAGCTGCCGGAGTTTCAGCGGGTGGTGCTGGATTCGCTGCGCCAGCCGCTGGAGAGCGGCGAGGTCAGCGTGGCGCGGGCCAACGCCCATGTCACCTTCCCGGCGCGGGTGCAGCTGATCGCGGCGATGAACCCCTGTCGCTGTGGCCATCTGTCCGACCCGGCGCTGGCCTGTTCGCGCGCGCCGCGCTGCGCCAGCGATTATCAGGCCAAGGTGTCCGGGCCGCTGCTCGATCGCATCGACCTGCATGTCGAGGTGCAGGCGGTGACGGCGGCCGATCTGGTGCTGCCGCCGCCGGCCGAGGGATCGGCGGAGGTGGCGGCGCGCGTCGCGGCGGCCCGCACGCTGCAGACTCGGCGCTATGCCGGCAGCAAGGTGCGGACCAATGCGGAGGTTGATGGCGAGCGGCTGGAGGATGTGGCCGGGCCGGACGAGGCCGGGCGGCAATTGCTGGCACAGGCCGCTGCCGCGATGAAGCTGTCGGCGCGCGGCTATACGCGGGTGTTGCGGGTGGCGCGGACGATCGCCGACCTGGCCGGCGCCGAGCAAGTCGGCCGGGTGCATGTGGCCGAGGCGCTGAGCTACCGGCGGCGCGCGCCGGTCAACTGAGCGCTCAGGCTGCGCTGTCGCTGGTGATGAGCTTGAGGTCGGCGGCCGCGACCGGGCCATTATCCTTGTGGGCGAAGCGGCCTTCGACCCGGCTGCCGGCTTCGATCGTGATCCGCTCGTAGGTCACGTCGCCGGTGATGCGGGCGGTGCTTTCGACCACCAGTTCCTCGGCGCTGATCGATCCGTCGACCAGGCCCGCAAGGCGCGCGCTCTGCGCGGTGACATGGCCGATGATGCGGCTGTCGGGGCCCTGGACCAGCGCGGCGCAGCGAATGTCGCCGTCGATCACGCCATCGACATGCAGGTCGACGGTCGCGGCGAGATTGCCGGTAATCGTCACGTCGCTGCCGATCAGCGAGAAGGGGGTGTGCTTAGCCCCGGTTGCCGACATCGGCGAGACGGGCCGTGGCGATTTGCTGGACTTGGAGAACATCTTTGCGGGCCTCGAGGAAACGGCGGGGATTGATGGGATCGCCGTTCACGCGCACCTCGAAATGAAGATGCGTGCCGGTCGAGCGGCCGGTGGAGCCCATGCGGGCGATCTGGTCGCCGCGCGCGACCTGCTGGCCGACACGGGCATTGAAGCCGGACAGGTGGGCGTAGCGGGTCATGATGCCATTGCCATGGGTGACTTCCACGACATTGCCGTATCCGCTGCGCTGGCCGACATAGCTGACCTTGCCGGGGGCAGCGGCCAGAATCGGCTGGCCATAGCGGCCGGGAAAGTCGAGTCCGGCATGGAAGGCGGCGTGGCCGTTGAACGGGTCACGGCGATAGCCATAGGAGCTGCTGAGCATCGGCGTGCCGGTCGGCTGGCCCGATGGAATGCGCAGCAGGCTGGTTTCCAGAAATTCCATGCGCGACAGGGCGGTGGCGAGCTTTTCCAGCTCGGCCGGCATCGCATCTTCGTCCCCATGCCAGGGCACGAACGGGCCACCCTGGGCGCGGGCCGCGTTGCGGGCGAGCGCGTCGGGATTGAGGCCGAAGCTGCGGATCGCGGCGGCCGCCTTCTGCGCGCGGGCTTCCACCGCACCGGTCAGCAGGGCGGCAAAGCGGCGCTGGCGGGCGTCGACCTGCATCAGCGGCGCGGCTTCGGGCGCCATGCTGATCTTGGCGTCGAGCTTGCCCTGGCCGGCCTTGTCCGTGGCGGCGTCCGCCTTGCCGACCGGGGCATTGGCCGCGGCATCACCGGGTTCGCCGAAATGGGTCTTGTAGAGATCGTCGATGAAATCCTGGCGCGCTTCCAGGTCATGGGCGAGGTCGTTCACAGACTTGCGATAGCCGTCGACCTTGCGTGCCTTGCTGGCGACGGCCGCACCCTTGGCGTCCAGCATCGCCCGGTCATGGGCGACGGCGGCGCTGCTGGCGAGCATCGATATGGTGACCGCGCCCCAGCCGACCAGGCCGGTCGACAGGATGCCGAGGGCCATGAGCTGGGCGCGCTTGGAAATGCGGATGAACTTTACCTGGCCGCCCGAGCGCAGGAAGATTTCCCGCTCCGGGCACAAGGCACTGAGCCTGGCCCAGAGGGTGGCGACCCCCTTCTTCTTGCGCTGCGACAATTGCGACCCCGTAACTATTTATTTCGGTGAGTCGGGCCGGTAGCAAAAGAAGATCGGACGCGCGAATCCACAGCCGCGGACTCGTGACGAGTCGAAGCTAAACCGGGACGAAATGATCTTCGTCCCATTTGGTTCCCTGGCTTTGAAAATATTTTTCGCGATCCGCTTCAGCTTCGGCGGGCGAAGCGCGAGGGCTCAAGAAAGCTGGGTAATTGCGATGCCGGAACGGCCGCGCTCCAATAATAGCCCTGGCCATAATGGCAACCACCTGATCGCAAATATTCCAGTTGTTCAATCGTTTCGACGCCTTCGGCGACGGTTTTCACGCCCAGGCTGTAGGCGAGGTTGAGCACGGTGCGCACGATGGCGGCATCATCCGGGTCGGTTTCCAGATCGCGGACAAAGCCCTTGTCGATCTTGATGACGTCGATCGGAAACTGCTTGAGGTGGGACAGCGAGGCGTAGCCGGTGCCGAAATCGTCGAGGGCGATGGCCATGCCCGACTGGCTGAGGCGCTGAAGATTGCGTTCCACCACATCGACATTGCGGCCGAGGAAGACGGATTCGGTGACTTCCAGCTCGATCCGGCGCGGTTCGACATCGGCATGGGCGAGGCGGGCGAGCAGCCGGTCGGGGAAGGCGCGGTCATGCAGTTCGACGCCGGGGACATTGACCGCGACATGGCCGAAATCGATGCCGGCGCTGGTCCAGGCCCGGCAATCGGCTAGCACCTGATCGATCATCCGCTCGGTGATCTTGCGGCCCAGTTCGGGATGTTCGAAGGCGGCCAATATCTGGTCGGGCATCATCAGCGTGCCGTCCGGACGGACGCAGCGCAGCAGCGCCTCGAAACCGATGACGCGGCCGTCCTGCAGGTCGACCTTGGGCTGATACCAAGGCACGGGCTGGGCATGGGCGAGTGCGTCGCGGGCCCGTTCCAGCATCCGCGCCTCGGTCTGCCAGCTTTCCAGCAGACTCGGTTCGAACAGGCAGGCGCGTCCGCGCCCGCTATTCTTCGCCTCATACAGGGCGATGTCGGCATGTTTCATCAGGTCGATCATGTCGCCGGCATGGTCGGGATAGAGGGCGACGCCCATGCTGACGCGGCAATCAATGTCCCGCCCGCCATGGCGCAGCGGCATGTGCAGGCGCGCGATCATGCGGCTGAGGATGGTGTCGAGATCGGCCAGGCCGCGCAGGCGGGTGAGGATGACGGCGAACTCGTCGCCGCCCATGCGCGCGATCATGTCGGCGGGGCGTACCGAGTCGCGCAGCCGTTCCGCCACGGCGCACAGCAGGGCGTCGCCGGCGTCATGGCCGGCGCTGTCGTTGATCCGCTTGAATTCGTCGACATCGGTCAGCACGACCGCCATCTGGCCGCCGGATCGTTCGGTCGACTGGGCCGCCTGCATCAGGCTGGCCATGAAATGGGAACGATTGGCGAGGCCGGTCAGG
The DNA here is from genome assembly GCF_056790315.1 of Sphingobium sp. VMM. NCBI lineage: Bacteria > Pseudomonadati > Pseudomonadota > Alphaproteobacteria > Sphingomonadales > Sphingobiaceae > Sphingobium > Sphingobium sp. VMM. Next base: position 195,322 of record NZ_JBXGSI010000004.1, read on the forward strand.
GCATCAGTCATCGCCAGATGGGCAAGATGGCGTTCGGCCTGCTTGCGGTCGGTGATGTCGACGATGCTGGCAAGGATACATTGTTCGCCGGCGAGCAGGATCGGGCGGGCGCCCAGCAGAACATCGCGGATGATGCCTTCGTCATTGGCGAGGCAGCATTCGTCATTGTCGATGCTGTCGCCCCGCGTCAGCCGATCGAGCAGACGCAGCGGCGGGGCATGGTCGACGATCAGCGCCAGCCGGGCGACATCGTCCGCGGTGCCCAGATTGCGTGTGGCGGAATCGTTCATGCGCAGGACGGTGCCGTCGTCGCGGATGACTATCAGCGGCAGCGGCACGGTCATGAACAGCCGTTCGAGCGCTTCGCCATTGGCGGCGAGCGCGACGCGGGCGGCCTGCGCATCCTGGCTGGCGGTCCATTCCATACGCTGCAACCGGTTGGTGCGGGCGATCGCGATCCACATGCCGCAATGAAGCATCAGCACCGCCATGATCATGCCGGGCATGGTCGGCGATAGAGGGGCAGGGGCCAGATAGCCGATCAGCAGCGCGACGCCGCAGCCCAGGCCGCCGCCGACATTGCCGCGGAAGCTCGTTGGCACCACCAGGTAGAAGACGAGCGGCAGCATCACCAGGACGAAGATGGCGATGTCGCTGCGCGAGGAGACGAGGAAGGCGACGCCGATGGCGGTGACGCATTGCCAGGCAAAGCAGATGCGTTCGACCGCCTTGAAACTGTGCATGTAGCGGCACAGGCCCAGGCTGACGAGCGACCAGAACACCACGACCAGGCGGGCGGGCACCGCGACCCAGAAATGGGCCGTCCCGGCAAAGCGCCAGTCGCTCAGCAGGAAGAGGGTGTTGAGCAGCGCCGACAAGGCGAAGAGCAGATGGGCGTGGCGACGCGATTCGGGCAGTCGATCGGCCTGGAAGGCGGCCTCCCGTTCCGGGCTGTGGAACTCGCCGCTAATGCGGGAAAGTGCAATCACGACTGGTCCATCTGGATATGGGGGCTGCGGGGAAAGATCCCATAATCTGCAGCATGTTAGCAAAATGATAAAATGTCATTCACTATGTGGCGCGCGCATCTCCGCGCGTCTTCGGGTGCTATGCTTGACCCTTCCGTCCCTCGTCGCTATAGGGCCGCTGCCCCGCGCTATGCGTCTGGAAGACTCGTTTTCCCGCCGCTTTCCGGGGCAAGCACTAGAGCTGAACATTATCGGCTGTCCCTGCGGCTCCGGGCGGATCTTGTCCGTCGGGGGCCTTTGCCGTTCGGAATTTTCGTGATTCCGGCCGGTCAGGAACGCAGGTGGCGTCCGGTAAAGTAACTGAAAAGGTGAAGGGCTTCATGCCAACAATCAACCAGCTGGTCCGCAAGGGCCGCGAACTGCAGAAGACCAAGTCCAAGGTCCCTGCGATGGATGCGAACCCGCAGAAGCGTGGCGTTTGCACCCGTGTCTACACGACGACCCCGAAGAAGCCGAACTCGGCTCTCCGTAAGGTGGCGAAGGTGCGTCTGGTCAACCAGCGCGAAGTCATCACCTACATCCCGGGTGAAGGCCACAACCTCCAGGAACACAGCGTCGTGCTGATCCGTGGCGGCCGTGTGCGAGATCTTCCGGGCGTGCGCTATCACGTTCTTCGCGGCGTTCTGGATACCCAGGGCGTCAAGGATCGCAAGCAGAGCCGTTCGAAGTACGGCGCCAAGCGTCCGAAGTAAGGGGAGAACAGTAATATGTCACGTCGTCGTCGCCCCGAAAAGCGCGTTATCCTGCCGGATCCCAAGTTCGGTGATATCGTGCTGTCGAAGTTCATGAACAGCATCATGCAGGACGGCAAGAAGGCCGTCGCCGAGTCCATCGTTTACGGTGCGCTCGATACTGTCGAAGCGAAGTCCAAGAAGGACCCGATCGGCATGTTCCATGACGCGCTGAACAATGTGAAGCCCGGCATCGAAGTCCGCAGCCGCCGCGTCGGCGGTGCGACTTACCAGGTCCCCGTCGAAGTGCGCCCCGAGCGCGCCCAGGCGCTGGCGATCCGCTGGCTGATCACGGCTTCGCGCAACCGCAGCGAAACCACCATGGCCGCCCGTCTGTCGGGTGAGCTGCTGGACGCTGCCAACAACCGCGGCAATGCCGTCAAGAAGCGCGAAGATACGCACCGCATGGCGGAAGCGAACCGCGCCTTCTCGCACTACCGCTGGTAACAGCAGGGCGGGCGCTTATATGCCCGCCTTGTTATTTGGTTTCCAAAATCGGTCCGTTCGCCGTGGGTGGCTACCCATGGCGAACGGATTGGTTTAGGGGCCACGCGCAGAATTAACGAATCCCCAACCGCCGGCGCGCCGGCAACGGAGAAGCATCATGGCCCGCAGCCATCCGCTCGAACGCTATCGCAATTTCGGTATCATGGCGCATATCGACGCCGGCAAGACCACCACGACCGAGCGTATCCTTTACTACACCGGCAAGTCCTACAAGATCGGCGAAGTCCATGACGGCGCCGCGACCATGGACTGGATGGAGCAGGAGCAGGAGCGTGGTATCACCATCACCTCGGCTGCAACGACCTGCATCTGGAACGACCACCGCCTGAACATCATCGACACCCCCGGCCACGTCGACTTCACCATCGAAGTCGAACGCTCGCTGCGCGTGCTCGACGGTGCGGTTGCCGCGTTCGACGGCGTTGCCGGCGTTGAGCCGCAGTCGGAAACCGTGTGGCGCCAGGCGGACAAGTACAAGGTTCCGCGGATGTGCTTCATCAACAAGCTCGACCGCACCGGTGCCGACTTCTATTATTGCGTGCAGACGATCATCGACCGTCTGGGCGCGACCCCGGCCGTCCTGTATCTGCCCATCGGCGCAGAGTCGGACTTCAAGGGCCTGGTCGACCTGGTCGAGAACCGCGCGATCATCTGGAAGGATGAGAGCCTGGGCGCCGAATTCTACTATGAAGAAATTCCGGCCGACCTCGCCGACAAGGCTGCCGAATATCGCGAAAAGCTGATCGAGCTTGCCGTCGAGCAGGACGATGCCGCGATGGAAGCCTATCTGGAAGGCAATCTGCCCGACACCGCGACCCTCAAGAAGCTGATCCGCAAGGGTACGCTGGGTCACGCCTTCGTGCCGGTGCTGTGCGGTTCGGCGTTCAAGAACAAGGGCGTTCAGCCGCTGCTCGACGCCGTCGTCGACTATCTGCCGAGCCCGCTCGACATCGAAGACGTCCAGGGCGTCAAGATGGACGGCGAAACCCCCGACAGCCGTCCGACCTCGGACGACGCGCCCTTCTCGGGCCTGGCGTTCAAGATCATGAACGACCCGTTCGTTGGCTCGCTGACCTTCCTGCGCATCTATTCGGGCACCCTGACCAAGGGCACCTACCTGAACTCGGTGAAGGACAAGAAGGAAAAGATCGGCCGTATGCTCCTCATGCATGCGAACAGCCGTGAAGACATCGACACCGCCTATGCCGGCGACATCGTCGCGCTGGCCGGCATGAAGGAAACCACCACCGGTGATACGCTGTGCGCCGAGCGCCAGCCGATCATTCTGGAGCGGATGGAATTCCCCGAGCCGGTCATCGAACTGTCGGTGGAACCCAAGACCAAGGCCGACCAGGAAAAGATGGGCGTCGCCCTCAACCGCCTGGCTGCCGAAGATCCCTCGTTCCGCGTCTCGACCGATCACGAATCGGGCCAGACCATCATCAAGGGCATGGGCGAACTTCACCTCGAAATCCTGGTTGACCGCATGAAGCGCGAGTTCAAGGTCGAGGCGAATGTCGGTGCGCCGCAGGTGGCCTATCGCGAGTATCTCAAGAAGGCCGTCGACGTCGACTACACCCACAAGAAGCAGTCGGGCGGTACCGGTCAGTTCGGCCGTATCAAGGTCAAGTTGACCCCCGGCGAGCGTGGTTCGGGCTTCGTCTTCAAGGACGAGATCAAGGGCGGTAACATTCCCAAGGAATATATCCCCGCGATCGAAAAGGGCATGCGCGAAACCGCTGCCACCGGTTCGCTGATCGGCTTCCCGATCATCGACTTCGAAGTGCTGCTCTATGACGGTGCGTACCATGACGTCGACTCGTCGGCGCTGGCGTTCGAAATCACCGGCCGCGCCGCGATGCGCGAAGCGGCGCAGAAGTCGGGCATCACCCTGCTCGAGCCGGTCATGAAGGTCGAAGTCGTGACCCCGGAAGAATATCTGGGCGACGTCATCGGCGACATGAACAGCCGTCGTGGCCAGATCCAGGGCACCGATACGCGCGGCAACGCGCAGGTGGTCGAGGCGATGGTCCCGCTGGCCAACATGTTCGGCTATGTGAACTCGCTGCGTTCCTTCACCCAGGGCCGCGCGAACTACTCGATGATCTTCTCGCACTATGACGAAGTGCCGCAGAATGTTGCGGACGAAGTCAAGGCGAAGATGGCCTGACGAGTTTCCCTGTCCGGGCCGTGCAATCGGCTCGGATAGGGGCTGGTAATCTGTGAATATGCTGCTATGGACGCGCCTTCGCGAGGCGCGGCCGAGCGGTCAGACCCAAGCTGATTTTGATTAGAAGGTAGGATAAAATGGCTAAGGCTAAGTTTGAGCGGAATAAGCCGCACTGCAACATCGGCACCATCGGTCACGTTGACCATGGTAAGACCTCGCTGACCGCGGCGATCACCAAGGTTCTCGCCGAAACCGGCGGTGCGACCTTCACCTCGTACGACAACATCGACAAGGCTCCCGAAGAGCGCGAGCGTGGCATCACCATCTCGACCGCCCACGTCGAATATGAGACCGAAGCCCGTCACTACGCGCACGTCGACTGTCCGGGTCACGCTGACTACGTCAAGAACATGATCACCGGTGCCGCCCAGATGGACGGCGCGATCCTGGTTGTTTCGGCCACTGACGGCCCGATGCCGCAGACCCGTGAGCACATCCTGCTCGCCAAGCAGGTCGGTGTTCCCCAGCTGGTCGTGTTCATGAACAAGGTCGACCTGGTCGACGACGCCGAAATCCTCGAGCTGGTCGAGCTGGAAATCCGCGAGCTGCTGAGCTCGTACGACTTCGACGGCGACAACATCCCCGTCATCGCCGGTTCGGCTGTCGCTGCCCTGCAGGACAAGACCCCGGAAATCGGCCACGACGCCGTTCTGAAGCTGATGGCTGCCGTCGACAGCTGGATCCCGCAGCCCGACCGTCCGGTCGACAAGCCCTTCCTGATGCCGATCGAAGACGTGTTCTCGATCTCGGGTCGTGGTACCGTCGTGACCGGCCGCGTTGAAACCGGCATCGTCAAGGTTGGTGAAGAAGTCGAAATCGTCGGCATCAAGCCCACCAAGAAGACCACCGTCACCGGCGTCGAAATGTTCCGCAAGCTGCTGGACCAGGGCCAGGCCGGCGACAACATCGGCGCGCTGATCCGTGGCGTGGGCCGTGAAGAAGTTGAGCGTGGTCAGGTTCTGGCCAAGCCCGGCTCGGTCACCCCGCACACCGAATTCGACGCCGAAGTCTACGTGCTGTCGAAGGAAGAAGGCGGCCGTCACACCCCGTTCTTCGCGAACTATCGTCCGCAGTTCTACTTCCGCACCACCGACGTGACCGGCGAAGTGATCCTCCCCGAGGGCACCGAGATGGTCATGCCTGGCGACAACGTGAAGCTCGGCGTCAAGCTGATCGCTCCGATCGCCATGGACTCGGGTCTGCGCTTCGCAATCCGTGAAGGCGGTCGTACCGTCGGCGCAGGGGTTGTCGGCACGATCTCGAAGTAATATAGGACCGCAGCGGCGCGAATCGCCCGATTCGCGCCGCTGAAGTTTTTTACCCGCCCCGGATCGCCTTTCTCCGGCTCGAATGAGCTAAAAGGGCAAAACGGGGCGGATATTTTTTTGTTGGCGTGTTTTTGTAAATCAACGGCTGCTCCGGCTGATTCATGAAAATGCGCTGGTTATTGGCTCTTTCGCATCGGTACAGGAACAATGGACAGCAACATCCGCATTCGCCTCAAGGCGTTCGATCATCGCGTGCTCGATCAGGCGACCGGCGACATCGCCGAAACCGCCCGCCGCACCGGCGCCCTCATTCGCGGTCCGATTCCTCTTCCGACGCGCATCGAAAAGTTCACGGTCAACCGTGGTCCGCACATCGACAAGAAGTCGCGCGAGCAGTTCGAAGTCCGCACCTACAAGCGTATGCTTGACATTGTGCAGCCGACGCCGCAGACGGTCGACGCGCTGATGAAGCTGGACCTGGCTGCCGGCGTGAACGTCGAAATCAAGCTGGCCTAAGGTCGGCAAGTCCCCGCCTTCCGCAAGGTTGGCGGGGTATCGGGTATTCTGTTCCTCTTCTCTGGAGAGACGGAAGCTCAAACGACACAAGGGATACCGCACGGCCCGCCGGTGAACCGGCTAAGGCGCGTGGTCCTGGTCCCCCGTCGCCTTTCCCGAGAGGGATCGGCATCCAACCCGGACGGGGTGATCTATACATTGGGTTGGGCCGCGAAGCAGAGATGCTGAGCGGTTTTTTCGTTGGATACGCCCGCTGCTATGGCGGGCCTCTATGGGAGTAATCAGTGATGCGCACTGGCGTGATCGCTAAGAAAGTCGGGATGACCCGCCTGTTCCAGGACGACGGACGTCACGTCCCCGTCACGGTCCTCAGCCTTGAGGGTACGCAGGTCGTCGCACGTAAGGAAGTCGAGCGCGACGGTTATGTCGCCCTTCAGCTGGGCGCTGGCGTTGCCAAGGCCAAGAATGTCGCCAAGCCGCAGCGCGGTCACTTCGCCAAGGCGGAAGTTGAACCCAAGGCGCGTCTGGTCGAATTCCGCGTCGCCGAGGATGCGCTCCTCGACGTCGGCGCCGAAATCGCCGCTGACCACTTCGTCGCTGGCCAGCTGGTCGACGTTGCTGGTCACACCCAGGGTAAGGGCTTTGCCGGTGCTATGAAGCGCTGGGGCTTCGGCGGTATGCGCGCCACCCACGGCGTGTCGATCAGCCACCGTGCGCATGGTTCGACCGGTAACCGTCAGGATCCGGGCCGCGTCTTCAAGAACAAGAAGATGGCCGGTCACATGGGTGATCGTGAGCGGACCCAGCAGAATCTCGAGATCGTCCGCACGGACGTCGAGCGTGGTCTGCTGTTCGTCAAGGGTTCGGTTCCGGGCGCCAAGGGCACCTGGCTGACCGTCAGCGACGCCGTGAAGGTTCCCCGTCACGCCGACGCGCCCTATCCCGCCAGCCTAAAGCAGGCTGCAAACAGCAATGCCGCGCCGGCCGAGACGCCCGCGGAAGCGGCCGCTCCCGAAGCGACCGAAGGCCAGGAGGGCTAAACCATGAAGGTCAATGTACAGACCCTCGACGCCGCAGCTGCCGGTGAGCTGGAGCTCAACGATGCCGTTTTCGGCCTCGAGCCCCGCGCCGACATTCTGCACCGCGTCGTCACCTGGCAGCTCGAAAAGCGTCGTGGCACTGCCCGCGGCACGCGCGAGCGTTCGGATGTCGCCCGCACCGGCAAGAAGTTCGGTCGCCAGAAGGGCGGCGGTACCGCCCGTCACGGCGATCGCCGCGCTCCCGTCTTCATCGGCGGTGGTAAGGCTCACGGTGCCCGCGTGCGCGACTTCAACCCCTCGCTGAACAAGAAGGTTCGCGCGCTGGGTCTGAAGATGGCGCTGTCGTCGAAGGTCAAGGATGGTTCGCTGATCATTCTCGACAATCTCGACGTTGCCGAAGGCAAGACCAAGGCGCTGGTCGCCAACTTGGCCAAGCTGAACCTGAACAAGGTTCTGTTCATCGACGGCGACGCCGTGAACGTCAGCTTCGCCAAGGCTTCGGCCAACATCGTCGGCGTCAACCTGCTGCCGGCCGTTGGTGCCAACGTCTACGACATCCTGAAGGCCGACTCGCTGGTGCTCACCCGCGCCGCGGTCGAAAAGCTGGAGGCCCGTTTCAATGGCTAAGAAAGAAGCCGCGACCGTGGACAACCGTCACTTCGACGTCGTTGTCGCGCCGGTCATCACCGAGAAGTCGACCCTTCTCTCGGAAAACAACGCCGTTGTTTTCCAGGTCGCCAACGACGCATCGAAGCCTGAAATCAAGGCTGCCGTCGAGGCGCTGTTCGGCGTGACCGTCAAGGCGGTCAACACGCTGGTGCAGAAGGGCAAGGTCAAGCGCTGGAAGGGCAAGCCCTACAAGCGCAACGACGTGAAGAAGGCGATCGTCACGCTGGCCGAAGGTCAGTCCATCGACGTCACCACCGGTATTTGAGGCGAGATAGATGGCACTCAAGCACTATAATCCGACGAGCCCGGCCCAGCGCGGCCTGATCCTCGTCGACAAGTCGAGCCTGCACAAGGGCAAGCCCGTCAAGGCGCTGACCGAAGGCAAGCGCAAGACCGGTGGTCGTAACAACAAGGGCCATGTCACTTCGCGTGGTATCGGTGGCGGTCACAAGCAGCGCTATCGTATCATCGACTTCAAGCGTCGCCTGTGGGACGTTGAAGGTACGGTCGAGCGTCTGGAATATGACCCCAACCGCACCGCCTTCATTGCGCTGGTCAACTATCCAGACGGCACGCAGGCGTACATCATTGCGCCGCAGCGTCTGGCTCCCGGTGACAAGGTCATCGCGGGCAAGAAGACCGACGTGAAGCCGGGCAATGCGATGGAACTGGGTCAGATGCCGGTCGGCACGATCATCCACAACATCGAGATGAAGCCGGGCAAGGGCGCGCAGCTCTGCCGTTCGGCAGGCACCTATGCCCAGCTGGTCGGTCGCGACCGTGGCATGGTCATGGTGCGTCTGTCGTCGGGTGAGCAGCGCTACATCCGTTCGGACTGCATGGGCACCGTTGGCGCCGTGTCGAACCCCGACAATGGCAACACCAACCTTGCCAAGGCTGGCCGCAACCGTTGGAACGGCATCCGTCCTCTGACGCGCGGTGTTGCGAAGAACCCGGTCGATCACCCGCATGGTGGTGGTGAAGGCCGGACCTCGGGCGGCCGTCACCCGGTCACCCCGTGGGGCAAGCCGACCAAGGGTGCGCGCACCCGTCACAACAAGGCAACGGACAAGTTCATCATCCGTAGCCGCCACGCGAAGAAGAAGAGGTAAGCGAGATGGCTCGTTCCGTCTGGAAAGGTCCGTTCGTGGACCTCAGCCTTCTGAAGAAGGCGGAAGTCGCGCAGGAAAGCAATGGCCGCTCGGGTCCGATCAAGACCTGGTCGCGTCGTTCGACCATCCTGCCGCAGTTCGTTGGCCTGACGTTCAACGTCTATAACGGCCGCAAGCATGTTCCGGTTCTCGTGAACGAGGATATGGTGGGTCACAAGCTGGGCGAATTCGCTCCGACCCGCTTCTTCCCCGGTCACGCTGCCGACAAGAAGGGCAAGCGCTAATGAGCAAGGAAAAGGCTCCCCGTCGCGTCGCCGACAATGAAGCGCTCGCCGTCGGCACGCAGATCCGTGGTTCGGCCCAGAAGCTGAACCTGGTCGCCACGCTGATCCGCGGCCGCAAGGTCGAGGACGCGCTCAACATCCTCGCCTTCTCGAAGAAGGCGATGGCTGTCGACGTGCGCAAGGTGCTGGCTTCGGCCATCGCCAATGCGGAAAACAACCACAATCTGGACGTCGACGCCCTGGTCGTCGCGGAAGCATCGGTGGGCAAGAGCTTCACCCTGAAGCGCTTCCACGCTCGCGGCCGCGGCAAGTCGACCCGGATCCTCAAGCCCTTCAGCCGCGTGCGCATCGTCGTGCGTGAAGCTGGCGAAGAAGCGGAGGCGTAAGCACATGGGTCACAAGAGCAACCCGATCGGTCTGCGTCTGCAGATCAACCGTACCTGGGACAGCCGCTGGTTCGCCGAAGGCGCCGACTATGGTCGCCTGCTGCTGGAAGATCTCAAGATCCGCCAGTACATCATGAAGAACCTGCCGCAGGCCGCGATCTCGAAGGTCGTGATCGAGCGTCCGGCCAAGCTGTGCCGCGTGTCGATCTACGCTGCCCGTCCCGGTGTCATCATCGGCAAGAAGGGTGCAGACATCGAAAAGCTTCGCAAGAAGCTGGGTGCCTTCACCTCGTCGGACGTGTCGCTGAACATCGTCGAAATCCGCAAGCCGGAAATCGATTCGAAGCTCGTCGCACAGGGCATCGCCGACCAGCTGGAACGCCGCGTTGCCTTCCGTCGCGCCATGAAGCGTGCGGTGCAGTCGGCTCTCCGTCTGGGCGCCGAAGGCATCAAGATCACCTGCGGCGGCCGTCTGGGCGGCGCGGAGATCGCGCGTGTCGAATGGTATCGTGAAGGCCGCGTTCCGCTGCACACCCTGCGTGCGAACGTCGACTATGCCGAAGCCACGGCGCACACCGCCTATGGCGTTTGCGGCATCAAGGTCTGGATCTTCAAGGGCGAGATCCTCGGCCATGATCCGATGGCTACCGACCGGCTGATGCTGGAGGCTCAGACCTCCGGCGTGCGCCCGGCGCGCTGAGAATAAGAAGGTAATAGCGTCATGCTGCAACCGAAGAAGATGAAGTTCCGCAAGACCTTCAAGGGTCGGATCAAGGGCGATGCGAAGGGCGGCACTGCGCTGAACTTCGGCGCCTATGGTCTCAAGGCTCTGGAGCCCGAGCGGATCACCGCGCGCCAGATCGAAGCGGCTCGCCGCGCGATCCAGCGCCACCTGCGCCGTCAGGGTCGTCTGTGGATCCGCGTGTTCCCCGACGTTCCGGTCACCAAGAAGCCGGCAGAAGTCCGCCAGGGCAAGGGCAAGGGTTCGGTCGAATATTGGGCGGCTCGCGTCGCTCCCGGCCGTATCCTGTTCGAACTGGACGGCGTTCCCGGTCCGCTCGCAGCAGAGGCCTTCTCGCGCGCCGCGATGAAGCTGCCCATCAAGACGAAGGTCGTTGCCCGCCTCGGCGACACCTCGCACCTGGAGGGTTAAGCTGTGGCCAACGTTGCAGACCTCAAGACCAAGTCGGACGACGAGCTGTCGACCGAGCTGAACAACCTGAAGCGCGAGCAGTTCAATCTGCGTTTCCAGGCGGCCACCAACCAGCTGGAAAAGCCCAGCCGCGTTCGTGAAGTCCGTCGTTCGATCGCGCAGATCAAGACCCTGCAGACCGAGCGTTCGCGCTCGGCCGCGAAGTAAAGGAAACACACGATGCCCAAGCGCGTGCTGACGGGAACGGTGGTTTCCGACAAGACCGACAAGACGGTGGTGGTTCGCGTGGAGCGCAAGGTTAAGCATGCGCTCTACGGCAAGATCATCCGCCGGTCGAAGAAGTACCATGCCCATGACGAGGGCAATGTCTACAAGGAAGGCGAAACGGTCCGTATCGAAGAGACCGCTCCGATTTCCAAGCTCAAGACCTGGAAGGTCATCGAGCGTGTGGACACCCACAAGTCGCCGGAATCGGCGGCCTAAGGGCAGTCACCGACTCTAGAGTCGAAAAAGTTCGGACGCGGGGCTGGCCTTTTCCTTCGGGAGGAGGTACAGGCCCGCGCTTCGTGCATTTCGATTCACCGGGTCGACTCACGAAATTCGGAACCGCCGGGATAGTCCCGGTAGGCCAAATAAGAAGGAACCGGATCCATGATCCAGATGCAATCCAATCTTGACGTCGCGGACAACAGCGGCGCCAAGCGCGTCCAGTGCATCAAGGTGCTGGGCGGCTCGAAGCGGCGTTTCGCCGGCGTGGGCGACATCATTGTCGTCTCCGTCAAGGAAGCTGCTCCGCGCGGTAAGGTGAAGAAGGGTGACGTGCATCGCGCCGTCATCGTGCGCACCGCCAAGGACGTGCGTCGCGCTGATGGCAGCGTGATTCGCTTCGACGGCAATGCCGCTGTGCTTATCAACAAGAACGAGGAGCCGATCGGCACCCGTATCTTTGGCCCGGTCGTTCGCGAACTGCGCGCCAAGAAGCACATGAAGATCATCTCGCTCGCTCCCGAGGTGCTGTAATGAGCGCTGCTAAGATCAAGAAGGGCGACAAGGTTGTCGTCCTGGCTGGCAAGGACAAGGGCCGTACCGGCGCCGTCCTCCAGGTGATGCCCAAGGACGACAAGGTCCTGGTCGAAGGCATCAACGTGCATGCGAAGCATCGCAAGCCCGACCAGTCGAACCCGCAGGGTGGCATCGACCGCAAGCCGGCCCCGATGCACATTTCGAACGTCGCTGTCGCCGACAAGGATGGCAAGCCGACCCGCGTCCGTTTCGAGGACCGCGACGGCAAGAAGGTCCGCGTCGCCGTCAAGTCCGGTGAGGTGCTGTAATGGCCGACAAGTATATTCCGCGCTCGAAGTCGATCTACGACGACGCCATCGTGAAGGCGATGGTCGAGAAGTTCGGCTACAAGAATGTGATGGAAATCCCGAAGATCGAAAAGATCGTGCTCAACATGGGCGTCGGTGAAGCCACGCAGGACAAGAAGAAGGTCACTTCGGCCGCCGAGGAAATGGAACTGATCGCCGGCCAGAAGCCGGTCATCACCAAGGCGAAGAAGTCGATCGCGCAGTTCAAGCTGCGTGAAGGCATGCCGATCGGTGCCAAGGTCACGCTGCGCCGCGAGCGCATGTATGAATTCCTTGATCGCCTGATCAACATTGCCCTGCCGCGCGTGCGCGACTTCCGTGGTCTCAACCCGAAGAGCTTCGACGGCCGTGGCAACTATGCCTTCGGCATCAAGGAGCAGATCATCTTCCCCGAGATCAACTATGACCGCATCGACAAGGTGCGTGGCATGGACATCATCGTGACCACCACGGCGAAGACTGACGACGAAGCGCGCGAACTGCTGCGCCTCTTCGGCTTCCCCTTCCCGATTGAAGAGAAGCAGGCGGCCTAACAGGCCCCGCTTCTCTCCCAACGCTTAAGCTAAGGAAGAGAACTTAAGTCATGGCGAAACTGAGTTCGATCAACAAGAACGAGCGCCGCAAGAAGCTGGTGAAGAAGTATGCCGGCCGCTATGCGAAGCTCAAGGCGATCGCAGCCGATACCGCTCTCGACGACACCGAGCGTCTGATTGCGCGTCTGAAGATGGCGGAAGTCCCCCGCAACGGCAACCCGACCCGCATTCGCAACCGCTGCGAACTGACGGGCCGCCCGCGCGCTTACTACCGCAAATTCCGTCTCTGCCGCGTGCAGCTGCGTGATCTGGCCAACAAGGGCCTGATCCCCGGCGTCACCAAGTCGAGCTGGTAAGGATCATTTGAGATGGCATTGACCGATCCCCTGGGTGATATGCTCACCCGCATCCGTAACGGGCAGCAGGCGAAGAAGGACAGCGTTGTGTCCCCCGCCAGCAAGCTCCGTGCCCGCGTGCTCGACGTGCTGCAGCGCGAAGGCTATATCCGTGGTTATTCCGAGGAAACCCTCGGCAATCACCCCGGCCTGCGCATCGAGCTGAAGTATTTCGAGGGCCAGCCTGCGATCAAGCATGTTGCCCGCGTGTCCAAGCCTGGTCGCCGCGTCTATTCCGGTTCCAAGGAACTGCCGGTGATCCGCAACGGCCTGGGCATCACCATTGTCTCGACGCCCAAGGGCGTTCTGTCCGACGCCGAAGCGCGTGAACAGAATGTCGGCGGCGAAGTGCTGGCGGAGGTGTTCTGATGAGCCGCACTGGCAAGAAGCCGGTCACCGTGCCTGCGGGCGTGACCGCGTCGATCGCTGACGGTCAGCTGTCGGTGAAGGGCCCCAAGGGCACCCTCGCCATGCCGCTGGCCGACGAAGTGACTTACACCGTCGAAGAAGGCAGCATCGCTGTAAAGCCCGCCAACAACGGCAAGCGCGCCCGCGCTTTCTGGGGCATGCAGCGTACCCTGATCCAGAACCTGATCACCGGCGTGACCCAGGGCTTCTCGAAGAAGCTGCTGATCACCGGTGTCGGCTACCGTGCGAACTCGCAGGGCAAGACCCTGAAGTTGCAGCTCGGCTACAGCCACGACGTCGATTTCGAGATTCCGGAAGGCATCGAGATCAAGACCCCGGATAACACCACGGTCGAGATCAGCGGCATCGACAAGCAGCAGGTAGGCCAGGTCGCCGCCGAGATCCGCCGCTGGCGCAAGCCCGAACCCTATAAGGGCAAGGGTATCAAGTACGCCGGCGAATTCATCTTCCGCAAGGAAGGGAAGAAGAAGTAAGATGGCTAAGCTTTCCCTCTTCGCGCGGCGTCGTCGCCGCGTTCGCACCGCGCTCAAGGCTGTTTCGGGCACCCGCCCGCGCCTCAGCGTCCATCGTTCGGGCCGTCACATCTACGCCCAGATCATCGACGACGTCGCCGGTACCACCGTCGCCGCCGCTTCGACCCTGGACAAGGATGTTGGCTCGAAGGCTCTGGGCAAGACCGGCGCCTCTTCCGAAGCCGCTGCCGATGTCGGCAAGCGCGTCGCTGCCGCTGCTACGGCGGCCGGCGTCACCAAGGTCGTGTTCGACCGCGGTGGCTTCCTGTTCCATGGCCGCGTCAAGGCGCTGGCCGATGCCGCCCGTGAAGGCGGGCTGGAGTTCTGATCATGGCTGACGAAAACACCAACGAAGTCGTCGCGCCCGTCGAGGGTGCCGAGGCTCAGACCGAAGGTCGTGGTCCCGGCCGTGGCCGTGGCCGTGGCGGTGACCGCAACCGTGGCGAGCGTGGCGGCCGTGGCCGTCGCGACGACCGCCGTGGCGGCAACCGTGACGAGGAACAGGGCGAAGAGCTGATCGAGAAGCTGGTTCACATCAACCGCGTCTCGAAGACCGTCAAGGGCGGTAAGCGCTTCGGTTTCGCTGCTCTGGTCGTCGTCGGCGACGGCAAGGGCCGCGCCGGTTTCGGTCATGGCAAGGCGCGCGAAGTGCCTGAAGCCATCAGCAAGGCGACCGCTTCGGCCAAGAAGGCCATGGTTCGCGTTCCGCTGAAGGAAGGCCGCACCCTGCACCATGATGGCCTCGGCCACTTCGGTGCTGGCAAGGTGACTGTCCGTTCGGCTCCGGCCGGTACCGGCATCATCGCCGGCGGTCCGATGCGCGCCGTGTTCGAAAGCCTCGGCGTCGCTGACGTCGTGACCAAGTCGAACGGCACCTCGAACCCCTACAACATGATCCGTGCGACCTTCGCGGCGCTGGGCGAGCAGACCAGCCCCAAGTCGGTGGCGCAGCGTCGTGGCAAGAAGGTCGCTGACCTTCTGCGTCGCGGTGGTGCCTCGGCCGAAGTCGCGCAGGCTGACGCCGAAGCGATTGCGGAGTAACTGACATGGCGAAGATCAAGATCAAGCAGATCGGTTCGCCGATCCGTCGCCCCGAAAGCCAGAAGAAGATTCTGATCGGCCTGGGCCTTGGCAAGATGCATCGCGTGGTCGAGCTGGAAGACACGGCGGAAGTCCGCGGTGCCATCAAGAAGCTCCCCCACATGGTGGAAGTGGTCGAGGGCTAAGCCCTTTCGATCTGACGAAATGAAGCGAAAGAGGGGGAAACCCCTCTTTCGTTTTTTCAGCGGAAGCGCTAACGGGCGCTTCCTTTAGATGATCCCGCACGGGATCAGCGCGACAAAAGCGAAAGCGAGTGCGAACATGAAACTGAACGAAATCAACGACAATGCCGGTGCCCGCAAGGGTCGTATGCGCGTCGGCCGCGGTATCGGCTCGGGCAAGGGCAAGACCGCCGGTCGCGGCCAGAAGGGTGCCAAGGCACGCTCGGGCGTCAGCATCAACGGCTTCGAGGGTGGCCAGATGCCGCTCCACATGCGCATCCCGAAGCGCGGCTTCAACAACATCTTCGCCAACGATTATGCGATCGTGAACCTGGGTGAAGTGCAGGCCGCGATCGACGCCGGCAAGCTGGACGCCGCTGCCGTCATCGACCATGCTGCGCTCAAGGCAGCCAACCTGGCCCGTGGTGGCAAGGATGGCGTCCGCGTTCTCGCCAAGGGCGAACTGACCGCCAAGGTCAGCTTCCTGGTCGCCGGTGCCTCGAAGAGCGCCGTCGAAGCGGTCGCCAAGGCCGGTGGCAAGCTGGACGTGATCGAAGTCGTCCCGGCAGCCGAGAAGGCCAAGGCGAAGAAGGGCACCGCCCTTGCCGCCAAGAAGGCCGCCAAGGCCTAAGTCTCGCCCGAGACTTGCAAGCACGGCCCCGCTGCCCGATATGGGTTGGCGGGGCTATGTGTATCGGGGGGAGCATATGTTCGTCGCAACGGCGGCAACTCCCGTTCGACATGGTCTTCCCGCCCCGCTAAGGGGGTAGCGATTCCGCCACGGAGCCCGATGGCTCCGGCAAGAATGATTTGAAGGGCAGCCACAATGGCATCGAGAGCCGACCAGCTCGCATCCAATCTCAGCCTCGCGAAGTTCAGCCAGGCGACCGACCTCAAGAAGCGCCTGTGGTTCACCCTCGGCGCGCTGATCGTCTTCCGCTTCCTCAGCTTCGTGCCGCTGCCGGGTATCGATCCCACCGCGCTCGCGGCCTGGTCGCAGAAGTCGGCCGGTGGCATCCTCGACATCTTCAACACCTTCTCGGGTGGTGCATTGTCGCGCGCGAGCCTCATCACGCTCGGCATCATGCCCTATATCACCGCGTCGATCGTGGTGCAGCTGGCCGCCTCCCTCTCGCCGCAGCTCGCGGCGATCAAGAAGGAAGGCGAGAGCGGCCGCAAGAAGCTGAACCAATATACCCGCTATGGCACCGTCGGCCTGACCGCCGTGCAGGGCTACGCCGCCGCCGCCAACTGGCAGGCGCAGGGCGTGGTCGTGGACCCCGGCATGCTGTTCGTCGTCTCGGCGATCATCTCGCTGATCGGCGGCACCATGTTCCTGCTGTGGCTGGGTGAGCAGATCACCTCGCGCGGCATCGGCAACGGCACCTCGCTGATCATCATGGCCGGTATCGTCGCGCAGCTGCCGGTGACGCTGAGCAACCTGTTCAAGTCGGGCAGCGAAGGCTCGATCTCGGGCCTGGTCATCTTCCTGGTCGTCGTGCTGGGCTTTGGTCTGATTGCCTTCATCTGCTTCATGGAACGGGCGCAGCGCCGGGTGCTGATCCAGTATCCCAAGCGCCAGACGCGCCAGGGCCTGATGCAGGCCGATCGCAGCCACCTGCCGCTGAAGGTCAACACCGCAGGCGTGATCCCGCCGATCTTCGCCAGCTCGCTGCTGCTGCTGCCGCTGACCATCTCGCAGTTCATGGGCGTGAAGGCGGACGATGACAGCCGCTGGAGCAGCATCGTGCTGACGATCAACCAGTATCTGTCGCACGGCAGCCCCTTCTACATGGGCCTCTATGGCCTGGGCATCGTCTTCTTCTGCTTCTTCTACACCGCCGTGGTGTTCAACCCTGAAGAGACGGCCGACAATCTGAAGCGCAATGGCGGCTTCATTCCGGGCATCCGTCCGGGCAAGAATACCGAGAATTATCTCGATTATGTCCTGACCCGGATCACCGTGATCGGTGCCGCCTACCTGGCCTTCATCTGTCTGGTGCCGGAATTTGCCATCGCCCGGGCGGGAATTCCCTTCTACCTTGGTGGGACTAGCCTGCTGATCGTCGTCAATGTTACGGTCGATACCGTGACCCAGATCCAGAGCCATCTGCTTGCCCATCAATATGGGGATCTGATCAAGAAGGCGAAGCTGAAGGGCCGTCTGCGCTAAGGGGGCGCAGACAGGCAAGCGCAAGTACAAGGGGAGAATGCGCGCAATGAATATCATTCTGCTTGGTCCTCCGGGTGCCGGCAAGGGCACCCAGGCCACGCGGCTCGTCGACAGCCGTGGCATGGTTCAGCTGTCGACCGGCGACATGCTGCGGGCTGCGGTCAAGGCGGGGACTCCGGTCGGCCTTCAGGCCAAGGCGCTGATGGAATCGGGTTCGCTGGTGCCGGACGAGGTCGTCTCGGGCATCATCGGCGAAGCGCTTGATGCGCTGGCGGCCGATACCGGCGTGATCTTCGACGGGTATCCGCGGACCGAGGCCCAAGCCCATTCGCTCGACACCATCCTGGCCGATCGCGGCCGCACGCTCGATCATGTGATCGAGCTGGAAGTGGACGAGGATGCGCTGGTCGAGCGCATTACCGGTCGCTTCACCTGCGCGACCTGCGGCGAAGGCTATCATGATGTCTTCAAGCAGCCCAAGGTCGAGGGTACGTGCGACAAGTGCGGCGGGCATGAGTTCAAGCGTCGTCCCGACGACAATGAGGAAACGGTGCGTACCCGCATGGCCGAGTATCGCGCCAAGACCGCACCGATCCTGCCGATCTACGAAGCGCGCGGCATCGTCAGCCGCGTCGACGGCATGGCCGACATGAACGACGTCAGCGGCGCGATCGTCGCCATCTTGGACGGCGTTCCGGCCTGAGCTATTCTCCCTCCCCGGCGACAAGGCGGGGAGGGGACATGGCCTATCCAATCAAATCGATACTGACAGGCGCCGGCATGGCGCTGGCGGCCGCGCCCGGACAGGGTGGGGTGGTTGCCAGCAGCGATGCCGGCTTTGTCGTGCAGGCGAGCGTGGACGTGGCGCTGGCGCCCGACGCGGCCTATGCGCTGCTGGCAGAGCCGGGGCGCTGGTGGAACAGCGCCCACACCTATAGCGGCGATGCGCGCAACATGGTGCTGCAGGCGAAGGCCGGGGGTTGCTTCTGCGAGACCCTTCGCGACAAGAGCGGAAACGGCGCCTCAGGCGGCATCGAACATGCGCGGGTCATCTATGCGGCACCGGGCCAGCGATTGCGGCTGAGCGGGGCTCTGGGGCCGCTGCAGAGCGAAGCCGTGACCGGCGTGCTGGACTTCGCCATTGCGGCCGCGCCGGGCGGCAGCCGTGTGACGCTGACCTATTCGGTGGGCGGTTATATGCGCGCTGGCCTAGCGCCGATCGCGCCGATCGTCGACAAGGTGCTGGTGGAGCAACTCGACGGCTATAAGCGGGCGGCCGACAGCAAGGGCTGACGCGCGACCGCGCCGGCAGGCAATAGCAAATCGGGGTGGAAGCCCGATGGCCTCCACCCCGATGGATGATGCTTAATTCTCGTCGCCCATGCGCAGCGCGGCGATGAAGGCTTCCTGCGGAATCTGGACGCTGCCATATTCGCGCATCCGCTTCTTGCCTTCCTTCTGCTTCTCCAGCAGCTTCTTCTTGCGGGTGATGTCGCCGCCATAGCATTTCGCCGTGACGTCCTTGCGCATCGCCGCGATCGTCTCGCGCGCGATCACCTTGCCGCCGATCGCCGCCTGGATCGGGATCTTGAACAGGTGGCGGGGGATCAGATCCTTGAGGCGCTCGCACATGTGGCGGCCGCGCGCTTCGGCGGCGGAGCGGTGGACGATCATCGACAGCGCATCGACCGGCTCGTTGTTGACCAGGATGCTCATCTTGACGAGGTCGCCCTCGCGCGTGCCGATCTGGTGATAGTCGAACGAGGCATAGCCACGGCTGATGCTCTTCAGGCGGTCATAGAAGTCGAACACCACTTCGTTGAGCGGCAGTTCATAGGTCACCTGAGCGCGGCCGCCGACATAGGTGAGGTTCTTCTGGATACCGCGACGGTCCTGGCACAGCTTCAGGATCGAGCCCAGATATTCGTCGGGGCAGTAGATCACCGCCTCGATCCAGGGCTCCTCGATCATCTCGATATGATTGGGATCGGGCATGTCGGCCGGATTGTGCAGGTGAAGGGTGCGACCATCCTTCATATGCATGTCATAGACGACCGACGGCGCCGTGGTGATCAGATCCAGATCATATTCGCGGCTCAGACGCTCCTGGATGATTTCCAGATGCAGCAGGCCGAGGAAACCGCAGCGGAAGCCGAAGCCGAGCGCGGCCGAAGTTTCCATCTCGAACGAGAAGCTGGCGTCGTTGAGGCGCAGCTTCGAGATCGACTCGCGCAACTTCTCGAAATCATTGGCGTCGACCGGGAACAGGCCACAGAATACCACCGGCTGCACTTCCTTGAAGCCCGGCAGCGGCTTGGCGGCGCCATTCTTCACCGTGGTGATCGTGTCGCCGACGCGGGTCTGGGCGATTTCCTTGATCTGGGCGGTGATGAAGCCGATCTCGCCGGCGGCGAGTTCGGGCAGCGCCTCGATCTTGGGGCGCATGCAGCCGACGCGGTCGATCAGATGCTCGGTGCCGCCGATCATGAACTTGATCGCCTGCCCCTTCTTGATGACGCCGTTGACCACGCGCACCAGGATGACGACGCCCAGATAGGGGTCGTACCAGCTGTCGACCAGCATCGCCTCCAGCGGGGCGTTGCGGTCGCCCTTGGGGGGCGGGATCTTGGTGACGATGGCTTCCAGGATATCGTCGATGCCGATGCCCGACTTGGCGCTCGCCAGCACCGCTTCCGACGCGTCGAGGCCGATCACCTCCTCGATTTCCGCGCGCACCTTTTCCGGCTCGGCGGCGGGCAGGTCGATCTTGTTCAGCACCGGCACAATCTCATGATCATGCTCGATCGACTGATAGACGTTGGCTAGCGTCTGCGCTTCCACGCCCTGCGCGGCGTCGACGACCAGCAGCGCGCCCTCGCACGCGGCCAGCGACCGCGACACTTCATAGGCGAAGTCGACATGGCCCGGCGTGTCCATAAGATTGAGCTCATAGGTCTCGCCATTTTTGGCGGTATAGTCCAGGCGCACGGTCTGCGCCTTGATGGTGATCCCGCGCTCCTTTTCGATGTCCATGTTATCAAGGACTTGCGCGCTCATCTCCCGGTCGGTCAGGCCGCCGGTGCGCTGGATCAGGCGATCGGCCAGCGTCGACTTGCCATGGTCGATATGCGCAATGATCGAAAAGTTTCGGATATGGGACAGGTCGGTCATCGGCGCCCGATAGCAGCAGTTGCGGGCGCTGTCAGCAGGATCACGCTGTGCATGGCACGTGAAATTGCGGTGCGATGACAAGCATCGTCATTAACCCCCTTTGCTTGGAAGCCCCTTGCGGCTGTGTTACGTTCCAGAAAAATATCCGGGGCGCACCAATTTCTCTCGACCAGACAGGAAACGGGGTTTTTGAAAATGCGTGTATTGAAGATGCTGACTGCGGCTGCGGTCTGCCTTGGTTCGGCCGCGCCGATGGCGATGGCCGCCGAAAAGGGTTCGTCGGCCCGTCAGGAACAGTCGCGAAAGCAGGCGGAAATCCCGCGCTGTACCAAGCGCCTTGGCACCGTTGCGATCGTCGAGCCCGACAATCAGTGGTGGCGCGAACTCAATCTGGGCAGCCCCGAGGCGATCCTGAAGATCTTCGTGCAGCAGTCGGGCTGCTTCGGCCTGGTCAATCGTGGCCGGTCGATGGCAAGCCGCAACATGGAACGCGCCATGGCCGACAACGGCGAATTGCAGGCGAACAGCAATCTGGGCCGTGGCCAGGTGAAGGCGGCGGATTATTTCCTGGAGCCGGACATCGTCTCCTCAAACCGCAACAGCGGCGGCAATTCGCTGGGCGGCGTGCTCGGCGGCTTCATGGGTGGCAGCACCTGGGGCCGGATCGCTGGCGGCATCAACGTCAAGAAGAGCGAGGCCAATGTCACCCTCTCGGTCGTCAATGCCCGCACCACCGAGGAAGAGGCACTGACCGAAGGCTATGCCCGCAAGTCGGACCTGAGCTTCAACGCCAGCGGCGGGTCGAGCTGGTGGGGCGGTTTTGCCGGCGCCGGTGGCGGTGGCTATCAGAATACCGAGATCGGTCAGGTGATCGTGCTCGCCTATCTCGACGCCTATACGAAACTGGTGACGCAACTGGGCGGCCTGCCCGAAAATGCGGCCGCTGCCGCGCCGGTCGCGCAGCCCTGATGACAAGGGGGCGCTGCCGCTGCGGCAGCGCCCTCATCCGCTCGGCGCGATTTCCGCGAGCGGGCCGGGCGCCCGTCGCCGCTTCTTCCACCAGCGCAGGATGATCTCTCCTGCTGGTCGCTCGACCAGGCGGTTGATGAGCGTGCCGAGCGTCAGCGCGACCAGGAAGGCGGCGGCAAAGCCGATCCAGGGACTGTAGCCGGCCCTGGCGATTTCCAGCATGACGACGAAGCCGACATGCTGGTGGATCAGGTAGAAACTGTAGCTGATCCCGCCCATCCAGACGAGCGGCCGGATCGCCAGGAAGCGCAGATGATTGCGGATCAGCGCTGCGAAGGTCGCCATCAGCACCAGGCCGACAATGGTCACGTCCCATGTTTCCATGGTCGCGATCGACAGCAGGGCGAGCGCGGCATAGGGGGCCTGCTGCTGCCAGCTGCGTTGCCCAGCCCATATGCGGTAGGCCAGCATGCCGATGATGAAGAAGGGCGTATAGCGCAGCACCAGCAGCATCACGACCCGTTCGGGCACGATGTCGGGCCAGAGCTGCATGACCCAGCGCAGGATCAGCCAGACCACCAGCGTCGGTTCCAGATGCCGCAGGCCGATCCATTTCCAGATCGAGACCATGCAGAAATAGAAGGCGATCTCCACCGTCAGCGTCCAATAGGCGCCGTCCACTTCGGGAATGAAGGCAAAGCCCTGGAGCATCGTCAGATTGGCGAGAATCGCAAAGGGGCCGACCAGCAACTGGGTCGCCTGCGCCAGATATTCGATCGACAGCGTCACCAGCATCGCCACCAGATAGGCGGGGTAGAGGCGGGCGAAGCGGTTGACGATGAAGTCGGCGACCGTGCCGATCCGGTCCAGCGTGAAGAAGATTGCAAAGCCGGAAATGGTGAAGAACAGCAGCACGCGGTAATTGCCGCCGGGAAAGCTGAAGGGCACATGGCTGGCCTGCGGGAACAGCTCATGGAAACGGGTCGAATAATGGAAGACCAGCACGCACAAGGCGCCGATGCCGCGCAACGCGTCCAGCTCCGTCAGCCTTGTCCGTTTCGGCTTCGTTTCAACCATGATGCTTCATAGCAATGATGGAGCAACGAATGGGATATTTTCTTGGTTAACGCGCAATGCGCAAATGGCGGATACGGGCGCTGTCGGTCCCAATCTGGAACGTCCCGCCTTTGCCCCCGTGCGGGATCGCGGTCTTAGCCGGCCGCGCACCAGTCGATTGGCTTGGTCGACCAGGGGCGGGCATAGCGTTTGAGGATGAGGAGTTGGCCCAGCGAGACACCGTCGCGCAGCAGGATGCGGGCGGTCGGATCACTGTCGGCGGGATCGGCATGGGCTTCGAAGCTGCCGCCGTTCAGCATGCCCTGCAACGCGGTGCGGCCGGCGCGGGCAAGGGCGGCTTCCTGCGGGCAGGCAGCGCCTTCGAGTCGCGGCGCGCTGATGTCGGCGAGATGGTAGCGACGGCCCTGATAGGCATAGGCGTCGGTGGCGAGGACACAGGCCTGGCCGTCCAGATCGTCACAAGCGGCAAAACGGGTGGATATGGTGGCGGGGGCGTCGATGGATGGTGCTGAAGCCGTCGTCGACGCGGGCAGCACATGGCGCATCAGGACCAGCAGCAGCGCCCCCATCAACAGGGCGATGAGGATGAGGCGAAGCGGCACGATGGCGCGGCGCTGATCCTGCTTGTCATTCAGCCAATGGCCGGAACGGTCCCGGTCTTCGTCACCAATATCATGCAGGCTATAGGCCATGATTCATCCCCAATCGGAGGCCATCGCTAGTAAATATTGGGAAATTTTTGGTTAACCATGACGCTCGCACAGGGGGCGGCGGACGGCGCCTTGACGCCGCGCCGGGGCCATGGTGAAAAACCGCTGGAGCCAGACGAGGGAGACGGCGTGAGCGAAGCATGGCTATATGACGAGCATCCGGCGATGGTCCGGGCGCATCCCTTCCTGTTCCTGCTGCTGCTGGTTTCGGTGGTCGGCATATTGGCGATCGGCGTGTGGTGGGTGATGCACAAGGGCGAGCGGCTGGCGCTGAGCGAGCGCGAAGTGCTGCTGGAGCGTGGCTTGCTGGCCAAGCAGCGGACCGAGATCGCGCTGTCCAGCATCCGCAGCGTGCGCATCACGCAGACCTTCGGCCAGCGGCTGTTCAATGTCGGCAATGTCGAGCTGTTCAGCGCCGGTGACGTAGCGGAAATCGCGATCCGCAACATGCCGCGACCGGGCCGGATTCGGGCGATTGCGGCGGCCCGCAACCTGGACCTGCTGCCCCAGCGCTGAGCGGTCGAGCAGGGGCGGTGCGCACGGAAAGCGCACGAAATCCGCCATTTTCTTGTCGAACATAATGTCTAGGCCCTTGACTTGGGCGCATTTATTTTAACCAATAGGAGCCCAGGGGCCGGCAGAGCTTTCCACCCGCACGAGGACGCCAGGAACAAGCAACGTCGATCCGCATCAGGCGGACGGCGGGAAAAAGGGGGCGCCTTGATGGTGGGTTTGCGCGTAATGCCGCTGTTGCCGGAACTGACGGCCGATCAGCGGGCCGAGATTCGGCAGTCCTGCGGCTTTGCCTGCGTGCGCTGCGGGGTGACCATCTATCGTTATCTGGGGCTGCCAGACGGGCCGGGGGCGACGCTGCTCTGCCCGACCTGTCACGGGCTGGTGGAGGAAGGGCGGCTGACCGCGAATCAGGTCCACAGCTTCCATGCCAATCCGGTGGTGCGCCAGCGCCACTTCGCGCGCGATCGCCTGCCCTTCTCCAACGAATTGCCGCAATTGATCGTCGGTGGATCGCGGATGCTGCGCGATACGCCGATTCCCATCACCCTGGACGGCGAGCCGATCCTGATCTTCGCGCCGCCGCGCCGATCCATGGGGGCGACGCGGATCAGCGTCAGGCTGGGCGCGGCCGACGGCACGCCGATGCAGGTGATCGATGGCAATGAATGGAAGCCGCATGACGGCAGCTGGCATTTCCTGTTGCGTGGCGACCGCTATTCGATGATGGCGGCGCGGGGCGACGGATTGTGCGTTTTGCGTATCGTTGCGCGCAACCGGCTTGCGGTCGAGCATCTGCGGACCACGATCAACGGGCGCCGGCTGGAAGTGACGCCGGACTGGCTGGAGGTCGATGGCAAGCGCTATGTCGACCGGATCGGCAGCGGTACGCTGATCGGCTTGGAACTGTAGACGGCGCCTTTCGGGGCGCTATCCGGGCTCCCGATTGCAGCTATTGCGGATCGAGTCATGTCATGACTGGATTCCGTAACGGAAACAGGCGATGCCCACAGGCGTCGCCTTTTTCGTCTCACCGATATGGATGAAGTGTATCTGATATAAATCAATGGCTTGGCCGGCATCATAAAAAATTGATCATAGAAGAAGTTTACATCCGTTCCGGGGCATGATTCCCTGTGGGCGATCAGAGGGGTTGGAATGTCGAATGCGGTTGCCAGTCTGGACGATAATCAGCGGGCATGCCTGCGGCTGGTGGCACAGGGCTATACCTCCAAGCAGATCGCGCAGCGCACATCGCTGACCCCCGGCACGGTCGACCAATATGTCTATCGCGCGACCGTGGCGCTGGGCGCCAAGGATCGGCGCGAAGCCGCCCGGATATTGGTAGAGGCCGAGAAAAACGCGCAATTCAAGCAATTTGAATTAAAGCCGGAGCCGCTTGTTGAACCGGCGATGGCGGGTGAGAAGGAGGCGTCGGCACCAAGCAGGCCGACCCGGACCGGCGACATCCCGGCTGGTGCAGAGCGGCAGGAAAAGGGTCGTTTGCGCCAATTGGGTAACCGGATTCTGGCAACCATGGGAGGGGAACCGCATGGGCTGAATCGATGGCAGATCCTGACGACCATCTTCCGGGTCGCGTTATGGGCAGGGGGTTCCCTGGCCGCGCTGATCACGATGGGATATTGGCTCAATCATCTGTTCGGCTGACGGTCTCCAACAATCCAACCATCTGATGGGCCAGCGAGCGCTGGCCTAAAAAGGGAGCCTTGCCATGTCCAATGCCCGCCGCGCCGAGCGCGCCGCCAAGAGCGAAATGCACATGTCGGACGACACCTTCTTCAACCTGAGCGGCCAGGTCCGCGATGCCTATGTGAAGCTGGACGATGTTCTGGCCCATACGCTGCGGATGAGCGCCGACATGATCGACACCGCCCGCACCATCGGCCTGGCCCCCGAACAGGGACAGAAGCTGTTCAAGCGCTTCCATGGCTGCATCGACACGATGATGCAGAGTCGCGAGCAGCTGCTGGGCGCCCATCTGGAAGCGACCAAGATCCGCATGAAGACCAATCAGGCCGAACGCGCCGACGGCTGCTACAGCCCGTGGAGCGCGCTGGAAGAAAAGCAGGCCGACGCCCTGCGCCTGGTCGCCTGACGCGACCGGACCGGAAGGCAGGATCGTGCAGATCTTCCTCGCTTATACGATCGCGCTGATCGCCACCTCGATCTTCGTGGTGCGCTATGGCGGCGCGACCGGGCGCTGGAGCATCGTCGGCGTCTGGGCAGGGTTCATCCTGGCCCAGACGGCGGTCCTGACCATCCGGCCGGAGGCGGTGCTGATCCGCACGATCCTGGCGATCGAATGCGCCTCGCTGCTGTTCAAGATCATCATTTCGATGCTGAGCAGCCGGCGCTGGCCGATCATCGTCGCCGCCTTCCAGCTGAATGTGGCGGCGGTTCAGGTCGCGGTGATCGTGTCACCCGCCTACCTCACCAAATTCTTCTACGCCATGTCGACAATCTGGGCGGTGCCGGTGCTGGTCGTGATGGCCATGGGCACGCAGATGGACCGGAAACACGCGTTTCCGGCCTGAGCAAAGGAAACAGGATGCGGAAATGCCCGTCATTCCCTCTTGAAGCCGTCCCGTCCCGAGGAAGGCATGTTGCTTCTGTTTTTGTCCGATTGATGGAGGGCCGATAATTATGGCATCAAGGGACATGACCCAGCGCGTTACGCGCCATCTGAACCCAGTAGGGAGTGATGGAATGGAGGGAGAGGGTGGTTATCCGGCCGAAAGTCCGGTCGTCACCGCGGCCGACCTGGTCCGCGGCTTTTCCGAATGTCGCGACATGGCGACACGCACGCCGCTTTACATCACCCATCATGGCCGGGCGACTCATGTGCTGCTGGGCGTCAACGAATTCCGGGCGCTGAAAGCCCAGTCGGGCAGCGCCGGTCAGGAAAGCGCCGAGGAGAAATTGTTCGCGCTGGCCGACTGGGTCGATCAGGCGGTGATCATCTGCGACCAGGACATGCGCGTCGACTTCGTCAACCGGGTCGCCAGCGCCATCTGTCGCAAGCCGGTGGGGCAGATGGTCGGCCCCAAGCTGGACGTCGTCCTGCCGTCCATCAGCGGCAGTCTGATGGAGGTGCATGTGCGCCGCACCGTGAGCGGCGGCGAGCCGAGCGCAGCCGATATTCCCTCCCCCTTTGCCGACGGCGCCTGGCTGCGGCTGCAGAGTTTTCCCCTTGGAAGGTCAACCGTCATCATGTTCCGCGACATTACCGAGGATGTGCGCCGCCATCGGCTGGCCGATGCCAAGGCCGCGATCATCGAGGCGATGACCGCCCATGGCGATGTCGGCTATGTCCGCCTGTCGGTGCGCGGCACGATCGACGCGGTCGATGTGCCCTTCACCGACATGCTGAGCCTGCCGCGCGAGCGGGTGATGGGCGTGCAACTGACCGATCTGGTGCTGACCCATGGCCGCGCAGCATTCCGCCAGGCGCTGGAGCGGGCGATGCAGGGGCAGGGCGCGCAATGCGTGCAGACCATGCTGCTGAGCAATCGCGGCGAGGCGGTGGCCGTGAAGGCCTCTATCGTCGCCCTGCACGGCGCCTATGGCGCCGAGGGGGCGGTGGTGCTGATCACCGCGCTCGATGGGAGCACGGTAGTGGAGTTGCCGCGCGCCGCCGAATGAGGGCGCGCGCGGGTCAGCCGCAGCGGGCGCTGGTGACGACCATCTGATCGTCATAGCTGACGGTCAGCCGGTCAGGGCGGAAGTCCATGGTCATGGCCATATTGGGGCCGCCCCAGCGCAGCGTCTTCGCGCCCGATGCCTTGAGCAATTCCGCGCCCAAATCGGCCGTCGCCTTCTGGCCGGTGAAGCGGTCGAGCCCGTCATGGCTGCACGGCCCCTGCGCCATGGCAGGCGGCGATGCGGAGTCGGGGCCTTCACCATTGGTCCCGGCACAGGCGGTCAGGGGCAGGAATATCATCGCCATCATCGTCATCCGCATCGTCCGTCTCCTCATTCGGTCCGCGTCATTTTCAGCCGGCCATTCTTGACGGCAAAGGCCAGGCGCCCTTCGACCAGGTCCACCGCATCCCGGCCGAACTGGTCATAGCGCCAGCCTTCCAGGATCGCGAGATCGTCGCGCACGCCAGCGGCCAGCGCCTCGATATCGTCGGTGCGGGCGAGCAGGCGCGGGGCGACATTGATGTCGCGCGAGCGGATCTTGAGCAACAGCTTCAACAGGTCGGCGACCAGTGCGCCATCCTTGCCCAGGCCCGGACGCTTGGGATCGCGTTCGGGCATCTCGTCCTTGCCGAGCGGCTTGTGCGCGCCCAGCGCCGCCATCAGCCGGCCGCCAATGTCGTTGCTCTTCCAGGTGGCGGACAGGCCGCGCACCTTGCCCAGATCCTCCTGCGCGCGCGGCGGGTGGCTGGCGATGTCGGCCAGCGTCTCGTCCTTGACGATGCGGCCGCGCGGCAGATTCTTGTCCTGGGCTTCCTTCTCGCGCCAGGCGGCCAGCGCCTTGAGGCGACCCAGGACATCGGCCTTGCGGCTGGCGATGCGGACGCGCTTCCAGGCTTCGGACGGATCATTCTCGTAATTGGAGGGATCACTGATCCGCTCCATTTCCTGGTCGAGCCAGTCGCCGCGCCCGGTCTTGCGCAGTTCTTCCAGCATCTTGGGGAAGATTTCGATCAGATAGGTGACATCGCCGATCGCATAGTCGATCTGGCGCTTGTCGAGCGGGCGGCGCGCCCAGTCGGTGAACCGTGCGCCCTTGTCGAGTTGCACGCCGAGCCAGGCGTCGACGAGGTTGCCATAGCCGATCTGTTCGCCAAGGCCGAGCGCCATGGCGGCGATCTGGGTGTCGAACATCGGATGCGGCGTCTTGCCGGTCAGATTATGGACGATCTCGATGTCCTGGCCGCCGGCATGGAAGACCTTGAGCACGTCCTCATTATTGACCAGCAGGTCGAGCAGGGGCGTAAGGTCGATCCCCGGCGCCTTGGGGTCGATCGCCGCGGCCTCGCTGGAGTCGGCGACCTGGACCAGGCAGAGTTCGGGCCAGTAGCTATTCTCGCGCATGAACTCGGTATCCACCGCGACATAGGGGGATTTGGCCATGCGGGCGCAGAAATCGGAAAGCGTCTTGCTGTCGGTAATCAGCGGATGAATTTGCATATGGTCTTCGATCTTATTATGGGCTGGCCCGCGTCCTGCGGGCTGGTCGATAGTCGACAAGGCAAGCCCATAGCCGGGCCGCAACAATTTGTCATTTCCGTAAAACGAATTTGAAAGATCGAAACGCCATGCACGCCTATCGCACCCACAATTGCGGCGCCCTTCGTGAAGCCGATGTCGGCGCGAATGTGCGCCTGTCCGGCTGGGTGCATCGCAAGCGCGATCATGGCGGCGTTCTCTTCATCGATCTGCGCGACCATTATGGCCTGACCCAGATCGTCGCCAAGGCGGACAGCGAGCCGCTGCGCATCCTGGACGGCCTGCGTGCGGAATCGGTCGTGACGATCGACGGCACCGTCGTCGCGCGCGGCCCGGAAGCGACCAACCCGAAGATGGCGACCGGCACGATCGAAGTCGTGGCCGACAAGGTCACCGTGCTGTCGACCGCGGCTGAACTGCCGCTGCCGGTGGCGGGCGAGCAGGAATATCCCGAGGATATCCGCCTGCGCTATCGCTTCCTGGACCTGCGCCGCGAAACGCTGCACGCCAATATAGTCACCCGCACCAAGATCATCCGCGACATGCGTCGCCGCATGGAAGATGCCGGCTTCACCGAATATTCGACGCCGATCCTGACCGCGTCCTCGCCCGAAGGTGCGCGCGACTTCCTGGTGCCCAGCCGCATCCATGCGGGCAAGTTCTACGCTCTGCCGCAGGCGCCCCAGCAATATAAGCAGCTGCTGATGGTCGCCGGTTTCGACCGCTATTTCCAGATCGCCCCCTGTTTCCGCGACGAAGATCCGCGCGCCGATCGCCTGCCGGGCGAATTCTACCAGCTCGACCTGGAAATGAGCTTCGTCACCCAGGAAGATGTCT
The DNA here is from genome assembly GCF_056790315.1 of Sphingobium sp. VMM. Lineage (NCBI taxonomy): Bacteria > Pseudomonadati > Pseudomonadota > Alphaproteobacteria > Sphingomonadales > Sphingobiaceae > Sphingobium > Sphingobium sp. VMM. The sequence continues at coordinate 225,396 of NZ_JBXGSI010000004.1, forward strand.
GGAACACGATGGAGCCGGTCATCGCATCGGTGTTCGAGGAATTTGCCCAGGGCAAGCCGGTCACCCCGGCCGGCAGCTTCCCGCGCATCCCGCATGCCGAAGCCATGCTCAAGTATGGCAGCGACAAGCCGGACCTGCGCAACCCGATCATCATCCAGGACGTGACCGAGCATTTCCACGGCTCGGGCTTCGGCATCTTCGCCAGCCTGGTCGAAAGCGGCAATGTCATCCGCGCGATCCCGGCGCCGGGCGCGGGCGCGGGCAGCCGCAAATTCTTCGACGACATGAACAACTGGGCGCGCGGCGAAGGCTATTCGGGCCTTGGCTATATCAACATCAAGGATGGCGTCCCCGGCGGCCCGATCGCCAAGAATCATGGCGAGGAAGCGACCGCCAAGCTGATCGCGGCGCTGGGCCTTGGCCCGAACGACGGCGTGTTCTTCGCCGCCGGCAAGGAAGGCCAGGCGGCGAAGCTGGCGGGCCTGGCGCGCATCCGCGTCGGCGAGACGCTCGACCTGATCGACAAGGACCGGTTCGACCTGTGCTGGATCGTCGACTTCCCCTTCTATGAATATGACGAGGACGAGAAGAAGGTCGACTTCGCCCACAATCCCTTCTCGATGCCGCAGGGCGGGCTGGACGCGCTCAACAATCAGGATCCGCTGAGCCTCAAGGCCTATCAGTATGACATGGTCTGCAACGGCTATGAGATCGCGTCGGGTTCGATCCGTAACCAGTCGCCCGAGGCGATGGTCAAGGCGTTCGAACTGGTGGGCCTCAGCCAGGCGGACGTGGAAGAGCGGTTCGGTGGTCTCTATCGCGCGTTCCAGTACGGTGCGCCGCCCCATGGTGGCATGGCCGCCGGTGTCGACCGCATCGTGATGCTGCTGTGCGGCGCGCAGAATCTGCGCGAGATCACGCTGTTCCCGATGAACCAGCGCGCCGAAGACCTGCTGATGGGGGCGCCCAGCGCCGCCGAGTTCAAGCAGCTGCGCGAACTGCATGTTCGTGTCGTGGAGCCGCAGGCGAAGGCATAAGCCTTTCCATCGGCTGGGAAGAACAGGGCTCCCGCCATCTGGCGGGGGCCTTTTTCTTTGCCGTCTTGCCTTGCTGTATTGTTATGATAACACACGTGGCGGCAAGGGAGCGTGGCGGATGATGCGGACGATCATGGCGATAGTGGCGGCGGGGCTTGCGGCGGTGTCTGTGCAGGCGACTGGTCCCGGTTTCGATCCGCGCGCTTTGAAGGCGGTTGCCGGGCCGCCCAATGAGGTGATGGTGCTGGGCACGCCCCATCTGTCGGGCTGGCCAAAGGATTTCGATGCGCAGGCGCTGGGGCCGTTGATCGACCGACTGGCGGCGTGGAAGCCGCAATCGATCGCGGTCGAAACCCTATCTGGTCTGCAGTGCGATGCGTTGCGCCGCGCGCCGTTCCGCTATGCCGAGACGGTGGAAACCTATTGCTGGGACGCGACGCCGGCGCGCCAGGCGACCGGGCTGGACGTTCCGGCTGCCACGGCCGAGGTCGAGCGGCGTCTGACCGCCTGGCCGGAGCGACCGACGGCATCGGACCGGCGCCATCTGGCGGCCTTGTTCCTGGCGGCGGCGGATCAGGGATCGGCGCTGGTGCAATGGCTGCGGCTGGACGGCGCGGACCGTCATGTGGGGGATGGGCTGGACGCCATATTGGTGGCGCGGCTGGAAACGCTGCGCCAGCGTCGCAACGAGGAGTTCCTGATTGCCGCGCCGCTGGCTGCCAGGCTGGGGCTGGAGCGGCTGGAACCGATGGACGACCACAGCGCCGACCGGCCCTATCGCAATGCCGAGGAGGAGAAGGCAGCGGGCGCGGCGATCATGAAGGCGTGGGACAATGAAGCGACGGCGCGGCGCAAGGCGGCCGATGCGGCGCTGCAGCCCGGCATCCGGACGGGGGCCGGCGTGCTGGCGCTCTATCGCGCCTATAATGCGCCGGATCAGGCGCAGACCATCTATGACAGCGATTTCGGCGCGGCGCTCAAGGAGCCTTCGCCCGAGCGTTTCGGGCGCGGCTATGCCGGCTATTGGGAGGTGCGCAACCTGCGCATGGCGGCCAATATTCGCGACGTGTTCGCCGCCGCGCCGGGCCAGCGCATGCTGGTGATCGTCGGCGCCTCGCACAAATTCTATCTCCAGGCCTATCTCGACATGATGCACGATGTGCGGCTGGTCGATACCGACGCCATACTGCACTGAGGCCGCGCTTGCTCTTGGCGGCGCGGTTCGATCTAATCAGCCGTCCCCTTGCAGGAGAGCGGCGCATGACGATCAATCTGTCGGACTATGAAACCGGGGCGAAGTATAAAGGCGATTATGATGCGGCGCTGCTGGCGCTGCAGCGTCGCCTGTCGAAGATTCAGGTCGCCCATATCCTGCATCGCCGCCGGACCGTCATCATGCTGGAAGGCTGGGATGGCGCGGGCAAGGGCGGCATCATCAAGCGGATGACCGCGGACTGGGACCCGCGTTACTATCAGGTCCACCCGATTGCCGCGCCGACGCGCGAGGAACTGGACCATCATTTCCTCTGGCGCTTCTGGACCCGGCTGCCCGCCAGCCAGAATATCGGCCTGTTCGACCGCAGCTGGTATGGCCGGGTGCTGGTCGAGCGGGTGGAGAAATATGCCACCAAGGCGGAATGGAAGCGCGGCTACAAGGATATCAATGCGTTCGAGGCGCAGCAGGTCGATACCGGCACCAACATCATCAAGCTGTTCGTCCACATCACCCAGGAGACGCAGGATGAGCAACTGGCGCAGCGGCTGGATACGCCGTGGAAACGGTGGAAGACCGGCGCCGACGATTATCGCAACCGGGCCAGGCGGGCCGAATATTGGGATGCGATGCACGACATGTTCGAGAAGACCGACACCAAGCAGGCGCCCTGGAAGGTGATCGACAATAATAACCGCAAGGCCGGACGAATCGCGGCGCTGACCTATGTCGCGGAGCGGCTGGAGAAACTGGTGCCGATGGATTTCCCGGCGGCCGATCCCGAGGTGGTCAAGCTGGCACGCGAGGCATTTGGCTATAAGCCGGCCAAATAATTCCGTAAAAACAACGATCTGTAACAAAAGCGTCATCAAATACTAAGCGGTCATTTACCCTTTTCTTCTAGGCCGGGCGCCATGTACGCGCCCCAGATGCTCGATCGGCCCGACCCGGAGCCGCATGTTGCCGCCGGCACCGCCTTGCCCTTTGCGCAGGGCTGCACTGCGGTCCGGCTGGGCCAGCCGCTCAGCCAGGCCGTCGACCGCTTCCAGGACGATGCGGCGCTGCGGCTGCTGCCGGTAGTGGACGCCGCCGATCGGCCGGTGGGGGCCATTTATGAGCGCGACATGCGGCGCATCCTGTTCAACCCCTTCGGCCATGCGCTGCTGCGCAATCCCAGTTTCGGCGGGCGGCTGGACGAACATGTGCGGCCGTGCGCGACGGTCGAACAGAGCGCCAGCGTCGAACGGCTGATCGACCTTTATGCGGCGCAGGGGAGTGATTGCGAGGGGCTGATCGTGACGCAGGGCGGCCATTATGCCGGCGTGGTCGGCGGCCTGCTGCTGCTGCGGCTGGCGGCGGAGCGGGATACGCGCGATGCGCTGGCCCGCACCCGGCGGCTGGAACATGTGACGCGCGAGAGCGGCGCATTTCGCGCGGATGTCGAGGCGCTGATCGCGGATCTGGTCGGCATGGCCGACATGCTGTCGGCGCGCGCTGAACAGGCGGTGGAGCGGGCGTCGGGCAATGGCGAGGCGGCGGCCGGCATGGCGGTCGCGGCGGAGCAGACTGCCGACAGCCTGCACGGCATCGCCAGCGGCGGGCAGGAACTGGGCGGGCTGTTCCAGGCGATGGAAAGCCAGGTGCGCGCGGCGGGCGAGGCGATCCGCGCGGCGGTGGCGCAGACGCAGGTCGGGGCCGAGCAGACGGCGGCGCTGCGCGTCGAGGCGGACGGGATCGGCGCGGTCATCACCCTGATCGACGATATTGCGCGGGCGACCAGCATGCTGGCGCTCAATGCCAGCATCGAGGCGGCACGGGCCGGCGAGGCGGGGCAGGGCTTTGCCGTGGTGGCGCGCGAGGTGAAGACGCTGGCGAGCCAGACGCGCGAGGCGGCGGCCGAGATCGGCCAGCGCATCGGCCATGTCCGGCTGGCGGTGGAGACGGTGGCGCAGGGCCATCTGCACATGGACGCGGCGATGGCGACCGCGAATGAGGTGTCGGCATCGGTCTTTTCGGCGGTGGCGCGCCATGGCGCCTTCAGCCGGTCGATCGCCGCCAGCCTGTCGGAAGCCGGATCGTCGAGCGACCATATCCGCCAGAGTGCGCGCCAGATCAGCGACAATGCAAGCGCGGCGGCGGCGGGCGCCCATGATATCGGCGTTGCGGCGGGGCAACTGGCGACGGTCGCGCACCGGCTGGATGATCGGGCGAGCCGGTTCCTACAGGCGATCCAGGCAGGCTGAACCGCACAAAGCCTCTGGTAACGGCGCAAAAAGCAGCTAGTCTTGCACCCAATGGGTCCGGCACGGGCCGAAAATGGGAGAGAAGATCATGCTTGTCATGTTCGTCGGCGTCGATCGCACCGAAACCGCGGTCAACCCTACCCAGGTGACCTTCGTCTCATCCGTGACCGACGGCACCCGCATCCGCTTTGGCGAAGGCCGCAGCGTCACCGTGACCGAACCGATCGCCGAGGTGCTGGATTCGCTCAACCGCGCCCTGCGGCCGCACGAATAGCGGTCTTTTCCCTCTTCCCCTCCGTTGCGCCTGCATGGCGACAGCCCTGTCGCGCGCCCGGCAGGTAAAAGGCCCGCCGCGCCATCGCGCGACGGGCCTTTTCAGAGCGTGAAGCCAGAGGTGGACGAAAGGCAGGATCAAGCGCCCGGTTGATCCGGTCGGGCGCGGTCGTCCTGCTTAGTCGTCATCCCCCGCTTCGGGTCCGGCCATCATCCCTTCGGCGACTTCCTCGGTCTTGCCGCGGATCGCCTTTTCCAGGCGGTCTGCCATTTCGGGATTTTCCTTGAGGAAGGTCTTGGCGTTTTCGCGACCTTGGCCGATGCGGACCGAGTCATAGGAGAACCAGGAGCCCGACTTCTCGACCAGCCCGGCCTTGACGCCGATGTCGAGCATCTCGCCGATCTTGGAAATGCCCTCGCCATACATGATGTCGAACTCGACCTGCTTGAAGGGCGGGGCGACCTTGTTCTTCACCACCTTCACGCGGGTCGCGTTGCCGACGATATCGTCGCGATCCTTGATCTGGCCGGTGCGACGGATGTCGAGACGGACCGAGGCGTAGAATTTGAGCGCGTTGCCGCCGGTGGTGGTTTCCGGATTGCCGTACATCACGCCGATCTTCATGCGCACCTGGTTGATGAAGATCACCATGCACTTGGAGCGGGCGATCGACCCGGTCAGCTTGCGCAGCGCCTGGCTCATGAGACGCGCCTGCAGGCCGACATGGCTGTCGCCCATCTCGCCCTCGATCTCGGCACGCGGCACCAGCGCGGCGACCGAGTCGACGACGAGGATGTCGATGGCGTTGGAGCGGACCAGCGTGTCGACGATTTCCAGCGCCTGTTCGCCGGTGTCGGGCTGCGACACGATCAGTTCGTCAATGTCGACGCCCAGCTTCTTGGCATAGATGGGGTCGAGCGCATGTTCCGCGTCGACGAAGGCAGCGGTGCCGCCGGCCTTCTGGGCTTCGGCGATCGCATGCAGCGTCAGTGTGGTCTTGCCCGAGCTTTCCGGGCCATAAATCTCGATGATGCGGCCCTTGGGCAGGCCGCCGATGCCGAGCGCGATGTCGAGGCCGAGCGAGCCGGTCGAGATCGATTCAATCTCGATCTTCTCGCGGCTGCCGAGCTTCATCGCGCTGCCCTTGCCGAAGGCGCGATCAATCTGGGCGAGCGCCGCCTCCAATGCTTTCTGTCTGTCCATTGTGCCTGTCTTCTTGGAATCGATGAGTGAGAGCATAGCGGTCATCGGCCTATCCCCTGTCAAGCGGATCGCGTCGAGTCACTCGGCGCCTGCCAATGATGTATCCTGTTTGTTCCTGTGGAACAAGAGGGGAACGGAAATTTCCTATCCTGCCTATTCAGTCGGCGAGAATCTTCTCCAGCGCGCGTTCCACGGCACCGATGGTGAAGGGCTTGGCGAGCGTCGGGCGATCGGCATGGCCCTGCGGCAGATCATCCGCCATGCCGCCGGTGGCGAACAGGAAGGGGATCGACTGCTGCGCCAATATGTCGGCGACCGGCCAGCTTTTTTCACCCTGGAGATTGCAGTCGAGCAGGGCGGCGTCGAACCCGCCCTCGCGCGCCAGGGCGCACGCCTCGTCCACCGACGCGGCGGTCGCGTGGAGGCGATAACCGAGCGCGTCGAGATAATCTTCCAGCATCATGCCGATCATCGCTTCATCCTCGACGATGAGGATGGACTTGCCGTCAGCCATGCGCCCTTGTCCCTTGTGCTTGCTTCCCATCGCTAGCCAAAGGGGCAGGCGATGCCCAGCATAATCGTTTGCCGGCGGCCAAGTTCATTCCGCCGCCGGTCGCATCGCCAGCGCGTCGCGCGCCGCTTCGGCCAACTGATTGACGGAAAAGGGCTTGGGCAGGAAGGCGACATTGGCGATGTCGATCGACTTGCGCAGTTGCTCCTCGGCATAGCCGGACATGAACAGCACGGGGAGGTCGGGGAAACTGCGTCGCGCCTGCGCCACCATGGCCGGGCCATCCATATTGGGCATCACCACGTCGGAGATCAGCAGGTCGATCTTCTCGCCGCCGCCCAGCACTTCCAACCCCTGTTCGCCGTCGCTGGCGGTCAGCACCTTGTAGCCCTGGCGGGTGAGGGCGCGTTCGGCCACGGCGCGGACCATATCCTCATCCTCGACCAGCAGAACCGTGCCGGTGCCCCAGGTTTCGCTGCGCTTGATCGGCGTCTTGGGCTTGGCCTGCTCGATGTCGCCGCCGGCATAGACCGGCAGATAGATGACGAAGCTGGCGCCCCGGCCCAGCTCGGATTCGGCGAAGATATAGCCGCCCGACTGCTTGACGATGCCATAGACGGTGGAAAGGCCAAGGCCCGTGCCCTTGCCCAGTTCCTTGGTGGTGAAGAAGGGCTCGAAGATCTTGGACAAGATGTCGGGCGGGATGCCCAGCCCCGTGTCGGACACGCGCAACGCGGTATAGTCGCTGATCGGCAGAATTTGCTGCCGCATCTCGCGCACGCGGTTCGCCGGCACGCCATAGGTCTGGATATTGAGCGTGCCGCCTTCGGGCATGGCATCGCGGGCATTGACCGCCAGGTTGATGATGACCTGTTCCAGCTGGCCGGGGTCGGCACGCACTGCGCCGAGGTTGCGGCCATGGCTGACGTCGAGCTTCACATTCTCGCCGAGCAGCCGCTTCAGCAGGTTGGAGACGTCGGCGACGATGTCGGGCAGCTGCAATATCTGGGGGCGCAGCGTCTGCTGGCGCGAGAAGGCGAGGAGCTGGCGGGTGAGGCCCGCCGCGCGATTGCTGTTCGACTTGATCTGGGTGATGTCGTCATAGTCGCTGTCGCCCGGCGTATGGCGCATCAGCATCAGGTCGCAATGGCCGATGATGGCGGTCAGGATATTGTTGAAGTCATGGGCGACGCCGCCGGCCAGCTGGCCGATCGCCTGCATCTTGGTCGCCTGCGCGACCTGACGCTTGAGCTTCGATTCCTCGCTATTATCCTTGAGGCTGAGCAGCACGGCGGCCTCGCCCAGGCCGCGCACGCCGGCAAGGCTGAGCGCGATCGGTTCCTCGGGCTGTTCGCGCATGCGCACGGCGATGTCGCCCGACATTTGCGGGCCGACGGCAAAGCGGCGTACTGCATCGGCCACCGCCGCCTGATCCTCGCGCACGACAAGGTCGCCGGGATAGCTGGGCGTTTCGGCATCCTTGATGCCGGCGGCGCGGGCGAACGCCTTGTTGACGAACAGCACCCGGCCGTCGCGGTCGGCCATGGCGAGGCCGAAGGGCAGCAGCGAGAGCAGGGTTTCGATATAGGAAAGGGCGGAGGTGCCGCCGCCGCCGGCCGGCTCGTCGATCAGCAGCAGCAGCATCGGGCCGTCCTGCGCGCCATTCTGGACGCCGCCCGGCTGCGACGCACGGCGCAGCGGCACCTGGAGCAGGCGCAGCGGCAGGCCGCCGCTTTCCTCGCGCGCCAGGAACAGCCGGCCCTTGTCATCGACCCGCATATGGGCGGCGAAATCGCGGCCGGTGATGTTGGCGTCGATCCGTCCGGCGGCGCGCAGCAGGAAGGCACCGTTGGCGGCGCGGATGCGGCCCTCGCCGCCGATCATCACCGCCATGATGCCGGCTTCGCCCAGTTGCCGTCCGGCTTCGCCCGTCAGCACGCGATGGACATCGTCGAGCGCGCTGGGCTGGCGCATCGGGGTGAAGCGCCAGAGCAGATAATCTTCGGAGCGACCGGTGCGGGTGATGTCGACGTCGAGGCGCAGGGTCGCATGGGCGATCGCCTCCACCTTGGCCTCGCCATCGCGCCAAGCGGCGCGGGCGGCGGCGGTCAAGCTCTCGATCAGCGAGGCATCGGCATTGACGGCCGGGGGCGAGGGGTAGCCGGGGAACCATTCGCCGAACAGGTCGCTCGCGCAGACCAGCCGGCCGGCGCGGTCGGTGACGGCGATCGCCATGCTGGAGGCGTCGGCGGCGGCGCGCGCCACGGTCCAGTCGGGCACGGCATCACTGGCGGACAGCGGCGGGGGGTAGAGGCGGCGATACCAGGCGAGCAGCGCGGCGATGGTGATGACCGTGGCGGCAAAGCCGGCGGCCAGCGCCCAGTCGCCAATGGCATAGAGGACGATCGCGGCGGAGGCGGCCGCGGCGAGCGCGAGCAGGGGCACGAAGCTGCGCGACGGGGCCTGCCCCATCCACGCCTCATCATCCCTATTTACCCGCGCGACCATCGGCGCCGTCCCCTTAAGCCCTTACAATGGAACCATGACGCCACGGATCAGATCCGGGCGATCTCTTCCAATGCGCTGCTTTCGGTGCGCTTGCCAATCCTCAATTTGCGCGCCTGCCACTTGCGCCCCATGCGTCGGCGCCAGAACCAGTCGGCGCCGACATAGCCGAGCACCGCGCTGGCGAGCGAGATGAGGAACAGGCCGAGCAGCATGGCCGGGGCGGCTTCGGAAAAGAGCCAGGCGCACCATTGGCCGATCGAGGCATGGCCATCGACCAGCGCCATGAAGCCCGAGGTGTCGGCGCTGCGGCCGAGCATCCAGTTGCCGAGCCACACCGACGCCATCAGGATCAGCGGCGTGGTGGCCGGGTTGGACAGGAAGGTCATTGCCGCCGCCACCGGAATATTGGCGCGGAAGGGCAGGGCGAAGATCGCGGCGCCGGCGATCTGGACGCCGGGGATCAGCAGGAAGATGCCGACGAACAGGCCGAGCGCGACGCCGCGCGGCACCGACCGACGGGTGAAGCGCCACAGCGAAGGTTCCAGCACGCGATGGGCGACGGGGGCAAGGACGCGGCTCTTCTCCAGCGATTCACGGGTCGGCGCGTTGGCGTGCCACCAGCGGGAGAAGCGATTGTCCATGGATCAGCTATGCGCCTTCATGATGCGCTGCTGATCGCGCTTCCAGTCGCGTTCCTTGATCGTGTCGCGCTTGTCGTGATTCTGCTTGCCTTTGGCCAGCGCCAGTTCGACCTTGGCCCGGCCCTGGCTGTTGAAATAGACCATCAGCGGCACCAGCGTCATGCCCTTGCGCGACACCGCGCTGTGCATCTTCTCGATCTCGCGCTCGTGCAGCAGCAGCTTGCGCACCCGCTTGGGCTCGTGATTTTCGCGGTTGCCATGGCTATATTCGGGGATGTTGCTGTTCACCAGGAAGACCTGGTTGCCCTTCACCTCGGCATAGCTTTCGGCGATATTGCCCTCGCCGCCGCGCAAGGCCTTCACCTCGGTGCCCTGCAGCGCGATGCCGGCCTCGAACACGTCCTCGATGAAATAATCGAAACGGGCGCGCCGGTTCTCGGCGACGATCTTCTTCTTGTCGAAGGTTGCGGGGCGGGGGCGGGCCATAGTCTGCTGCTTAACTCAATTCATCATATAGGGACGCCGGCGCGTCAAACCAGACCGGCGATCTCTAGCGCGCGATCGACCGCGGCGCGGCTCGATTCCGACGGCCAGGTAATCGGCAGCCGAAGCTCGCCGGGCATGTCGGGCCGCACGCGGGTAAGCGCATATTTGACAGGGCCGGGTGAAGAATCGCTGAACAGGGCATCATGCAGGGGATAGAGACGATCCTGCAGCGCCAGGGCACCATCCCAATCCTGCGCGGCGCAGGCCGCCTGGAAATCGGCGACCAGGCGCGGGGCGACATTGGCGGTGACCGAAATACAGCCCCGGCCGCCCATCGCGTTGAAGCCGAGTGCGGTTTCGTCATTCCCCGAAAGCTGGCAGAAGTCCGGGCCGCAGGCGAGGCGCTGCGCGGTGACCCGCCCCAGATTCCCGGTGGCGTCCTTCACCCCGACGATCGACTGATATTCCTGGCTCAGCCGGTGCATCACCGGCACGCCGATGTCGGTGATGGTGCGGGTGGGGACGTTGTAGAGGACGATCGGCAGGTCGCAGCGCTGCGCAAGATAGGCGAAATGCTGGTAGACGCCTTCCTGATTCGGCTTGTTGTAATAGGGCGCGACGACCAGCGCCGCGTCGGCGCCGGCGGCCTGCGCCGCATACATATGCTCCAGCGCGATGCGGGTGTCGTTCGATCCGCAGCCGGCGATCACCGGCACGCGGCCGGCCGCCTGGTCGACGCAGATGGCGATGACGCGATTATGCTCTTCGACCGTCATGGTCGCGCTTTCGCCGGTGGTGCCGCAGGGGACCAGCGCGCTCGACCCTTCCTCGATCTGCCAGTCGACCAGGGCGCGGAAGGCGGCCTCGTCCACCGCTCCGTCGCGGAAAGTGGTCACCAGGGCTGGAATCGACCCGGAAAACATCATTAAACTCCTTCAATTCTCCGGGCGACCGGGGCATGATCGGGCAAGCGGCGCGCTATAGCGCGTCATTCAGGGCCTGATAAGGATGCAATAGCGATTATGTCCAGCATGCCGAAGCCCGGAACTGTCGAAAGTTACCTGATCCGCATGCCTGTCATTGCTTTATTGCTCGCAACCGCCGGTGCCGGCGCCCAGACCGAAACCCCCACCGTCTATGCCCAGGCGATGGTGCAGCCTTTGCCGGGCCAGCCGGGCTCGACTCAGCCCAGCGCCTGGAACCAGGCGGCGAGCCGCGTCGGCATGCCGTCCGATCCCTCGATCGCCGGCACGATCAGCCAGTGGCGCGCCTTGCAGCAGAGCGATGGCCTCGGCTTTTCCACCTATGCCAGCTTCATCATGGCCAATCCCGGCTGGCCGGGCGAGGACCGGATGCGGCGGCTGGCCGAGACCGGGATCAATCCCGACAGCTTTGATCCGCGCCAGGTGATCGCCTTCTTCGCCCGCTTCCCGGCGCGCACCGCGACCGGCCATGCCCGCAATGCCGTGGCGCTGATGCAGGCCGGGCGGATGGATGAGGCGCGGGTGGCCGCGCGCACCGCCTGGATCACCGGCACGCTGAGCCCGACCGACGAGGCGAGGCTTTTGTCGCTGTTCGGATCGGGCTTTACCGTGGCCGACCATGACCAGCGCGCCGATGTGCTGTTGTGGAGCAATGATACGATCGGCGCGATGCGAATGCTGGCCTATGTCAGCCCGGCGCGGCGGGCGATCTATGATGCGCGTATCGCCTTTCGCCAGAAGTCGCCGGACGCCGCGATCAAGATGCAGACGGCCGAGCCGGCCGGCGGCGCGAGCGATGCGGGCTTCATTGCCGACAAGGCGACCTGGCTGCTCAACAGCGGCAACTGGATCGCCGGGCGCCAATATCTGGCCAATCGCCAGCCGCTGACCTTCCGCCCCGGCAATGCCGAAAAATGGTATGAGACGCTGCTGACCCAGGCGCGGTCGTCGGCGAACGACAGCCAGTGGAGCTTTGCCTATGGCATCGCAAGCCAGCTGGACGACGCCTATGCGCCGGGCACGGATGTGTCGACCCGGCCGATCGGCGAGCGCGACGATTATACCAGCCTTGCCTGGCTGGCGGGCACGACCGCCTTCTACAATCTCAACCGGCCGACCGATGCGGTGGCGATGTTCCGCCGCTATGCGACCGGCGGCAAGTCGCCCCAGGTCCAGGCCAAGGGCTATTATTGGGCCGGGCGCGCGGCGCTGCAGGCGGGCGATGCCGCCAGCGCCAACAGCTATTTCAACCAGTCGGCACAATTCCCCGATCAATATTATGGCCAGCTGGCGCTGGAACGGCTGGGCCGGCCGGTGCCGCCGCCGCCCGAACGGGCGGTGGCGATCTCGGCCGCCGAGCGCAGCGAGTTCAACAACCGTTCGGTGGTGCGCGCCGCCAGGGCGCTGGGCCAGATGGGCTATTGGGAAGACCAGAGCAAGTTCGTGCGCGCCATTGCCAATGGTGCGGACAGCGATGGCGATCATTTCTTGGCCGCAGAGCTGGCGCAGAATCTGGGCCGCCCCGACATGGGCGTGATGGTCGGACGTCGCGCCGTGTCCAACGGCCTGACCGGCTATGGCGCCAGCGCTTTCCCGCGCGTGCCGGTGCCGCCGACGGCGCAATATAACTGGACCATGGTCCATGCGATCGCGCGGCAGGAAAGCCAGTTCGACAAGCAGATCGTCAGCCATGCCGGCGCGCGCGGCCTGATGCAGCTGATGCCGGGCACGGCGCGCGAGCAGGCGGGCAAGCTGGGCCTGAGCTATGATGCCGGTTCGCTCAATGATCCCAGCTACAACATCATGCTGGGGTCGGGCTATTTCCAGCGCATGCTGGACTATTATGGCGGCAGCTATCCGCTGGCGGTCGCTGCCTATAATGCCGGGCCGGGCAATGTGAATCGCTGGGTCAAGGCCAATGGCGACCCGCGCCTGCCGGGCGCCGACATGCTGCGCTGGATCGAGCAGATTCCGATCTTCGAGACGCGCAACTATGTGCAGCGGGTGCTGGAAAATGCCGTCGTCTATGAAGCGATGAATCCGGAGCGGGCCAAGTTCAAGGGCAGCAATGCGGTGCTGAGCCGCTATCTGGGCAAGCAGACGCCGGGCTGATCTTTCCGGTTTGCGCGTCGGCCAAGGCTGTGGATAAGGGGCGGCATGAGCGGTCCCTATCCCAATTATATCAGCCCCGAGGGCTTTGCGAAGCTGCGCGCCGAATATGACCATCTGCTGGGTGTCGAGCGGCCGCGCATCGTCGAGGTGGTGAGCTGGGCCGCGGGCAATGGCGACCGCAGCGAAAATGGCGACTATCTTTATGGCCGCAAGCGGATGCGCGAGATCGACGGGCAATTGAAGCGCCTGTCGAAGAAGATGAAGGACGCCAAGGTCGTCGACCCGCGCCAGCAGCCCGATAAGGGGCGGGTCTATTTCGGCGCGACCGTCACCATCGCCGACGAGGATGACAATCATCGCACCGTGACGATCGTCGGCAATGACGAGACCGATGTGGATGCCGGCCGGATCGGCTGGGGATCACCGATCGCCCGTGCGCTGCGCGGGGCGGCCATCGGCGACCTGCGCCGGGTGCATCTGCCCGCCGGGGAAAAGGAATATGAGGTGATGGCGATCAGCTATCCGCAATAGGATTTCGATCGCTTAACTTCCCATATTTCCCGCACATTTCGATATAGAATTTCCAACCCCTATAATATCCTTGCGCGGGCCACCCCCATTATAGGGGCGATCAGCCCTGTAGGACAGCATCCGCCAGCCAGGCGCGGAAGGCGGCCATGGCGGGGCTGTCGGGGCGGGACAGCAGGCGGGTGAGCCAATAGCCGCCGACATCGACGCTCTCAGGAAAAGGCTGGACCAGCCGCCCGGCCTGCAGATCGGCGGCGAACATCGCGACCGGGGCGAGGGCGACGCCAAGGCCGGCGCGCGCCGCCTCCACCATCAGCAGCGAGGTGTCGAACATCGGCCCGCGCAGCGGCGGGCAGGGCGCACCGGCGGCGGCGAACCAGCGCGGCCATTCGTCGGCACGATAGGAGCGCAGTAGCGGCTCGCGCGCGAGCGCGGTGGAATCGATCAAGCGAGCGGCGAGGGCGGGCGTGCAGAGCGGGGCGAGCGGCGCGCGCAGGATCGGCTGGGCATGGGTGCCGTGCCAGGCACCCTCGCCAAAGCGGATCGCCAGGTCCAGCCCTTCGCCGGCCAGGTCGACCCGGTTATTGTTGGTCATCAGCCGCAGATCGACATGGGGGCAGGCGCGGGCGAAATCGGCAAGGCGCGGCAGCAGCCAGCCGCCGGCAAAGGTGCCAACCACGCCCAGCGTCAGCACTTCATGCAGCCGCCCGCCCTCGATCCGCTCCAGCGTGCCGCCGACCCGGTCGAACGCATCGGCCAGCACCGGGAGCAGCGCCAGCCCCTCATCGGTCAGAGCGAGGCCGCGCGGCAGGCGGCGGAACAGCGGCGCGCCGATCCGCGCCTCAAGCTGCGCGACCTGCTGGCTGACCGCGCCCTGGCTGACGCAGAGTTCGAGGCCGGCGCGGGTGAAGCTGAGATGCCGGGCGGCCGCCTCGAAGGCGCGCAGGGCATTGAGCGGCAATTGGGCGCGATCCATGGTCCAGGCATAAGATCAGCTAATGACTGTGTCGAGAATTGATGCTTTGTCGCTAGCCGGTATCTCCCGCAATCTCTGCCCATCACCAAGCATATAGGGGTAGGACGATGCGCAACTGGATGGGCGTAGGTATCAGCATGGCTGCGATGTTTCTGGGTGGCCCGGCCTGGACGAAGGCGGCGGATGATCCGTTGCTGCGGCCGATCGCGCTTGCCTCGTCCAAGCGCTGGCTGGCGCCGCAGGCGCCGATCCGGCTGCATGGCCAGACCTATCTGGTCGGGTTCGGCGGCCTCAATGTCGCGCTCATCAGGACGAGTGCCGGGCTGATCCTGATCGACGGCGCGGTGCCGCAGGCGGTGCGCGACGTGGAGGCGAACATCAGGGCGCTGGGCTTTTCGATCCGCGACGTGAAGCTGATCCTGAGCACCGAACCGCATTTCGACCATGCCGGCGGGCTGGCCGCGCTGGCCCGCGACAGCGGCGCGACGGTGGTGGCGAGCGCGCCGGCAGCGGCCGTGCTGCGCACCGGCGGCATCGATCCTGCCGATCCGCAGGCGGCCTGGCTGGAGCGTTTCCCCGCCGTCCGCCGGCTGCGCACGGTCAAGGATGGCGAGGAGATCCGGCTGGGCGACACGGTCATCACCGCCGTCGCGACGCCGGGCCATACGATGGGCAGCATGAGCTGGCGCTGGAAAAGCTGCGAGGGGCGGCAATGCGCGACCATGGTCTTCGGCTCCAGCCTCAATCCGATCGCGGCCGATGGCTATGCATTTTCCGATCCGGCGCACCGGCCGGTGGTCGACGCCTTCCGCGCGACCTTTGCCAAGGTGGGGGCAATGGATTGCGACCTGTTGATCACCGCCCATCCCGATCCGGCCGACCCGGCCAAGCTGGCGCGCCTGCGGGCGAAGCGCGTGCCCAATGCCTTCATCGATCCGACCGCCTGCCACCGCTATGCCGACCGCGCCGCCGGGATGCTGGACAAGAAGCTGGCGGCGGAAGGGGAAACGCGCAGTTACAGCCGGGGCCAATAGCCCCTTTCCCTGCCGGCCTTAATTTGCGACACTATTGTTGTAAATATAAAGGAGAGCAGGATGCAGATCGCGGGCAGGACGATATTCATCACCGGGGGCGGCGGCGGTATCGGCGGGGGGATGGCGCAGGCCTTTGCCGAGCAGGGCGGGCGCATCATCCTGGCCGATATCGATGCGGATTTTGCCGAGGCGGAGGCGGCGAAGCTGCCGGCGGGGACGGACGCGATGGCGCTGCCGATCGACGTCACGAGTCGCGACAGCTGGGCGCAGGCCAGGGCAGCGGCGGAAGCGCGCTTCGGGCCTGTGGATATCCTCTGCAACAATGCCGGGATCGCGTCGGGCTTTGCGCCGCTGATCGACATGGACCCGGCCGATTTCGACCGGCTGGTCGCGGTCAACCTGACCGGCGTCTATAATGGCATCGCCTGTTTCGCGCGAGCGATGGTCGATCGGGGCGCGGGGCATATCGTCAACACATCGTCGATGAACGGGCTCAACCCCTTCGGCCTGTTCGCCGCCTATTGGGCGAGCAAGTTCGGCGTGCTGGGCCTGTCGGATTCGCTGCGGCAGGAACTGGCGCCCCATGGCGTCGGCGTCTCCACCCTGTTTCCCGGCCTGACCCGCAGCCGCATGTCGGAATCCGATACGGTCGGGCCGGGCGCGATGGACCCGGCGCGGCTGGCGCAGATTCGCGCCAACATGATGGAGCCGATCTGGCTGGGCCGGGCGGTGGTGCGTGCGGTCGAGCAGGACCAGCCCTATATCATCACCCATCCCGAATATCGCGACGACTTGGCCCGCCGGTTCGATACGATCCTGGCGGCGTTCGGCGAACCGGCCCAGCCGGGCTATCGCACGGGGGCGTCGGCGACCGGGCGCTGACTGAGGCGCGAAAGCTCAGGCCCGAAAGCTCAGGCCCGATAGTTCAGGAACGGGCGGCGGCGAGGATCATCTCCGCCCCCTTTTCCGCGATCATCATGGTCGGCGCATTGGTGTTGCCCGACGTGATCGTCGGCATCACCGATGCGTCGATGACGCGCAGCCCGGCAATGCCATGGACGCGCAATTGCGGGTCGACCACCGCGCGCGGTCCGCTGCCCATGGCGGCGGTGCCGACCGGATGGAAGATGCTGCTGGCGATCGCGCCGATTCCTTCGAGCAGGGCGGCGTCATCCTGCCGCTCCGGGCCGGGCCGGAACTCCTGCGGCGCATAGGGGGCGAGGGCCGGCTGGCCGACGATCGCGCGGGTGACGCGCACCGCCTCGACCGCGACCTGGCGGTCTTCGGCCGCCGACAGATAATTGGGGCGGATGGCAGGCGGGGCGAGCGGATCGGCGGAATGGATCCACACATTGCCGCGGCTGTGCGGGCGCAGGTTGCAGACGCTGGCGGTGAAGGCGGGAAAGGCGTCGAGCGCGCCACCGAACGCGGCCAGGCTCAAGGGCTGGACATGATATTCGAGATTGGCGATGGCATGGCGCGGGTCGGATTTGACGAACATGCCAAGCTGGCTGGGCGCCATCGACAGTGGCCCGGAGCGGCTGGCCAGATAGTGCAGGCCCATCCACGCCTTGCCCAGCCATGATCCGGCGCGGCCGTTGAGGGTGGCGATGCCGGTCACCCGATAGGCGCAGCGTATCTGGAGATGATCCTGCAGATTTTCGCCGACGCCCGGCCGGTCGGCCAGCACGTCGATGCCGAGTGCCGCCAGCCGGGCGCCGTCACCGATGCCCGATCGCTGGAGGATGGCGGGGCTGCCGATCGAGCCGGCCGACAGGATGACTTCGCCATCGGCCTGCGCGGTGCAGGCGTCGCCATCCAGCAGGAAGCGGACGCCGGTGGCGCGGCCCTGCGCAATCGTCACCCGGTCGATCGTCGCGCCGGTGACGATGCGCAGATTGGGGCGGTTCATGGCCGGACGCAGGAAGGCGTCGGCCGCGCTCCAGCGCCGGCCGCGCCGCTGCGTCACCTGAAAATAGCCCGAGCCCAGATTGTCGCCGCCGTTGAAGTCGGCGGTTTCGGGCACGCCATATTGGCTGGCGGCCTGGCGGAAGCGGTCGAGCAGATCCCAGCGCAGCCTTTGCCGCTCGACCCGTATCTCGCCGCCCGCGCCATGGGTGGCGCTGGCTCCGTCCTGATGATCCTCCGCCCGCACGAAATAGGGCAGGATATCGTCCCAGCCCCAGCCGATATTGCCGGCCTGGCGCCAGCCATCATAATCGGCGGCCTGACCACGCATGTAGATCATGCCGTTGATCGAACTGCTGCCGCCGATCACCCGGCCGCGCGGATAGGCGATGGCGCGGGCGCCAAGGCCGGCCTCCGCCTCGGTCTTCAGGCACCAGTCGGTGCGCGGATTGCCCATGCAATAGAGATAGCCGACCGGGATTTTTATCCACAGCCAGTCGTCCTTGCCGCCGGCCTCCAGCAGCAGCACGCTATTGCGCGGATCGGCGCTCAGCCGGTTGGCCAGCACGCATCCCGCGCTGCCCGCGCCCAGGATGATATAATCCCAGCGGCCATTATCCCGGTCCATTGCCTCTCCTCTTGTGCGCGAAGCATGGCCCGGCGGGGGCGGCGGCGTAAAGGGGAAGGGCGGGCGCGGTGGCGATATCTGGCCGGGCCATGGCCTGCAAACTGGCCATGGGCGTGGCCGGGCAAGGGGCTATGGCAGGCGGGTGACGGCGCAGGAGGATGACCAATGCAGATTGCGATACTGACGTTCGAGGGTTTCAACGAACTGGACAGTTTCATCGCCGCCGCCATCCTCAACCGGATGAAGCCGCAGGGCTGGGCCGCCTATATCACCGCGCCCGACGAGACGGTGACGTCGATGAACGGGGTGAGGGTGCAGCGACAGCGGCCGCTGGACTTTGCGGCGCAAGCGGACGCGGTGCTGATCGGCAGCGGCATCCGCACGCGCGAGATTGCGACCGATGCGGCGATGCTGGGGCGGATCACGCTCGACCCGGCGCGCCAGCTGATCGGGGCGCAATGTTCGGGCACGCTGCTGCTGGCGAAGCTAGGCCTGGTCGGCGATCTGCCGGCCTGCACCGACCTGACCACCAAGCCCTGGGTGGTGGAGGCGGGGGTGCGGGTGATCGATGCGCCCTTCATTGCCCATGGCAATGTCGCGACGGCCGGCGGATGCCTGTCGGCGCCCTATCTCGCCGCGTGGATGATCGCGCGGGGCGGATCGATGGTGGATGCGGAAGCGGCGCTCCATTATGTCGCGCCGGTGGGCGAGAAGGCCGACTATGTCGCGCGGGCACGGGCGGTGATCGCGCCTTTCGTGGAAGCGGTGCCGGCCTGACGATCGGCTATCTGCGCAGCAGGAACACCGCATGTTCGGCGAACAGATTGGCGTTCGCATGGGTGGTTTCCTTGTCCCCTTTCAGGAACCACTGGCCATCGATGGTCCAGCCGCGATCCTTTACCAGCGCGCGGAAATCATCCACCGTCACATGATGGATGTTGAGCGTGTCATACCAAGTGTCGGGCAATAGCCGCGTCACCGGCATGCGACCGCCCCACAGCAGCGACAGGCGGCCGCGCCAATGGGCGAAATTGGGGAAGGAGACGAAGGCCTGCCGGCCGATGCGCAGCAATTCCTCCACCACCAGGTCGGGGCGCCGGGTCGTCTGCAACGTCTGGCTGAGGATCGCATAGTCGAAGCTGGCGTCGGGATAATAGGCAAGGTCGGTGTCGGCGTCGCCCTGCACCACCGACAGGCCGCGGCCGACCGCGGCGGCGACATTGGAGCCGTCAATCTCCAGCCCGCGGGCATCGACCTGGCTGGTGTCGCGCAGCGCCGCCATCAGCGCGCCGTCGCCGCAGCCGACATCCAGCACCCGCGTGCCCGGCCGCACGGTGCGGGCGATCAGCGCGAGATCGGGGCGGAGGAGATCGCTCATGCCCGGCCACCGCGCAGGAAGCCGTCGACCACGCGGTTCAGTTCCGGGCTTTCGAGCAGGAAGGCGTCATGGCCGAAGGGGCTGGACAGTTCGACGAAGCTGGCCTGCGCGCCCGAGGCGTTGAGCGCATGGACGATCGCGCGGGATTCGGCGGTGGGATAGAGCCAGTCGGTGTCGAAGCTGACGAGGCAGAAGCGCGCCCGCGTCGCCGTGAACGCCCGCGCCAGCGACCCGCCATGATCCTCGGCAATGTCATAATAGTCCATGGCGCGGGTGATGTAGAGATAGCTATTGGCGTCGAACCGTTCGACGAAGCTCAAGCCCTGATGGCGCAGATAGCTCTCCACCTGGAAGTCCGCGTCGAAGCCGAAGGTCTTGGCGTCACGCCCCTGCAACCGGCGGCCGAATTTCTCGGTCAGGCCTGCTTCGGAAAGATAGGTGATATGCGCCGCCATGCGCGCCACGGCGAGGCCCGCGCTCGGCACCTTGCCATCGGCATAATAGTCGCCGCCGCGCCAGAGCGGATCGGCCATGATCGCCTGGCGCCCGACCTCGTGAAAGGCGATATTCTGGGCGCTGTGCCGCGCGGTCGAGGCGATGACGACGCAGCGTTCGACCCGGTCGGGGAAGAGGGTGGGCCAGGTCAGCGCCTGCATGCCGCCCATCGATCCGCCGATGACCGCCGCCAGCCGGTCGACGCCCAGATGGTCGAGCAGCATCGCCTGCGCCCGCACCATGTCGGCGATGGTCAGCACCGGGAAGCGCATGGCGTAAGGATCGCCCAGCGCCGGATCGATGCTGGCGGGGCCGGACGATCCCATGCAGCTGCCGATGACGTTGGAGCAGATGATGAAATGGCGCGCCGGGTCGACCGGCCGGCCTTCGCCCACCATGCGCCACCACCAGCCGGGCTTGCCGGTGACGGGATGGTCCGATGCGACATATTGGTCGCCGGTCAGCGCGTGGCAGATCAGGATGACGTTGGATTTGTCCGCGTTCATCTGCCCATAGGTCTCATAGGCGATGTCGACCGGGGACAGGCTGGCGCCGCTCGACAGCGGCAGCGGGCCGGGAAGGCGGGCCTGGCGGCGCAGGCCGAAACGTGTGTCAGGGGAAACGCTGGCCATGACATCGGGCTAAGACGAGGGAAAGAGGCTGTCAATTGGCGGGGCGGGGTGGCGATCGGCCTGCGCCGTGCCTAGATGGAGGGCATGACCGATCAGACCCGCCCGACCATCGTCGCCTATGGCCCGCTCTATCCCTATTTGACCGACCAGCTGGAGCAGCGCTTCACCGTCCATAATGTGGCGGCGGACGCGGATATGTCCGCGCTGCCGGCCGAGGTGCTGGAGGCGCGCGCGCTGGTCAGCTTCGGATCGGTCGGGGCGCCCGCCGCCATCATGGACGCGCTGCCGAAGCTGGAGATGATCGGGCTATTCTCGGTCGGCTATGACAAGGTCGATGTCGACCATGCTCGCGCAAAGGGCATCCGCGTCACCAACACGCCCGATGTGCTGACCGACGATGTCGCGGACCTGGCCGTCGGCCTTCTCTATGCGACGGTGCGCAACATCGCCGCCAATGACCGGCTGGTGCGGTCGGGCGGCTGGGCGCGGGGCGAGAAGCCGGCGCTGGCGGGCCGGGTGACCGGCGCGACCATCGGTATATTGGGGCTGGGCCGGATCGGCCGGGCCATTGCCAGACGGCTGGAGCCGGTGGCGGGCGAGATCCTCTATCACAACCGCAAGCCGGCGGCCGACACCGCCTATCGCTATGTCGCCGACGCGATCGACTTTGCGCGCCAGAGCGACGTGATCATCGTCGCTACGTCGGGCGGGCCGGAAGCGGCCAAGCTGGTCGACGGCACGATGCTGGACGCGCTCGGGCCGGATGGCGTGATCGTCAATATCAGCCGGGGCGGCGTGATCGACGAGGTTGCGATGGTCGAGCGGCTGGCCGACCGGCGCATCGCCGGCGCAGGGCTGGACGTGTTCGCGCACGAACCGCATGTGCCCGAAGCGCTGTTCGCGATGGACCATGTCGTGCTGCAACCCCATCAGGGCAGCGCCACCGTCCACACCCGCAAGGCGATGGCCGACCTGGTGGTCGCCAATCTGGACGCCTGGTTCGCCGGGGAAGCGCTGCTGACGCCGGTGGTGTAGTATGGGTGGGTCGCGGACTGTCCGAAAATCCTCTCCAAGCTTGCTTGGGGAGGGGGACCGCCGAAGGCGGTGGAGGGGCAAGTAGATGAGGTTGCGCCATTTCCCCTCCGTCAGCGCTTCGCGCTGCCACCTCCCCAAGCAAGCTTGGGGAGGAATGAGAAACGTTAGCTTCTGGCCGCTAGCCGTCCTTGCAATCTCAATGGAAGTCGCGCGATTTGGGTAGAATGCGCACGTCGCGGGGGTGACGGGCGGCGGGGGCGGCCTGTATCGGCGGTTCGGATTGCGACAATCGGTTGAGGTCAGCGGTGCGGTCATGGATGCGGCTGGCCATCAGATGGACGACGCCCTCCTTGCTGCGCTGCACCTCGCCCTCGACCAGCATCAGACGGCTGGCCATGACCGGGCGGCGCTGCAGCTCGAACAGGCGCGCCCAGAGCAGGATATTGGTGATGCCGGTCTCATCCTCGATGGTGATGAAGACGGCATTGCCCTTGCCCGGCCGCTGGCGCACCAGCACCACGCCGGCGGTGCGGACGCGCGCGCCATTCTTCGCCGCGCTGGTCTGGGCGCAGCTCAGCACGCCTTCGGCGGCGAACACCGGACGCAGGAACTGCATCGGATGGCCCTTGAGCGAGAGGCGGGTCACCGCATAATCGTCCATCACCTGTTCGGCGAGCGGCATGGCGGGCAGCATCGCATCGGCCTCCTCCCCCAGTTCGCGCGCGGCGCGGTCGTGCCGGCGGGCGGCGGCGAACAGCGGCAGTTCGTCCGACGGGGTGCGCCGCGCCTCCCATAAAGCGGTGCGCCGGTCCTGTCCCAGCGAGCGGCAGGCATCGGCATCGGCCAGCAGCCGCAGCGCCCGCGCGGGCAGGCCGGCGCGCCGGGCCATATCCTCGATGCTGGTGAAGAGGCCGCCCTGTGCCCGCGCGTCCATCATCTGCGCCGCCCATTGTTCGCGAAAGCCGTCGACCTGGCGCAGGCCAAGGCGCAGCGCCAGCGCCCGACCGGTGCCTTCGCCCTTGTCCGCGCGGCGGCTGCGCAACAGCGGTTCCAGGCCATTGTCCCAGCCGCTCATATTGACGTCGACATCATGGATGGCGACGCCATGCTCGCGCGCGTCGCGGACCAGCTGGGCCGGGGCATAGAAGCCCATCGGCTGGGAATTGAGCAGGGCGCAGGCGAAGATGGCGGGCTGGTGGCATTTGATCCAGGCCGAGACATAGACCAGCCGGGCGAAGGACAGCGCATGGCTTTCGGGAAAGCCATAGCTGCCGAACCCTTCGATCTGCTTGAAGCAGCGCGCAGCAAACTCCGCCTCATAACCGCGCGCGGTCATGCCGTTGATCATCTTCTCGCGGAAATGATGGATGGTGCCGACATTGCGGAAGGTCGCCATCGCGCGGCGGAGCTGATTGGCTTCGGAAGGTTTAAATTTGGCGGCCGTAATGGCGAGCTTCATCGCCTGTTCCTGGAACAGGGGGACGCCATAGGTCTTGCCGAGCAGGATCTTGAGTTCATCCGCCGGGCCATGTTGCGGGCTGGGTGAAGGATAGGTCACCTTTTCCTCGCCGCAGCGGCGTCGCAGATAGGGATGGACCATGTCGCCCTCGATCGGGCCGGGCCGCACGATCGCCACCTGGACGGTCAGGTCATAGAGGGTGCGCGGCCTGAGGCGCGGCAGCATGTTGATCTGCGCCCGGCTTTCGACCTGGAACACGCCGATGCTCTCGCCCTTGCAGAGCATGTCATAGACGGCCGGATCGCTGGAATGGAGGTCGACCGTCAGGCGATGGTCGCCCAACCCCTGGTCGCGCATCAGGTCGAACGCCTTGCGGATGCAGGTCAGCATGCCGAGCGCCAATATGTCGACCTTCATCAGGCCGAGCGCGTCGATGTCATCCTTGTCCCATTCGATGAAGCTGCGGTCGGCCATCGCCGCATGATGGAGCGGCACCGTCTCGTCGAGCCGGTTCTGGGTCAGCACGAAGCCGCCGACATGCTGCGACAGGTGACGGGGAAAGGGGGCGTCCAGCAACTGGCCGATCAGCGCACGCAACTGCATGATCTGGGGATTGTCGAGCGCGAAGCCGGCCTCGACGATGCGCTGGTCGCCGACATCGCCCGAATAGCTGCCCCAGACGGTGCTGGAGAGGCGGGTCGCGACATCTTCGCTGAGGCCCAGCACCTTGGCGACCTCGCGCACGGCGCTGCGCGAACGATAATGGATCACGGTCGCGGCGATGCCCGCGCGATGGCGGCCATAGCGCTCATAGATATATTGCATCACCTCCTCGCGCCGCTCATGTTCGAAATCGACGTCGATGTCGGGTGGCTCGTCCCGCTCCTCCGACACGAAGCGGGAAAAGAGCAGGTCATGCTGTTGCGGGTCGACCGAGGTCACGCCCAGCAGGAAGCAGACCATCGAATTGGCCGCCGATCCGCGCCCCTGGCACAATATGCCCTTGCTGCGCGCGAAGGCGACGATGTCGTGTACGGTCAGGAAATAATAGGCAT
Organism: Sphingobium sp. VMM; assembly: GCF_056790315.1. Lineage (NCBI taxonomy): Bacteria > Pseudomonadati > Pseudomonadota > Alphaproteobacteria > Sphingomonadales > Sphingobiaceae > Sphingobium > Sphingobium sp. VMM. The sequence continues at coordinate 249,735 of NZ_JBXGSI010000004.1, forward strand.
AGTTGCGCTCGCCGATCAGCTTGAACTCCTCGTCCATCAGCGTGCGCACCTTGTGGGGGATGACCGGGCCATAGCGGGCATGGGCGGCGCTGACGGTCAGTTCCTCCAGCCATTGCTGCGCGCTCCAGCCCTCCGGCACCGGCTCGTGCGGATATTCGTAGCGCAGCTGGTCCAGGGTGAAGCGGATGGTGGAGAGGAAGCGGATCGTTTCGGCTACCGCCTGCGGACAGGTGCGGAACAGATGGGCGATCTCGGCCGGGGCATGGATATGGCGCTCGGCATTGGCCTCCAGTTTCCTGCCCGCCCTGGCGATGGTCGTGCCCTCGCGAATGCAGCTCAGCACATCCTGCAGCGGCCGCTGTTCGGGGCTGGCATAAAGGGCGTCCATCGTCGCCAGCAGCGGCACGCCGGTCCGCGCCGCCAGATCGGTGAAGCCGGCCAGCCGTCGCGCATCGCGCCCGTCGCGGCGCAGCGCGGCGCCCAGCCAGATGCGACCAGGGGCTAGGCGATGGAGGCGCAGCAACAGGGCTTCCAGTTCGGTCGGGCGCGGCGGCGGCACCAGGCTCAGATGCTTCTGGCGGATCGCTTCGCCGGGCGGACGATCGGCAAAATCATAATCGACCGGGTGGCGGTGCGCCTGCTGCTCGGTCGCGCTGGCATAGGGCAGGACGATCAGTTGCAATTCGTCGAGATGACCGGTCAGATCCTCATAGCGCAGGATGCAGTCGCCCTTGATCGAGCGGAGATTGCCGACCGTCAGCAATTTGGTGAGTTCGCCCCAGCCGCGCCGGGTACGCGGATAGGCGATGATGTCGGGCGTGCCGTCGACGAACACCAGCCGGGCGCCGACCACCAGGCGCAGGTCGCTCTCGCAGCCCTGTTCCTCTTCCGGGCTAAGCATGAGCGGCAGACCGGCCTCTTCCCTGGCCGTCATCAGGGCGGCGCGCGCCTTTTCCGGGGCCTTTTTGAGGGCGACATGGGCGCGGACCACGCCGGCGACGCTGTTGCGGTCGGCAATGCCGATGCCGGTGAGGCCCAATGCCATGGCGCGTTCCACCATGTCGCTGGCGTGGGAGGCGCCGCGCAGGAAGGAGAAATTGGTGGCGGCGACCAGTTCGGCGAAGGGGGGCTCGGCCGGTGCCGGGCGCGGCGGGGCGGGTTTCGTTTTTTCTCGGGCTGCCTCGATCGCGTTCAATTCGCGCCGGTCGATCGATCGGGGTTTGGCGGGATCGGGCGGCGGGCGCCGGCCGCTCATGCGAACAGGCCGTGAATATACCAGCCGGGATGGACCGTCTCCGCGCCATAAAGGCCGTGACGGAAGATCCAGTAGCGGCGGCCGCGCGCATCCTCGACCCGATAATAGTCGCGGGTGCGGCCGGTGCTTTCGCCCTCGATCGCGCCGTCTTTGGCCTGCCACCATTGCGGCGCGATCCGTTCCGGCCCCTCGAACCGGGTGACTTCATGCAGGGTGCGGCGCCAGCGGAAGCGGTGAGGCGGGCCGTCGGGGACTTCCGCGATCACATCGATCGGTTGCGGCGGATCGAACAGATGGAGCGGGCGCATCGGCGGGTCGCCGGGCTCGCCGACCGGCGCCCAGCCTTCGGGTGCGCGATGCTCGACCGCCGGCAGCGCCAGCTGTGCCTGTTCGGGAATATGGCTGTCGCGTGGTTCCAGCCGCTGGATACGCGCACGCCCGGCGCGGATCGACAGGCGATCGACCAGCGCCTCCACGCCCTCGCTCTTGCGCGCCTCGCCCCCTTCGAGCGCGAGCTGGGTCGGCGCCATCGGGTCGGCGCGCGGCACGGTGAGGCGCAGCATGTCGAAGCCGAAGCCGGGATCGAGCGGGTCGGACAGGCTGTCGATCCGTTCCTGGAACAGGCGCATGATCGCCGGCGCATCGCGGATCGGCAGGCTGGTTTCGACCCGGATCGGGAAGGCGAGGCCGTCGCTGCGGAAGAAGACCGCCTCGAACCGGCGGCCGCCCTGGCCGCGCTCGGCCAGTTGTTCGCCGGCTTCCGCCGCCATCTCCGCCACGATCTTGATCGCATGGGCGCTGCTGCCCATCGGTTCGGCAAAGCGCCGTTCGACCCGGATCGCGGGGCGCGGGCGGCGCGGGGCAAGCGGGCGGTGGCCCAGGCCCAGCAGCGCGTGGAGCGCGTCCACAGCCTCCTCGCCGAATCGGGCGGCGAGCGCGGCGGCCGGGCGCGCGGCGAGGTCGCCGACGGTGCGCAGTCCGGCGCGGCGGAGCGCCACCGCGCTCTCCGCCTCCAGCTCCAGCGCCTCGACCGGCAGGCGGCGCACCGCCGCATCCTCGTCCGGCGCGGGGGCGGCGGGGAAACGGGCGAGCGCATGGGCGGCCTCGGGCGATGCGGCGATGGCGTGGCGCACGCGCATGCCATGCCGTTCCAGCCGGTCGGTCGCAGCCTGCGCCAGTTCCGCCTCGCCATCCCACAGATGGGCGCAGCCGCTGATGTCGAGCATCAGGCCATGGCCGGAATCGAGCGCGGCATTGGGGGTGTAACGGGCGCAACCGTCGCACAGCCGCTCCAGCCAGTCCTGGTCGCCATGGGGATCGGCCTCGAACACGCGCAGTTCCTGCTCGCGGGCGCGCGCATCGGCCAGCGTCATGCCGGCGGTAAGGCCCGCCGCCAGCGCATCGGCATCCAGCGTCGCGAGCCGCATCGCGCCGCGAACATTTTCCACCACCACCGCGGGCGCATCGCCCTGCGCGGCCCAGAGGTCAGGCCGCGCGATCCGCAGCCGATCGATCGGCAGGAAGGGGAACCAGAGCGCCAGATAGCGGCGCGCCGTCCTGCTGTCCGTCCTGTCCATGCTCATGGCGTTCATGCCGTCCGTCTCCAAAAGCCCCTTTCTCGCCATCCCATATCAGCCGCCAGGCCAGCCCGTCCGGCCCCGCCCGTCGCCGCAACAGGCTGAGGGCGAAGGCACTGTGCCCCGGCGCATTGCCGGGCAGCGGATCGGATGGGGCGGCCGCCACCTGCCAGCGGGTTTCCGCCGCGCTGGGCACCGGATCGCCGCCAACCCGCAGCAGGAAGGCGGTGACGCCCGATTGTTCGGCCGCCAGCGCCAATCGCCGGCTGGCAGTGAGGTCGAGCAGCGGGGCGCGCCCGCGCAATTCGATCAGCAGCGCGCCGAGTGCGGGGCAACGCAGCCCCTCCACCGCCGCGCGCAGCAGCATCGCGTCATCGGCCATCAGCCCGATCAGCAGCCGGGCCGGGTTCAGCCCCAGCGCCGCGAGGCCGGGGCCATAGGGCGATCCGCCCGCCCTGGCCGATGTGGTGGTGCGCAGCCAGAGCAGGGGGGCGTCATCCGCCGCCAGCCGGGCGAGGATCAGCGCCAGGCCGGCCGCCGCTCCTTCCTCCTCGGCCGCGCCGAACAGTTCATGCACCCGCCCGCGCAGGAGGCCGCCGTCGAGCGCCGCGTCCAGCCCGGCATGACCGGTCGCAAGCCGGGCACAGCCGACCGTCAGCGCTGGCGTCCGGTCCAGCGCCGCGATATGCCGCTTCAGCGCGGCGAGACTTTTGATCGACTCGCTCATTGCATTTGTTCCTGATATGTTCTTATTTCACGCCATTGGCTTCCCGAGTCAATCCGCTTGCCAATCCAGAGGACAAAGAAGGATTTCCTGATGACCGACACCGCCCGCAAACGCGCCGATTTCCGTGCCCTGCACCAGGATGGCTTCTTCCTGCTGCCCAATGCCTGGGACGCGGGCAGCGCGGTGCGGCTGGCGAAGAAGGGCTTTCGCGCGATCGCGTCGACCAGTGCCGGCGCGGCCTGGGCGGCGGGCAAGGATGATGGCGAACTGGGCCGCGACGCGGTGCTGGCGCATCTGGAGATGCTGGTTGCGGCGACCGACCTGCCGGTCAATGCCGATTTCGAGAATGGCTTTGCCGATGCGCCCGAGGATGTCGCCGCCAATGTGACGCTGGCGGCGCAGACCGGCATTGCGGCCCTGTCGATCGAGGACTGGTCGGGCGGCGCGCTCTATGACCTGCCGCTGGCGGTGGAGCGGATCGCGGCCGCGCGCGAGGCGATTGACCGGGTCGATCCGGCGCTGATGCTGGTCGGGCGCAGCGAGAATTTCCGCGTGCCCGGCATGGCGCCGAGCGAGAGCATCGCCCGCGCCGTAGCCTATGCGGAGGCGGGAGCCGACTGCCTGTTCGTGCCTTTCCTGCTGGACCATGGCGCCGTCGCCGAACTGGTCGCGGCGGTCGCGCCCAGGCCGGTCAATGTCGTCATCCATGACTATGACGCGGCCGGCATCGCCGCGCTGGCGGCGCTGGGCGTGCGCCGTTGCAGCATCGGCGCCAGCCTGGCCCAGATAAGCTGGGCGGCGTTCGACGATGCGGCCGGGCGGTTGAAGGTGGCCGAGGGGTAAACTTCCCCGTCTCCGTTCGTTTCGAGCCAAGTCGAGAAAACGTAGCGCTTCCCGCTTCTCGACACGCTCGAAGCGAACGGATGTTGGGAGAAGGCTTCGTTCTACTCCACCGTCACCAATGTCACCGACTTGGACGGCAGGGTCAGCGCCACCTGGCCCTGCGCCAGCCGCGCCGGCAGCGGGCCGGGCACGAAGGGATCGGCGCCCTCGAAGCGGATGCGGGTGTCGATGGTCGCGGCGGTCAGCGTCCGGGCGCTGGCCTTGCGCCAGGCGCCCCCTTTCAGGTCGATGCGCACCGGCCGGGCGGCGGCGGGGTCGAGATTGACGATGCTAAGATGCAGCGCGCCCGCCGCATCTTTCGACGCCGACACGCTGAGCCCCGGCAGCCGCACCGCGCCCGCGACATAGTCGGGCGCCTGCACATCGACCGGGATCATCGTCGCATTCTGATGGACCTTGTAGAGGTCGAACACATGCCAGGTCGGCGTCACCACCATCTTGGCGCCCTGCGTCAGCACCAGCGACTGGATGACATTCACCATCTGCGCGACATTGGCCATGCGCACCCGGTCGGCATGATTATTGAAGATGTTGAGGCTCATCCCGGCGATCACCGCGTCGCGCAGCGTGCTTTCGAGGTAGAGCTGCGAGGGCGCGTCCTTCTCGCTGTCGAACCAGGCGCCCCATTCGTCGACCGCGATCGCCACCTGCTTCTTGGGATCATAGCGGTCCATGATCGCGGCATGGCGGCGGATCAGTTCGTCGGTCAGATGGGCGCGGGCCAGTGCGGAGGCCCATTGGTCGGTGCCGAACCCGATATTGCGCCCCTTGTTGCGCCAGTCATTGCCGGCGAAGCTGTAGAAATGGAGCGAGAGGCCCCACATCAGCGGACGTTCGGTGTTGTAGGCGAGCGGCGTGGGGTTGGGGCGCCATTTCATCGCCTGCGCCATGACCTTTTCGGTCCATTCATAATCGTCGGTATCCGCACCCACCGCGATCAGCTTCGGCCGCTCGCCCGAATAGGCGCGCAGGAAGGCGGCATAATGACGGAAGGCGGTGGCATAGGTGTCGGCGGTCATGTTGCCGCCACAGCCCCAGCTTTCATTGCCCACACCGATGAAGGGCACGGCCCAGGGCGCGGCATGGCCATTGGCGGCGCGCTCTTTGCCCGGCTGGCTGTCGGCCGGCGCGGTCATGTACCGCATCCAGTCGTCCGCCTCGCGCACGCTGCCCGATCCGACATTGACCGACACGAAGGCCTTGGCGCCGATCTGGTCCAGGAAATCCATATATTCATGGGTGCCGAACGCATTGGTTTCGGCCGACTTGTCCCAGGCGGCGTTGATGCCGGCAGGGCGCTGCGCGGCCGGGCCGATGCCGTCGCGCCAATGATAGCCATCGGCAAAGCAGCCGCCCGGCCAGCGGATCACCGGCACCTTCACCTGGCGCAGCGCGGCGACCACATCGCTGCGGATGCCGCGCACATTGGGGATGGGGCTGCCTGGCCCGACCCATATGCCTTCATAGACGCCGCGGCCCAGATGCTCGACGAACTGGCCATAGATATTGGGATCGATGGTGGCGCCGGGCTTGCCGGTGTCGACGGTCAGGACGGCGCTGCCGCCGGGCGCAGCCGCCGGGGCCGATGCGCCGGCAAGACCGGCGAGCAAGCCCGCCGTCGCCGCCAGCAGCGCCCGCCGCGTTCGCACCCAAGCCCGTCCCGAAAGCTGCACGCTCATGCCATCCCCTTCCTCAATTTGTCTGAGTATAGGCTAGGCGGGCGGCAGGGCCGGGGTCAAGGGGCCGTAACGTCCTTGGGTTCTTCCATCCGCGTCACATGGATCGCCTGTTCGTTCATCTGGGCGCTGCCGAAGATGGTCATGAAGGCGATGTCGGTGGCGTCGCGGCCGACGGCGATGCGGACCATCCCCTCGATCGGGGCCAACCCCGTCGCGTCGACCATATGCCAGGCGCCGTCCAGCCACACCTCCACCACCGCGTGGAAATCGGGCGGATCGAGATCGGCGGCATAGACCGACACCAGCCGGGCTGGAATGTCGCGCGCGCGGATCAGCGCGGCGGTGAGGTGCGCGAAGTCGCGGCACACGCCACGCTGGGCGACGAACGTGTCGGCGGCAGTGGTGGTGATATCCGAACTGCCCGGCACATATTGCAGATTGTCATGCACCCAGCCGACCAGCGCCTGCACCAGCGGGCCGCCGTCCAGCCCTTCGAAATGGCCGCAGACGAAGCTGACGAACCTGTCCGCCTCGCAATAGCGGCTGGGCCAGATGAAGGGCAGCACATCCTGCGGCAGGCTGGGCAAGGGCGAGCGGGCGAGCGAGAAGAGATCGGGCGCGGGCCGATCGACATCGACCAGCGCCTTGTAGCGGCTCAGCATCCGCCCGGTGCCGCTGCGCGTCCAGGTGCGCCGGCCGATCGCGCTGCCGCCCATGAGGTTGGTCAAAGGCCCGGCATTGTCGATGATGTGCGATTGTTCGACGATGCGCTGATCGGCCATGGCGGCGGCCTCGACGGCCATCAATACGTCGGTCGGCCCGGAAAATTCATAGTCGAGGGTCGCTTCGATCGCGAGACGCATGGCCATCCTTCAGGAGAGATTCGGCAAGATGTCATCCTGCCGATGCTGCAGGCCGCTGTCGCGCTATTCCGGCAGCTTGCCGAACGGCAGCAGCTTGCGCGCCTGGGCGGCGGCGGCCTTGCCATTGCCGGCGCGCAGCGCGGGCAGGATGGCGGCGGCATTGCGCTTCATCAACTGGTCGAGCGGGGCGGGGGCAGGGGCATTGGCCGCCCGTTCGGCCAGCGCCAGTGCGCCGGCGACATCATTATGATCGGCGCGGATGCGCATCAATGCGGCCAGGCCCGAGTAGAAGGCGCGGTTGCCGCCCAGCGCGACCGCTTTGCCCAGGGCGGCCTCACCCACCTGCTCCTTCGCGCCCAGCACGGTGCGGGCGATGAAGCTGCCAAGCTGGTCGATCGCGTCGAGATGCCAGCCGGCGATCACCATCTGTGCCTCGGCATCACGTGGGTTGCGGGCGGCCAAAGCCTCGAACGCGGAAAGCGAGCTGCGCGCATCGGCTCGGCTGCGGGTCAGCTTGGCGCGATAGCCGATCGCGACCGCGCGTTGCAGCACCGCCTCATGATCATTGGGGGCGGTCATCAATATGCGGTCGGCGGCGCTGATGGCCTGACCGATGAGGCTGAGCGCCCGCGCCTTGTCGCTGGTCTGGAAGGCCGCCGCAGTCAGCAGCTCGCGCGGGGTTTCCGCCAGCGCGGCTGGCGCTGCGGAGAGGGCAACGGCACAGATGATCGGACGGCAGAGCGACGGGGCGAAGGGCACATATTCTCCTGTTGTGGCGGCGCCACCCTGGCGCCGGATCAATAGTCCCTGGAATAACGAAGTGCGGCGGAAGATCCCGCATTGGTGCCGGTCTTCGACAGGATGCTCAGCGTCTTCGACAGGGCGACTTCCAACTGGGTGGCGGTGAAGCCCTTCGAGTCTGTCACGACCTCCACATAGATATTGTTGGAGATATGCTGGCCGACGGCGAGCGACGTGCCGCGCCCGGTATCCTCATCACCGCCGACGATGCCGATCCGGTCGAGGCCCGATGCGCCCTGCAGCTTGCCCATCGGGTTGAGCCCGCCACTGCCGCCGCGCAGGCCGTTGAGCGCGGCCGCCAACTGGATCGCCTGGGTGGCGGACAGATTGGCGACATTGTCACCGAACAGGATGCGCGAGAGAATCTCGTCCTGCGGCAGGGTTGGCGTCGACACAAATGTGATGTCGGGCTGCTGCGCGGTGCCGGCGACGGCGATGCCGGCGCTGACATCGTCAATCTCGGTCAGCGCCTTGATTGCCAGCGTCGGGTTCATCATGTCGCCATTGAAGGTGATGACGCCCTGATCCAGGTCGAACTGATGGCCCGAGAAGCTGTAGCGGCCGCGGATCACCTCGATCTTGCCGCTGACGCGCGGCTTGGTCGCGGTGCCGGTGACGCGCATGTCGGTCTTCCATTCGGAATCGAGGCCCATGCCGGTCACATAGATCTGGTTGTCGGCGCGCAGGCGGATGTCGAGTTTCCAGTTGGTCGGCGATGCCGCGGCGGCCTTGCGGTCAGCGATGCGCTGCGCCAGCACATCCTGGCCCTCGCCCTTGCGGCGGACGCCCTGCAATTCGCGAATCTCGGTGCCACCCTGCCAGGCGACGCGATAGCGGGTCTCGGGCAGCGACAGGTCGCCCTTGATCAGGCCGCCATTTTCCGCGCTGTTGGTGATGTTGAGGGTGCCGCTGACCACGCTGGTGATCGCTTCGCTGCGGGCGAGGCGGGCATGGTCCATCTTGACCGCGATGTTCATCGGGAAGCCGCTGTCGGCGGCCAGGCCGACGGTGCCGCTGGCCTGGACCGTGCCGTTGCCGGCGCGGCCGGAAAAGTCGCGAATGTCGAGCCGGTCGTTGGTGAAGCGGCCGTCGAGCTTCATCTGGGTGACGCGGGTGCCGAAGCTCGTATTGTCATAGGTCAGCGCATTGGCGCGGACCAGGCCGTTAAGCTGCGGCGCGGTCAGTCGGCCGCCGAAATCGGCCGCGACCGCGATGCCGCCGCTCAGCCGCTGATCGGCAAGGCCGGCGAAGGAGAAGAGCACGTCGGCCGGGCCGGCATAGCGAATGCCGCCGCCCAGCGGCGCAGCCATCAGCTGTTCCGACCAGTTGGCGCCCGGTCCCGGCGGGGCCATGGTGGCGACGAAGCGGCCGATCGTGCTGTTGCCCTTGCGGATGAGGCCGCGCATGTCGCCGCCGGCGGAGGACAGCTTGCCCTCGACATTCATCGACACTGCGTCGGACACGGCGGCCAGGCTCGACCGGCGGAAATCGCTGATCGCCAGGTGCGTGGTCGCGGTCGGGAAGGCGGTTCCGCTCTGGCTGTAATCGACCATGCCGGTCGCCTTGCCGCCGATGCCCAGGCCCGGATTTGCGACATTGGCGATGGCGAGGTCGAAATCCTTGAAGCGGGCCTGCAGCGCCGTGTCCGTGCCGAAATGGCCAGCCAGATCGACCTTGCCCTGCGGCAGCACCAGGCTGACCGGTTCCAGCCGATAGCCGGTCTTTTCAGCGCGGATGATCGCCGGCTGGTTCAGGCGGAAATCGACATTGCTGGCCTTGCCCTGCAGCGCGACGGCATAGAGGTCGGGGCGCAGCGCGGCGTTGACCGCGACCGAGAAGGGCACGCCGCTGGAGCCGTCGGCGACCAGCTGGGCCTTGCCGCGCCCACCCTGATAATCGAGCTTTGCCCGCGCCTTGCGCACGACATAGTCGCCATAGGCGGCGTTCGCCATCTGCACGTCGGCGATCACCTTGGGCTGGTCGCTCAGCAGCATGGAGGCGGTGACGACGGCGCGGCCGATGACGATGTCGGCCTCGCCCGGCAGCTTGGCATTGCTGGCGGTCGCGTTGACGTCGACGCCCTGTAGCTTGCCGACGGCATTGAGTTTCACCGCACCGGTGATGCCAGACCCGTTCATCGCCAGCTGGCCGGTGAAGGGGCCGGCATTGGACTGCTGGATGCGGCCGTTCATGTCGACCCCGGCGAAGCGCGCCTTGGTCACGTCGATCGTCAGCGGGCCTTGCGCGGTGCGGATCAGCACATTGGCGAAGAAGGGGCCATAGGGCGATCCGCCGGTGGCATCGAGGCGATAGCCGGCCGGTTCGCCATTCAGCTTGGCAACGACATCGGTCAGCTGCACGCCGACATTGGGGCGCGGCGCGCGCAGCACCGCCTGCGGCCGGTCCGCTGTGCCGCGCACGGTCAGGAACAGCGGGCCATATTGTTTCGAATAGGCTTCGGTGTCGAAAGCGAGCTGGCCGTTGGTGTCATAGCTGCCCGAACCGGACTTGATCTGGAAATTGGGCGCGGCACCCTTGAGCACCGCCAGGGTGAACCTGCCCTCCGGCGTCATGCCGATCCGGCCGGACATCACAGCATTGCCGCCCAGGAAGTCGCGGACCGAGGCATTTTCCCAGCGCGCGGTGCGCACGCCGAACATCCCCGACAGGCCGAAGCCGCCCTTGGGTCCGGGGATCAGCTTGACGTCGGTGTTGAGGTTGACGATGCCGACGCCGTCGATCCGATAGTCGTTGACCCGGCCTTTCAGCGCGCCACGATAGATGGCGTTGTCGAGATCGGCGAGGATGATGGCGGTGGCGTCGATCTTGTCGCTGTCGAGCTTGAGATTGTCGCTGATCAGCTTGCCGCCGGCATAGGCAAAATCGCCCTTCACCCGCAAATTGGTCATCAGGCCGCCGGCGGCGGCATTGAGGCCGGTGACGCGCTTCGCGGTCGCATTGACCGGGATGCGGATGCGGTCGGCGTCGATCACGGCGCGGCCGCTGGCCTTCAGATTCTCGATGCCGGTGGCGTCGAAGGCGAGGGACGTGGCGCTGATGTCATAATCGATGAAGGGCGTCGCCATCGGCCCGTCGAGGATGATCGAGGCACGGACATCCTTGCCCTTCACCTTGTCCATGAAGGCGCCCGGCTGCAGCAGCGAGGCATTGATCTTGAGCGCGCTGAATGTGCTCTTGCCCAGGTCCGCCAGACCCTGCGCATCGGCCGACATGGCGGGTGAGCGCAGCGACCCCTTGAGGTTGACGCGCCGTTCGTTGAGGCCGGCGAACAGGTCGACATCGAGCTGCGGCCGGGTCAGCCGGTCGGCAATGTCGCCATAGACGAGGCCGGGGCGCAGCGGCCCCTTGGCGGTGAAGCTGCCGTCGCGGGCGGCGAGCGCGATATTGGCCAGTTCGCCCCTGGGCGTGGTGGCGATCAGCTTGCCGTTCCAAGCCTGCCAGGTGCCCTTGCCGTCGAGCGAGGCGGTCATGCCGTCGGGCAGGCCGCTCATCGCCGCGATCACGCCGCCCTTGGGCGCGGTCAGCGTGCCGCTCATCGCCAGGCGATTCTGTGCCGGCACCGCGTCCAGCTTCGCCTGCAGCCGATCGCCGCTGTCGACCACCGCATTGGCGGACAGCTGGGCACGGCCGTCGGCGATATGGACGACGCTGTCGATCGCGATCTCACGCTTCTGGCCGATCACGGGCTTGGCGAGCAGGAAACGGTCGAGCCGCATCCGGTCGACGTCGATGTCGAGGTCGGGCAGGATCGGCGCATTGGGATCGGTCGGGGTCTGGTTGAATTGCGGGCTGCGCGCCAGCACCACCAGCGGGCTTTCCAGATTCTGCACCGAAATATGGTTCTGGAGGTAGCGGAACGGGCGCCAGACGACATGCACCCTGGGGCTGACCGCGAACACGCCCTTGGGATCGCGCAGGATCAGGTCGTGGATGGTCATGTCGCTATAGATCGATCCCTCGATCCGGCCGACCTCGATCCCCATGCCCGATTCCATCTTGAGCGCGGCGATCTGCTTGATGAGGAAGCTTTTGCCCGGCTGGGTATCGAGGAACAGCAGCAGCCCCGCGACCAGCACCACGAGCCCGACGATCAGGCCGGCCAGGCCGATGGCGATCTTCTGCCACAGCGGGCGGCCCTGGCGGATCACCACGGTCTCGGTCGCTTCGGGCGCGGGGGGAGGGGTATTTTCCGCCATCAGAAGGCCTGTCCGATACCGATGTAGAGGGCGAATTTGGATTCGCCGGGCTGGCGGTTGATCGGCATGGCTATATCTGCGCGGAAGGGTCCGAAATTGGTGTAGAAACGTCCGCCCAGGCCCACGCCATAGCGGATGTCGGAAAATTGCGGGATCTGGCTTTCATAGACCTGGCCCGCATCGACGAAGGCGACGACGCCATAATTGCCGAAGCGATAGCGGCCCTCGACCGCGAATTCATTGACTGATCGGCCGCCGATCGGATCATTGTTCGCGTCCTTTGGCCCCAGTTCCTGATAGCCATAGCCGCGCACCGACCCGCCACCGCCGGCATAGATGCGCCGCGAAGGGGCGACATCGTCGCGGGCGACGCCGTTGATCGTGCCGATCTTGGTCCGCGCCGCCAGCACGAAACTGTCGGAAATCGGATAATAGCCGGCCAGGTCGAAGCTGGCGCGGACATAGGGCGAGACATTGCCCTGCAAGGACGCCTCGGGCGACACGCGCAGATTGGCGCGAAAGCCGCTGGTGGGGTTGAGCAGGTCGTTGGAGCGGTCATAGCCGACCTGCACCGGCAGGGCGCCGATGAAATAGGTCAGCCGCTTGTTTTCGCCGCTTTCGTCGATCGTGGTATTTTCGTTCGAAAGCAGGATTTCGCCGCCATAGGTATAGGTCCAGCGCTTCTGGAAGATCGGTGTCGATTGGCGCGACCAGCTGGCATTGAGGCCCAGGGTGAAGGCTTCATAGGCGTCATATTTCTGATGGTTGACGCCGGCGCCCGCCTGGAAGGTCTTGTCGCGCTTGCCCGCATTGGACCGGCGGAAGGTGCCCGATACGCCCTGTTCCTGGGTGCCGGCGATGACGCTGGCGATCAGCGCGCCTTCGGGCGGGAACAGGTTGCGATGGGTCCAGCTGCCTTCGGCGCGGAAGCCCTGTCCGGTGCCATAGCCCAGTTCGCCCGCCAGCCGCCGGGCCGGGCCGGCTTCCTGATCGACATGCAGGTCGACATATTCGGTGCCATCCGGGCCGGGCTCGCCGGTCTGGACCGGATCGACGGCGACGCTGGCGAACAGGCCGGTCGCGACCAGCGCCTTGCGCAGATCATCGACCTTGCGGCTGTCATAAAGGTCGCCTTTGTCGAAGCGGGCGATCACCGCCATATGGTCGGCGCCGAACGCCTGCTTCTCGCCGCTGGTGGTGATGGTGCGGAATGTGCCGCGCGGGCCTGGCTCGACCGGCAGCGTATAGTCGCCGGTCACGGTCGCGGGATCGAGCAAGATGTCGCGGTCGCCGATCCTGGCGAAGGCATAGCCCTGTTCCGGCAGCTTGAGCGCGACATTGGCCTCCGCCGCCTCGACCGCGGTGGCGACGATATAGTCGCCGGTCTTCAAGGTCAGGCTGTCGCGGATCAGGCCGGGCGGGATGGTCTCGGGCGCATGGATGACGATCTCGTTGATCTTGTAGCGCTTGCCCGGCGTCACCGACAGGATCGCCTTCAGCGTGCCATCCTGCTGCTGGTCGAGCGAGGCGAGGGCGGTGGCATCATAATAGCCCTCCGAATGGAACAGCCGCACCGCCAGTTGCTCGTCGGCCTGGGCGCGCTGCTGCACCATCGATGCGGTCTCGGCCTTGCCCTTGCCGTCGACCAGGGCGGATGCGGCACGGAACTCATCCTCCAGACCGGTCTTGCCGAAACCGTCGAGCTGGGTCGCGTAGCGGACCTCGGGCGTCTTTTCGTCGCTGTCATCATCGGCGACATTTTCGGGCACGGTCACGCTGTCGAGCGCGGGCAGCGGCTGGGCCAGTTCGGTTTCGACCGGCGGCTCGGTGGCGGGGGGCAGTTCGGCGCCGGTCGCGGGTGCGGTCGCGGGCGCCGTGCCGCTGGCCGGCGCGCTGCCCTGGGCACTGCCCTGGGCCGGCATCTGCTGGTCGAGCCAGTCGTCGATCGAGGGCAAGGGGGCCTTGCTGTCGGTCCCGCTATTGCTGGCCTTGTCGTCGACGCTGCCGGCGCCGGGCAGGCGCGCGTTGAACTCGTCGTCGGGCAGGATCGGTTCTTCGTCGGCGGGCGCTGTGGTGCTGGGGGCGCTGGCCGGAACCGTCTGCGCCATCAGGGGCAGGGGAGAGGCGGCTGCCATGATCATGCCCAGCGCATGCCGAACATATCTCGCCTGCCGCTTCTTCATCTGTCTGCGATGCCCCTTTCGCACCGGGCATCCCATATGTCCGGCAAACAGGCAATACGCCCAATGACTTGCAACGGTTCCGCCTGCGTGACGATTTCGCCCGGCGGCGCGGCGCTTCCATCGGTGCCCCCGCCGGTCTAGAGCCGCTTCATGACATTTGCGCTCAACATCACCCGATCGATCACTGGCCAGCCCTGGCGCTGGCGCGGCCTGGGGGCGGACGCGCGTTCGCCCGGCTATCAGCCCGACGATCTGGTGGCGCAGCTGCTGCTGGCGCGCGGCTGTCCGCCCGACGGGGTGGAGGCGCATCGCAATCCCACCATCCGCCATTTCATGCCCGACCCCAGCCTGTTCCGCGACATGGACGCGGCGGCCGAGCGGCTGGCCGATGCGGTCCAGCGCGGCGAGGATGTGCGCATCTTCGGTGATTATGACGTCGATGGCGCGACCAGCGCGGCGCTGCTGATCCGGTTGCTGCGTGACATTGGCCTGGATGCCCGGCCTTATATCCCTGACCGGCTGATGGAAGGCTATGGCCCGTCGGGCGAGGCGCTGGTGCGGCTTGCGGGGGATGGCGCGCAACTGATCGTCACCGTCGATTGCGGCGCGCAGGCGTTCGAGGCGCTCGACATGGCGAAGGCGGCCGGGGTCGACGTCGTCGTCGTCGACCATCATAAATGCGCAGCGGCGCTGCCGGTGGCGCTGGCGCTGGTCAATCCCAACCGGCTGGACGAAAATGCGGGCGCGGCCGTCCATGGCCATCTCGCCGCCGTCGGCATGGCCTTCCTGCTGGGTGCGGCCCTGCTGCGGACGTTGCGCGCGCGCGGCTGGTTTGCGACCCGGCCGGAACCGGCGATCATGGAGTTGCTCGACATCGTCGCGCTCGGCACCGTCGCCGACGTCGCGCAGCTCAAGGGGCTCAACCGCGCCTTCGTGGCGCAGGGGCTCAAGGTCATGGCCAAGCGGCGCAATATCGGCCTTGCCGCGCTGATGGACGCCAGTCGCCTCAATCGTGCGCCGCTCTGCCATGATCTGGGCTTTGCCCTCGGCCCGCGCATCAATGCCGGCGGGCGCGTCGGCAAGGCGGATCTGGGGGTGCGGCTGCTGACCACCGAAGATCCGGCCGAGGCCGCGCGAATCGCCGCCGAACTGGATCGACTGAACGAGGAACGGCGCGCGATCGAATCGATCGTGCAGGAACAGGCGGAGGCCTTGCTGGCGGCGCAGGACAATCGCGCCGTGGTGCTGGTCGCCGGGCCGGGCTGGCATCCCGGCGTTATCGGCATCGTTGCCGGGCGGCTCAAGGAACGGGCCGGCCGTCCCGCCATCGTCGTCGCGCTGGACGAGGATGGCGTGGGCAAGGGGTCGGGCCGCTCCATTTCCGGCGTCGATCTGGGCGCGGCGGTGCTGGCGGCCAAGGATAGCGGCCTGCTGGTCGCGGGCGGCGGCCATGCGATGGCGGCGGGGCTCACCGTGATGGCGGACAAGGTCGATGCGCTGGCCGACTTCCTGGATGATCGCCTGTCAGCTGCCGTTGCCCGTGCGCGGGATGGGCGCGCGCTGCTGATCGACGCGGTGCTGGCGCCGGCCGGGGTCAATCCCGACTTCGTCGCCGCGATCGAGGCGGGCGGCCCCTATGGCGCAGGCTGGCCCGCGCCGTTGATCGCCGCCGGGCCGATGCGGGTGATTCGCGCCGATGTGGTCGGCAATGGTCATTTGCGGGCGATCATGGCGGGCGATGATGGCCGGTCGATCAAGACGATCGCCTTCCGCCAGGCCGAGTCGGAACTGGGTCAGGCGATTCTGGGTGCGCCGCGCGACCGCCGCCTGTGGGTGGCGGGCCGTGCGAAGATCGACGACTGGGGCAGCCGACCCGCCGCAGAGCTGCATCTGGAGGATGCCGCCTGGGCCGATTGAGAAAGATTGCAATTTTCTTGCGCAAAGGGGGTTGACCCTTTCGCCGGTCCCGCCTAATTGCGCCCTCGCTTCGCAGCGCTGCCACGGCGGCGACAACGAACGGCCCCTTCGTCTAGCGGTTAGGACGCGGCCCTTTCACGGCTGAAACACGGGTTCGATTCCCGTAGGGGTCACCACCCAGCATTTGCTGGGTTTTTTCATCTCTGCCCAGAGCAGTTCCCCCACCCCTTGGGGGAAAAGTTCCCCCACCTTCATTTAGCGGCCCATCTTTAGCGGCGTCACGCTGCTCATTTTTGCGGATGCGCCGACTGCAATCATGTAGGCGCGAGCGCGCTTGCCGTAGTGGCGAACGGTCTCCGGCGTCATGCCCAGAATGGCGCCAACGTCCGTGTCGCTGAGGCCGGTTTCCAGCAGGTAGCAGCATGCGTTCTTGCGCAGCCCGTGGAAGGTGTAGAGCAGCTGGTTCTCGTCATCGACATGGCCGAGGTCGTGCATCAGGCGGCGGATGCGCTCTTGAATCCGATCTTCGCCGGAGAAGGGGCGGCCGGACCGGTCATAGAGCAGCGTTACGGCCTTCTTCTCGACCTTGCCGATTTCCTCGCGCCACCACGGATGGACGGGCACTGCCACGTCCACATCGGTCTTCACCTGCGACAGTTCCATGATGCCGCCGGAGATCCAGTTATGGCGGATGCGGATCACGTCGCTGACGCGCTGGCCGGTGCAAAGGCCGGTGACGATCGCCAGGCGCAGCATCGGGCTGGCACGCTCCAGTGCTTCAGCCAGCACTTCGCGCGGCCACGGCTCATGTTCTCCGATCGGCAAGGGTGCAATGCTGTCGGCCGGATTGTCGCCGCGCCAGTCGCGCTCGCAGGCGTAGATGAACATCAGCTTCAGGACGTTCAGCCAGTTGTTCGCCTTGCCCGGTTTGTCGGCCATAGCGTCGCGCAGCTGATAGACATGCGTCGGCCGCATGCCAGCGACGGACATATCCCGGACCTGCTTGTCCTCGCCCGACTTCAACCTGAAGGTGAAGTCTTCGGCCTCGAACATGGCAATGTAGCGAAGATAGTTCGCCATCGTGTTTTCGGAGAGGGCCTTGGTGCCCTTCTTGCGCTTCTTGCGCGTCCACCCTGCCGCGAGAGCGGCACGAAATTCCTTGGCGAGCGCTCCGAACGAACCGGGCATCGGCGTCCATCGCTTAGCAGCGCGATCCTCGGCCTGCCGGGCTTCGAGATTGACCCGCTCCAGCTCCTGCGCGAATCGCGGGTCGGATGGATCGGGCAGCCGCACGTAGCGGTCTTTCCGTTTCCCATCGGCGTCATAATAGCGGAAACGCCTGTAGGTCAGGCCCTTCTTCTGGCACACGCCTTCGATCGTCACTAATCCCATTCCCCAAGTGATGACCTGACTCCGGAGCGCTGGTCAACATATCGGTCTAGCGCTCGCACATCCCACAGGTCGACATTGCCGTTCCGGTCGGCTGGACCCGGCAGCTGGTGAGCTTTCACCTGCTCACGGAAGCGCGTGCGCCCTCGGCCCAGATATGCGGCTGCGGTCTCCTCATCGATCAGGCGCGGCGCGATCGGCGCAATGTTGACGTGCTTGCCCATGGCTCAGGCCGCACGATCCTGCGCCCGCGTGGTGCGCAGATATTCGGGGCCGAGGGTAGCAAAGGCCGGGTTGCGCTCGCGCACCCAATTATAGAGCTGCCAAAGGCCTTTCACCTTGGCCCAGTTCTCTTCCTTCGCCAGATCCAACGAGGTCTCCGCCTTAATCGCGGTCGAGCGGGTAACACGCTCCATCGCGTCGACTTCGGGAGCCGTCCAATACCAGGGCTGGCGCTTCATGGCGGCCGGATCTTGCGCAGCGCGACCGGCCATCTGTTCGATGTTCGACCAGATGATGTCGTCCTGCTGGGCGCGATCTGAGAGGCCAAGGCCAGCGGCCTGCCAGCCTGCCTTGCGGCGGGCGCGTTCATCACGGGCTATCTGGAGCAGCTCGGCGGGGGTGGGGTGGATCATTGGGCGGCGCGCCCCGCGATGCGGCCATAGCGGTCTACCGCAGGCGGCTGGTCTGCCCGCGTGTTGATCCCGGTGTGGTTGAACGGGTCGAGGCAACGCCAGATCCGGTCATGTGCATCGAACCGGAACCACTTTCCGCCGCGTCGATGATCCCGATAGTCGTCTGCGAGCCATTGGAGGTCGCCCTCTTGCGCCGGCAGCGATGCTTTGTGCGCAAGCGCTATCCCGCCGCGCCAGGTTGGCTTGGGCGCGGGCACCATCAGGTCTAAGAGGTCAGTCATGCGACCACCTGCAACGCCGGCCTCTCATGGCGCTTAGCCCAGCGGACCATCCACCAACGGCGGCGCTTCCAAACAACCTGTCCGTTCATGATCCAAAATGTTGTGCCATCGAAGCGCACTATGTCGTCGATCCGTAACCGCGTCTTGACTTGGTCCCACTCCACGAAGCCCCTGTTCCAGTCGCGATGGAAAATGCCATTCATGTCCCGACCGCCGCGCGCCGGACCGATAATGTAGGGCGAATGGTAGAAGATGACGGTGTTGACGTAGCAGCAAAGGGGCGCAGCCTTCGGTGGTGACGGTGCCTTGGTCAGCAGCGGCTCCCAAATGGTGAGCGACCAGGGCCGCTCGTTGTCGCGCTCCACCAGGCAATCCGATAGGTCCGGCACACTCTTGCCTTGGCCGTAGAAGCTGGAGAGATAGACCGCCTCCAGACCCTGCTCAGCTTCGCTGTAAGGGCCGCGTCTCATGCCGCCATCTCCGGCATTCCGTCATGCTGGACGCCATCAAGATAGCGGCCTGCGAAGCCTTTGGTCGTAAGAAGGCTGCTGTTGCTCCCGTTCGTCCAGACAGAGCCATCAGCGAGCCTCTGCCCGCAGGGAACATAGGCGCCCCATTGCTTGAAGAAGAAGGGCACACCTGTCGCAGAGCACTGGTCGCGGATGTCACGCGCCCACGCGAGCTGCATCGGGCGAGCGCCCCGGCCACTTTCACCACCGACCACTACCCAATCGAGGGCATCCAGCCACGTCAGCCAAGCGTTGTTGGGCAGCCCGTTTTGCAACTGGCCTAGATCGAGCGGACCCAGCAGGGGTTCGCAAGATAGCCAGCGCGTCGCTGCCGGCGTGTCGATCAGGGCGGGAATGCGCTCCAGCGCGCGCTCCTGATCTTCGACAGAAACGCCCAGCCAGATATGCGGCTTGTGCTCATAGCACTGCACGGTATCGTCGAGCCCATAGAAGGTGTTGATCGATTTCGGTAGTGCCCACCGAGCCTTGATGTAGGCCGCCATGCGATCGGCGCGCTTGGTCAGAACTTGATGAATATGGTGCCGTGTCGACTCCATCACATCGAAGCATCGGTCGATCCACTCATCAGGCACCGACGGGTGGAATATGTCGCCATGCGCGTTCCAAAAAATCTGGCGCGCCTTCTTCCAGCGCAGCGGCTGAAGCATCGCCTGCTCGTTGAGTCGGACCTCGCCATTCCAGACCGGCCCGGCCTTGCTGTCGACCGTCAGGCCTGCACGAGAGGCATGGTTCCGCAGCCGCGTTCCGGCAAGTCGCATGGCGTAGCAGTTCGTGCAGCCGGGCGAGGTGACTGAGCAGCCGTTGATGGCGTTGACGGTGGCGTCCGTCCATTCGATCTTTGTGCCGTCAGCCATGGGGCTTCCCCTTGCGGCTGACGGAGCAGTCGCACGGTCCCGGCGACGCGATGAAGAAGGACAGGCAATCGGCGTCGTGCACGATGCCGCTGGCTGGCCTCAGGTGGTGCCACAGGCGCAGGAAGGCGTCAGCGGCCATGTCCGGGTGAGCGTATGGCACGATGCGCGTTGTTTCGATCGGCTCGAAGCCTGCCAATATTTCCCACTTGTCGCCGGGGATGGCGCCCGTCATCAGGTCGCGCTTCTCCGTCGCGAGCATGCGCAGATCATAGGACTTGATGAGCGCCTTCTCCTCATCGGTGAAGGATGCGATACCGAACTGCTCGAACAAGGCGGCCTCCAGACGCTTCTCCAGCGCCTTGAATTCGGGCAGCATCCATTTCGCCGGGCTGGGCATGTCGCCCAGTGGCACCTCGCCCAACTCATGCATCAGGCCAAAGCAGGCGAGCCGATGGCCATGGCCGTCCGCGATGAGTTGCTGAGCCATGCGAACGCAATGTTCCGCGACTGAGTAGAAGCAACGCCTGCCGCCGGGGATGCGCAGCGCGCGGGTCTGTCCGCGGAACCGTGCGGTATAGGCGAGGCCATAGGCCACGTCCTCGATGGTGATGCGGCTGGTCTCAGGAGCCTCGTAATCGAAATAGGCACCGTCCCCCATGAGGATCGTCGGGCCAAGTACCCGACGGACGCCGACGGGCGGAGTGGATTGCTGCGTCATGCTGCCTGCCTTTCGGTCTGCGTCGCTTCTTTGGGGAACTGCGCCCGGACCAGCGCTTCCGCGATCGGCGGGCAGACGCTGTTGCCGCACTTGGCGACTTGGGCGGTTTTGGTGATGGGGAGGCCGTGGGCGTCCTGCTCAATGATGTAATCGGGCGGGAAGCCTTGCGCGTTAAACAGCTCGCGTGGGGTCAGCATCCTCATGCCGATGTCGACGATCACATACTCCTCACCCTCGACCATGACGGTGACTAGGCCGAAGCGATCGTTCACGGTGACCGTGCCGAGCGGACTGGTCAGCCCGGACCCGTCCGGCTCATTGCCATAATATTTGATGAGGAAGGCGCGGACCTCGGCCATGTGGGTGCCGCCGGCGCTCACGGTGTGCAGCGGTTCGTCGGTGGGCTGGCCGTGCTGGCAGGTGCCGCGCAGCTTCAGCAGGTTGGATGTGACGACGCGCTGTTGCGAGCCGCTGGTGGCAACCGTGGAGAGCGGGTGGTCGGCGGCGCGTCCGGCTAGATTCTCATTGTTGGGGCCGCCGTTGGCTTGCTCGATATGCGCGCAGATGACCGCGTGTCGCGGTGCGCCTGCCATGACGGTGTGCAGCGGTTCGGCCGGGTCCGAGCCTTTGCCGTTCTGCGCGAACTTCTGCATGAAGGCCGCGACGACGCATGCGTCCGCCTTGGTGGTGACGGTGGGGAATGGCTGCTCCGGTCCGACCGGGCCGCTCTGTCCGCGTCGGCCGCCGCATCCGACGATAGCGGGTGATATGACCGCTTCGACCACGCCCAGCGGCGCGGAGCCGCCGGGGCGCTTTACGAAGCTGTTGGCGGTGACGGTATGCATCGGTTCATTAACGCCATGGCCGACTGCGCCAGAGCGAAACTTGGTGATGTGAGGGGACACCAGCGCCATTTCGCCGCCCTTCGCTGTCGTGATGGTGCGCAGCGGCTCGTTACCGGGATAGAAGCGATCGCCAGCCCAGTTCGTGTTGCAGACCGGCACAATGAAAGGCGTCGGATTGTTGACGACGAACTTCATGATGCCGTGGGCGATGCGCCGCAGGGTCTTTTCGGCCAGCGGCTTCTTGCGGTCGAAGATTGACGGGCAGGGTATCGACCAATCGATGATTTCGGCGGCGGTGCACCATGGCAGCAGCTTGCCGCTCTCGACTTCTGGAGAGCCGGGCTTGCCGTGGGTTGGTGCGGGCCAAGCGATGGGCTTGCCGTCGGCGCGAGCGATCATGAAGAAGCGCTTGCGGATGGTCGGTGCGCCATAGTCGCAGGCGCGCAGCTCCTTCCACTGGATCTTGTAACCGGCCTTGCGCAGTTCACGCTGCCATTTGTCGAACGTCTCGCCCGCCCGTTCCTTGATCGGCTTGCCCTCATCGCAGAGCGGCCCCCAAGTGCGGAACTCCTCGACATTCTCCAGCAGGATCACGTCGGGCTTCACTCGCTGCGCCCACAGCACCACGACCCATGCGAGGTCGCGGATCGACTTCTCCCGCGGCTTGCCGCCCTTCGCCTTGCTGAAATGCTTGCAGTCGGGGCTGAACCACGCCAGCTCGACATGCTGCCCGGCTGTCACCTCGCGGGGGTCGATCTGCCAGATATTGTTGCGGATGTGGCGGGTGCCGGGGTGGTTGACCTCGTGCATCCGAATGGCCTGCTCATCATGATTGATGGCGAGGTCGACGGCGCGGCCCAGCGCGGCCTCGATGCCGGTGGATGCGCCACCGCCGCCTGCGAAGTTGTCGACGATCATGTTCCGGGTGCCTCCGCAATCAGCGGCGCCACAGCCGCCACCAGCGGCGGCGCGGGCTTTCAAGGGGAAGAAGCGGGCCAGCTGTGCGCTGGCGCTGCCATTGGGTTCGGACCGGCGTCAGCAGCGGGTCGGAACCGCGGCTGGTGAAGCGGGCCGTCATCGGTCAGGCCTGCGCGTCGGCAACGCGGCGATAGAGCGGGCTGCGCTCATAGCCCTCGCCGGTGTAGCCGTCCTTCTTCCAGCCCAGCTTGCGCATGATGCGCACCAGATGGCTGTTGTCGCGGAACAGCGGCACATGGCCGTGATGAGCTGCGGCGCGAAGGTTCAGGCCGAGATCGCGCAGGGCGACCTGGTTGACCGACCGCAGGATGCGTGCCGTGTGGAGCGCGATCCGTGCGGTGGCAGCCTCCTCATCCTTGAACGCGAGGTTCGCGTTTTCCTCGGCGATCTTGGGGTCGAGCAGATCAGCAATCGGAACGGTGCGCTGGCCGCTGGCTCGGGTGGTGCCCTGCTCGCTCAGCAGCGCAGTGCCATCGGCATGATGGCGAAGGACGCGGAAGTTCTGCCCGGCATACATCGCCATGCAGCCCGGAAAAGGAAACTGAGGTTCGACCTGAAGCATGATAGCCCTCCGTTGTCAGACGGAGGGCATATAAAGTCAGAAATATCTTACCGTCAATGACAAAGTAAGATTTGCCTTACTGCGTCAGATTCCGAACAGCTCGGAGGGCGGGATTATCCGGTGCATCGCTCCCACGGCCGCCTTTGCGATTCGGAAGGTGCAGTTGGGGTTGTATTGCTGAAGCTCCACGAAGTCGGCGGTTCGCCGGACCAGCCTCTTGACCAGCACTCGAACAATTCGCTCACCATTTTCCTCGTCCGGTGCGCGCAGCTGGATCACGACGTGGTCGTCGATCATGGGGTTTCGGTTGGGGTCAACAAACACCGGTTCACCATCCATGTAGCGCGGTTCCATCGAATGGCCCACCAGGAAGAGCGCGTAGACTTGGCGTTTCTCTGTGATGCCGATCGGCCGGCGGATATAGTCGATTACGTCGTCGGGCATCATATAGGCAGATTCTACAGCTACTTCCGTTCCCTCATTGTCAAATGCGACCTCGCCGCCTTCGCCGGTGCCAAACACCGGCACATCTCGATCCACTGAGCGCTGCCGGTAAAGATGGCTCGGCGCCTCAACGACATTGGATGGCGCAACAGCCTCAGCGCTCTGGCCCGTCATCGCGTAGAACTGGACGGGCGTGAGGCCGATGACGCCTAGAATTTTTTCGAGGTTGTCGCTGCGGGGGCGAGCGCCCTTCTTCAGATCTTGGAAGAAACTGCGACTTACCCCCGCGTCTCGCGCCCATCTGGCTTCAGAAAGGTTATCGGGCTTCAGCCGCAGTAGCGGTTGGTAAAAGTCCTGAGAATGCTCGTTTTTCATGGCGTAAGATTTATCGCACGATCCGAGTAAGATCGCACCGTAAGAGAAATCTGACGTTTGCTCTTGAGCAGTCAGAAAAATCTGACTATCAGGTTGCGTCATGAGCATTCCCACTGATGAAGAGCTGCTTAAGCAGATCGAAGCCTTCCTTGGAGCCACCGGCATGTCGCCGACGCGCCTCGGGCAGGATGCGACCGGCGAGCGTGGATTGGTCAAGTCGATCCGCGAGGGTCGGTCGATCACGCTCAGGACCGGGCGACGCCTCGTGGACTTCATGGATAGATATTGCGCTGTCGAAACAGCGTCACCCGAAACTCTGGCTCAAAATATCGGGGAGGCCGCGTGATGGTGCCGGCATCCAGCCTCATCGCTTGGGGCGGCGTTTCCTCACTTCGGAACGTTGCGCCAGTAATCCTCTCCGGACATCTGGGCGGCCGCTTGTGCAAGGTGTTGAGCATAAGCGTTGAACAAGGGCACGGTGAAGGTGACGACAGTGTTATCGCCATTCGGCGTTTTGAAGTTCAGGCCGATGAAACGGTTACCAGCGTCATCATGGAAGCCGCCGACCTCGATTGCGTCGGTGCCCTGAGGGGTGATGACAGTTTCGGCCATTCCAGTTCCTTTCGTGCGAATCAAATCAGCCGCACGATAGCCGAAGGGGGCGCGGTTCAGGACCAGGTTCTGAATATTTGTGACCGCGTCCCCGGAGGGCCTGCCTGATGAGCGACGGGGGGCTTCAGCTTACCGCTACGGACATCGCCTTGAAGGATGCGACTGCCGCAGCGGTCGCAGTCGACAAGCAGGTCTATGTCGCGCGCATCATGGAGCGGGCGCAATCGGTCGTGAACGACTGGGGCAACTCGGAGAAGGCTGGCTTCATCCCACTCCGGCTGGTGCCGCATCTGGAGCGCCTCGGCCAAGGCAAGCATGGCTGGCCCCATATCACTCGTGCGCTGGCGCATATGCAGGGTTTCGAGCTGTTCCCCTTGCCAGAGGTCGAAACGAACGCGCGCGACTGGATGACGCAGGTGGGCGCGGTGTCAACCGAAGCCGCCGAGATCGTGTCGAAGATCTGCGCATCGCTGGCGGACGATCAGCGCGTCGATGCCAACGACATCAAGAAACATGGGCTGATCGATGATGCCGAGCAGCTGGTGGCGATCGCCGTCCAGCTGCTGACGCAGCTCCGCGCCGTTTCGGGGGAACAGTGATGCAGATGATGAAGCCGGAGCAGGTGCAGGATTGGGTCGAGCGCGCATCGCCCGGTGAAGATGCGGTCTACTGCACGGGGCCGCGCCCCGGCGAAGCGGTAGGCGCCGCGGTTCGCGCCCTTCATGAGCGCGGGCTGGTCACCATGACCTCGAAGCGCAGCGGTGACGGATTCCGGTTCATCATGCAGCGCCTGCCCACCCCGCAGCAGCGGGCGCGGGCCATGAAGAATCGTGGGCATTTCAAAACCCGCTCCGACGATGCGAAGCGCACGACGCAGGCGGTCTTCCGCCAGCTCGCGCGCGCCGCCAATCGGGGTGAGCCATGCCCGACCAATGCGGAGCTGGCGCGCATCGTCGGCCTGCGGGACAGCGCCGCAGCATCCTATCGCGTCCGCTGCCTCGTGCGGGACGGCAGGATCTCGGTCTGGGAGCCGTCCCCGCTGGAGCGCCGTGTCGTCACCATCGCCGCCACCGGCGCGCAGACGAAGAGGGCGCTTCTGTGAAGGTTGGGCACCACGAGATCCTCTCGCACGATAGCGACATGGTCCAGTGCAGCGGCTGCACGGAAATGGCTCACGGCGTTCCGCTGCATGCGCTGCCCGGCGGCTGGGATGCTCTCAGGGTGCCAGGCTATCTGCCGATGCTGTTCTGCGATCTGTGTGTCGGCAGCGGCCGCATGGAGGAAGTGCGCGCGCGCCAAGGTCTGCCGCGCCGCGAGCATTGGGCTTATCCCAAGGGCATCCACGCCTTCTATCGCCCCGCCGCGCGGGAGGTGCTTCTGGCGACGCCGGAAGGCTTCGCCCAGATGTCCGAAGCTGAGGCTGAACGGCTCCACAGCGCGCTGGGCGAGGCTCTGGCGGTGCGGGCCTTGGCCGGCGGGCTGGTCGCGGAGGCGCGCTGATGAGCAACCGGATCAATCAAGTCGCCTTCGGGTCGCCGGGCGACACGGGAGCGGCGGGCCTGCACGTCCCGACCGCTCCCGGCAAATTCATGAGCGTAAAACTTCAGGGGGCGCTGCTGTGAGCTTCGTCGACATGCAGATCACGCGCCGGCATTTCGAGGCGCGCTACAACCAGATGGGGCGCTGCATGCTTGCCGCCCTGGCTGAAACTTACGGGGTCGATCCCGACACGGCCGAACATTGGGCCGATGAGATCGACCGCGAAACCGAACAGCAGATTGCCGCGGTCCAGACCCCCCTCCTGGGCAACGGCATAGCGGGGAGCGGCGCCGCAGGCTTTGGCGTCGCCCCCGCGCCCCGTTTCCAAGGAGAGCCGCGTTGATCCAAGTGAATGTCAAAGCCCTGCGCGGCGGTCTGAAGGCCATCAAGGCCGTGGTGGAATCTCGCTCCACCGTTCCCATTCTTTCGCATGTGAGGGTCCGGTCGACGCCGGGGCAGATGCACCTGACCGGCACCGACCTCGAACTGATGATCGAAAAGACCATCGATCTGGAGGATGCGGGCAAGAACAAGGCGATGGCCTTCTGCGCCGATGCTGGAACGCTGGAGAAGATCGCGGGCAAGCTGCCGGCGGACGGCGTCGCCACCATCAAGGCCGACGGGAACACCGGCATCACCATCACCTGCGGCCGCGCGCGGTTCAAGCTGCCGACCTTGCCGGTGGAGGAATATCCCACGCTGGAGATGAGCGACTGGGATGCTCAGTGGGAGCAGGATGCGGGCCAGCTTACGGCGATGATCGACAGCGTCGGCTTCGCCATGTCGACCGAAGAGGTACGCTATTATCTAAAGGGGATCTTCGTCCATGTCCCGGACGGCTCCGGCAAGATGTTCGCCGCGGCGACCGACGGGCATCGCCTTGCGCGCTATCGTGCCGAAGCCGCCGAGGGCGCGACCGAAATGCCCGACATCATCATGCCGAGGAAGGCGATCAATGCGCTTTCGCACCTGCTGGATGAGGTCACCACCACTGTCGAAGTCTCGGTCAGCACCACTCGCTTCCGCTTCGAGGTCGGCACGACGACCCTGACCGGTAAGCCAATCGACGGCCAATTTCCCGATTATAGCCGCGTCATCCCGTCGGCGAACGACAAGGCGGCCTGGTTTGAGCCGGGGCCGCTTGCCTCGGCCGTCGAGCGCATGCTGACCATCAGCAGCGAAAAGACGCGGGTCATCGCCGTCCAGTTCGACGCCAAGGCAATCACGCTGGAGGTCGTCAGCGTCGAAAACGGCACTGCGACCGAAGAGGTCGAGTGCGAATATGAGGGCGAGCCGCTCCGGGTCGGCTTCAATGGTCGCTATCTGCTGGACATTCTGGGGCACCTGAAGGGCACCGGAGCCGAGGGCACTCGCGCCTGTGTCCGTCTGGCGGATGCCGCCGCGGGCACGAAGTGGCAGCAGAGCGACGATGCCGACCGCGTCTATGTCCTTATGCCGATGAGGGTCTGACGATGGCGGACGATGTTGCCCCTCCCTTTTGGCTTGTCTGGAACCGCCGTGGTCGAAAGCCAGTGTTCGAGCACGAGAGCTACCATTCGGCGCGGGCCGAAGCTGAGCGGCTGGCTCGCCATAATCCGGGTGAAGCCTTCTATGTGTTGGCGCCGGTTGCGCGCGGGGGGTCTGATCGCTCCAACATTTGCTGGTCCCACTTTGAGCGGACAGGCGTGGGCTGCATCGACGATTTCAACGATGAGCATGCGCCGGAGATCGATGAGTGACCGACATGTTCTCTGAACCGACTATCGCCCACCCCGCGCCGCAAGGCCTTGGCCGGATGATGACGGGCGGTGCTGGCAAGGTCGAGCGGCGCGGGAATGACTATTATCCGACCCCGCCGACTGTCACGCGGGCGCTGATCGCCGCAGAGCGCGAAGCCATGCTCGCGATGTGCGACGCCGTCCATCCGGTTTGGGAGCCGTGCGGGCGCGGTGGCGCAATCTCGCGCGAGTTGGAGGCAGCCGGGTTCACCACCATTGCCACTGATCTGATCCCGGACCCTGACAACCGGGTGACGCAACAGGATCTGCTGCTCTGTCGGCAGGCGCTCGCGCCCGTCGTGGTGACCAATCCTCCCTTCGCGCTGGCAGAAGAAATGATCCGGCATCTGCTGGTCGATCTTCGCTGCAACTATGTCGCCATGCTGCTGAAGGCGAGCTTCTGGCATGCCCAGGCGCGCACCGGGCTGTGGCGCCAGCGTCAACCGCAGCGCATCTGGGCGCTCAACTGGCGGCCCGATTTTCTCGGCAAGGGTGCGCCGACCATGGAAGTGATCTGGTGCGTCTGGGACGATGAGGCGATCGACCGCCACTGTGTCTATGACGTGCTGACGCCGTTCCGTGCCCCCGATCTGCTGGGGGAGGCGTGATGACCGTCGAACGCTCGCCGTGGGTGACGCGCTGGGGCGCAGATCCGGACAGCTGGAACATCGAAGAGGCGGATGAGGACGGCGGCAGCGACGGCAGCGGCTTTCCGGGCCGGGATATGGTTGGTGAGGCTGTTGCGCGCTGGGGATTGACCCAGCCTGTCGAGCCGACCGCGGCAATCGTGGCGGCTGTCTTCAATCTGCCGGTTGATCTCGCGGTCGACGCGATGGGCTTCGAACCGGGACGCCTTTCGGATGCGCTTCAGGTCTGGTCGGGCCTGCAAGGTCATGGCGCGACCGATGTTTCCGTCGGCCAAGCGGCCGTCGCCTTTCACCTGGCGCCTGCGCTGATCGCGGAAGCGGTCGAGGCCCATGCCTGGATGTTTCTCAGCGGCGACCGGGCGAACCCGGCCGCAATGATTATCGAACATGAGGGGGAGTGACCCATGCTGAATGAAGTTCGCCTGATCGGGCATGTTGGTGCCGACCCGGAAATCCGCTCGACGCAGGGGGGTGACAAGGTCGCCAGCATCCGCCTCGCCACGAGCGAGCGCTGGAAAGATCGTGTCTCCGGCGAGAAGAAGGAGCGCACCGAATGGCACAGCATCGTGGTCTTCGGGCCGCTGGTGCAGGTTGTGGAACGCTTCGTCCACAAGGGCAGCAAGCTCTTCATCGGCGGCCAGCTGCGCACCCGCAAATGGCAGGATCAGTCCGGCAACGATCGCTGGTCTACCGAAATCGTGCTGAGCGGCTTCGATGCCAAGTTGACGCTGCTCGACAGCAGCGGCGCGGGCGAGGGCAAGCGCGACTATTCCTCCTACCAGGACGGACCGGGCTTTGGCGGCGGCTCTGGTGGCGGTGGGGGGGCAACCGGCGGCCCCAATTTCGATAATGATCTGGATGACGAAGTCCCGTTCTGACGGCCGCCATTCACTGAACATCGCTGAATTGCATTGCCTGATTTTCGGGGTGGGTCTTCGTGTCCTCTGTAAACGCCTATCTGACTGCCGCGCTTGAATATGCCGCCCGCGGCTGGCCTGTCTTCCCATGCAGCCCGCGCACCAAGCGGCCTCTGCTGCCGAAGGACACTGACGCCGAGGGCAACCCGATCAAGGGTAGCGGCGGCGTCAGCAAGGCCAGCTTCGAACCCGACCAGATCCGCGAATGGTGGACGCGCTGGCCCAAGGCCATGGTCGGCCTCGCCACCGGCCATGAGCGTCTGTTCGTCCTCGACTTCGATCCGCGCTATGATGCCGACACTGGCGAGGAATGGACGCTCGAGCGACTGAAGGATGAGCTGGTCGCCCAGATGGGCGCTCCGTTGCCTTCGTCGCTGGCATCACGGACCCCGTCGGGCGGTGTTCATGTGTGGCTGACATGGCCAGACGATGGCGGCGCAGAGATTCGGAACAGCGACAGCTTACCCGACCATGTCGATGTGCGCGGCAAGGGTGGTTACGTCATCGCCCCGCCCAGCATCAACGCCGACGGCATTCCGTATCGCTGGCTGCATGGCGACGCCGACGCGCCGATCGTGGAAGCGCCGGCAGAGCTTGTCGAGATCTTGCGGTCGAAGAAGGCGAAGGCGGAGCGGCCAGCGCCGGAGCGCCGCGCGCAAGGGTATGAAGGGCCGGTGTCGAGCGACGATCACGTCCGCCGCTATGCCCTGTCGGCTCTGGAGGCGGAGTGCCGCCTGGTCGAGACGGCCGCGTCCGGCAGCCGCAATCCCCAGCTGAACAAGAGCGCCTTCGCCATTGCGACGCTGGTGGCGGCCGGCGCGATCCGCGAGGCGGTCGCCCGCGCCGCGATCGAAGATTCGGCGCGCCGCAATCCCGGCCGCGATGATGATGCGCAGCTGATCGCCACGATCGACAGCGGCTGGACAGCAGGCCTCCAAAAACCTCGCGACCTCAGCGAGGTCGCGGCCGCTGCACAGGAGCGGGCCGACCGGCGCGCCCGTCGTTCCGGTGCCTCCGGCGCCCCTCCGCCCGCCGCGGCGGGGGAGGGGCCTTCCGCTCCTTCCGCACCCGGACCCTCCCTAGAGGATTATGGTCTGTCATCCTTCCAGATGGAGGATGAAGCGCCCGACGATAGCGAGGGGTTCGGGGGCGAAGCCTATCGCATCAGCATGGCGAAAGATCCGGAGCGGGATAAAGCCTGTGCGCTGCTCCCCCTAACTGACCTCGGCAATGCGGAGCGGTTCAAGGTGCGCTTCGGTCATCTTTTCCGCTTCTGCCGTGAGCTGGGCTGGTTTCGCTGGGACGGGCGGCGCTGGGCGCTGCTGACCGAAGAAAAGGACAAGACGCCCGGCGAAGTCATGGTGGCGGTATTCCAGACCATCCGGGGCATCCGCAATGAGGCCGATCTGGTGGAGGTCAGCGGCATCAAGGAGGATCTGCCGGAGGACGCCACCGATGCTGAGCGGCGCGCTGCCATGGACTTCGTGGTCAAGGCAACGAAGCAGGGCGTTACCCTGTTTTCCGACACGATCCGCGCCCATGCGAAATCGAGCGAGGGCGCATCGCGCATCGGCGCGGTCGCCAACCTCGCAAAGTCCTTCGGCAGCATCGCCATCGATGCGAAGCAGCTGGATGCTGACCGGATGGCGCTCAACGTCAGGAACGGCACGCTGCGGATCGTAAACTCCGGCAACATGCTGGAGATCAAACTATTCCCGCATAGTCGCAATGACCTCATCACCAAGATGGCAGAGGTGGACTATGATCCCGATGCCAAGGCGCCGAGCTATGACGCATTCTTCGAGCGTGTCATGCCTGATGCCGATGACAGGCGCTTCCTGCATCAATGGGCTGGTCTCAGCTCCACCGGCGATATCGGCTATCACAAGATGGCATTTTTCTACGGCATGGGGCGAAACGGCAAGTCGACCTGGACGGATCTGGTAGCGCATATTCTGGGCGACTATTCGCAGGTCATCAAGTTCGACACGTTCCTTGAGCAATCCAACAAGCGCAAGGGATCGGATGCCACGCCGGACCTTGCCCAGCTGCCCGGCGTCCGCTTCCTCCGCACCTCCGAACCTGAGAAGGGGGCGAAACTGGCGGAAGCGCTGATCAAGGAAGTAACAGGCGGCGAAGCCATTCAGGCGCGGCACCTGAACAAGGGTTTCTTCTCTTTCCTCCCTTCGTTCAAGCTGACCGCGCAGGGCAACTACAAGCCCAAAATCACCGGTCATGACGATGGCATCTGGGGGCGGGTGCGCCTGGTGCCGTGGACGGTGCGCATTCCCGACAGCGAGATTGATATTCGCTTGCCAGACAAGCTGAAGTCGGAAGCCTCCGGCGTGCTCAACCGCATGATGGCTGGCCTGCTCGACCTCAAAATGAACGGATTGGCGGAATCGGACAA
The DNA here is from genome assembly GCF_056790315.1 of Sphingobium sp. VMM. Classification (NCBI taxonomy): domain Bacteria; kingdom Pseudomonadati; phylum Pseudomonadota; class Alphaproteobacteria; order Sphingomonadales; family Sphingobiaceae; genus Sphingobium; species Sphingobium sp. VMM. Next base: position 281,371 of record NZ_JBXGSI010000004.1, read on the forward strand.
CGTGAAGGCCGCCACGGCAAAGTATCGCGAGGCAAGCGACCAGCTGGGCAAGTTCCTGCGGGATTGCACGATGGATAAGGAGGGCGCCCGAACGCGATCGTCGGAGCTGTTCGAGATCTTTGCCGAGTGGGTGAAGCAGAGCGGCGGTGCCGAGTGGACGACGCAGGGCTTTGCCAAGGCGATGGAGGACCGCGGCTATGAGCGGAAGACCTCCAACGGCGTCTGGTGGCTGGATCTGGAGGCGACCGTGGACGCGAACGACGTTCGCGCGGGCAATTTCGGCACTGAACCGCAGGCCGATGCGCCTCCTGATCCCGCACCCGCACCCGAAACTGGGGACGCTGTTGGCGACGATTGGACCCCTCCGTTCTGAAATTTGGAAGGGCAAGTCCTTCCATGGAGGGACTTCAACCGGCGCGGCGGAAGGAGCGGGAGGCAAGGATTTGTGCGGGTTTGGAAGGAGTGGAAGCAGGTTTCAGGGTGCCAACCACATATGCGCGCATGTGCGCGCAGGCATGCGCGATACGACCCTGTATTATCCTTCCATGTCCTTCCGTCCTTCCATTTTCTCTTCTTCCATCAACTCTAATATATTGTGAAACAAAGGGAATTTCGGAATATGCATGATCGGCGCAGCAGCATGGATCATCCTTCCACCCGCTCCGGGCAGGAAGGGACAGTCCTTCCACGCCCTTTCTGGGCCTTCGCCGACGTGGAAGCGCGGCTTGTCGAGGCCATGCAGTTCCAGTGGCGCACCGAGAGCGGCAGCTGGGGCTTCGCCTCTGATGGGCCGTGGCACCTGATCGTTCGCGATTGGTGGGATTGGGCCGCGCATGAGGACAAGCCGGTGCCGCGCATCCCGCTGTCACGTGAGCAGCTGGCGCGGATGGAGGAAGCATCGGCTTGGCTGGTGCATGCGCCGGAGCGTGATCGGAAGCTGGTGGTGCTGGCCGTCACTGCCCTGGCTGCGGGGCGCAAGGCCATCCCTTGGCGGGCGCTGCTCCGTCCGATGGGGCTGAGCCTCGGCGCGCACGGTCTGCGCAAGCGCTACTCGCGCGCGGTAACTTGCATTTGTGAGGCGCTGAACGCCGCAGAAACCCGCGCATAGACACGGCGCAAGGGGTAGAATGTTGCGTCCTGCAAATAATGTTTGTCCACCTTTCGGCCGAAATCCGGTAGCAAATGGATACGCTGGTGGCGGACCTATGTTCGGCGCTAGCGCGACCCTCTCCAAACTCGACAGCGCCCCGCTTGGCCCCTTGCCCGGCGGGGCGCTGTCATTTGCAGGCGCACCGATGGGAAAGCTGAAGGCTCTTGGCTCCCGCCTTGGCGGGATGCCCGCGAAAGTGCAGGCCGCGCCGAAGGTGGCTGAGGGGTTCTACTCTTCGCCGGAGTGGCGCGGGCTGATGGCGGACATCAGGCGCGAACGCGGCAACCGCTGCGAGCGCGCTGGCTGTCCGACGCCAACGCATCGCGTCATCGGCGATCATATCGTTGAGCGGAAGGACGGCGGCGCGGATCTCGATCCCCGCAACGTCGAGCTGCTCTGCTTCACCCACCACCAGCAGAAGACGGCGGCGGCGCGGGCGGCGAGGGCGCAGGGTCGGACATGGGGGGGTGGGTCGAAAGTCTAGGGGTCTGGCGGCCCTATTACCGCCGCCCCTCTCATTCAGGGATTTTTTTCTTGGGCGACGTATTTTTGAGCGGTGTGGTCGACCTGTTCGGTGACCCGATCCCCGCGTCGCGCGGGAAGAAGGGGCGGCCGCCTCATGTGCCAACCGCAGAAAACCGCCGTTTTGTCCAGCTTTCGCTTGCCTGCGGTCATGATGAAGAGGCCATCGCCGCCGCGTTGCAGATCACCGTGCGGACGCTGAACCGCCATTATTTTCATGAGCTTGGCGGCAAGGCATCGGCCCGCCTCAAGCTCGAAATGAAGAACATGGCCGCCATGGTCGCCCAGGTGGAGGCGGGCAGCGTGGCTGCCATGTCGCTGCTCGACAAAAAGATGGAGCGCCTGCGCCTTCAGAGCCTGTCGGACAAGTTTACCGACCGTCCTGCCAAGGCTGCCTCGCAAAAGCCGATCGGGATCAAGGCTGCCGCGAAGGAAGCCGCTGGCAAGGTCACCGGCAAATTTGCTCCGCCGGCGGCGCCGCGCCTGAATTGAGGCTGCCGTGCAGCCGGTTTGGTCAACCGCGTGCCCGGACTGGCGCGAGAGGATTGTTGAGCGGCGCTCGCTGGTGCCGTTCGGTCCGCTCTTTCCTGAAGAGGCGGAAGCGGCGCTTACCGTCTTCAAGTCGTTGCAGATCACCGATCTGCCATATGATGCCGAGCTGGGGCGCTATCCGACCTTCGGGGAGGTAAGCGAGCCATTCGTTTTCGAGTTCGTGGGCGCGATCTTCGGCGCCTATAATCCGGATACGGCGCGGCGTCTCATCAACGAGTTCCTGCTGCTGATCAGCAAGAAGAACTCGAAGTCGACCATCGCGGCGGGGATCGCGGTGACCGCGATCGTGCGCAACTGGCGTCACTCGGCCGAGCTGCTGGTGCTGGCACCGACCAAGGAGGTAGCGAACAACGTCTTCACCCCGGCAATGGGGATGGTCCGCGAAGATCCTGAGCTGAACCTGCTTCTCCACATTGTGGAGAACCAGCGGACTATCAAACATCGGGTTACCCGCGCCGAGCTGAAGGTAGTCGCCGCTGACACGGACATCGTGTCGGGCAAGAAGGCGGCGTTCATCATCGTCGAAGAGCTATGGCTGTTCGGCAAGATGCCTCGCGCCGATGCCATGCTGATGGAAGCCACGGGCGGCCTGGTGTCGAGGCCAGAAGGCTTTGTGGTTTACCTGTCGACACATAGCGATGAGGCCCCGGCGGGCGTCTTCGCCTCCAAGCTGTCGCTGTTCCGCGAGATCCGCGACGGGACAGTGACGGACCTGCGGAAATTCGGGATGCTCTACGAGTATCCTGAGGCGATGATCGAGGCCGAGGCTTATCTCGACCCCGAAAATTTCTACGTGACGAACCCGAATATTGGCCGCTCGGTCGACGCCGAATGGCTGATGGGCAAGCTCATAGAAGCCCAGCGCGAAGGCTCTGGCGCGCTTCAGATCTTCCTGGCGAAGCATTTGAACGTCGAAATCGGCCTTCGGCTGAGCCGACACCGCTGGCGCGGCGCGGATTCGTGGGAGGCAGCGGGCGACAAGACGCTGACGCTGGAAGAGCTGCTGCGCCGGTGTGAGGTCGTGGTGGTCGGCATCGACGGTGGCGGCCTGGACGATCTCTTCGGCCTGTGCGTGGCAGGGCGAGAGCGCGGCACCCGCAGGTGGCTTTTCTGGTTCCGCGCCTGGGCATGGCCGGAGGTGTTCACGCGCCGCCAGTCGGAAGAGAGCGTCCTACAGAATTTCGTGGATGACGGATCGCTGATCAAAGTCGGCCACAACGGCGGTCCGGCGCTCGAAGAATGGGGCGACCTCGATTTTGAGGATGGTTCATCCTCCGAAGAGGACGTGTCGGAAATCGTCGCGGTCATCGAGCAGGTCAAGGTGAGCGGTCTGTTGCCGGACAAGGGGGCCATCGGCCTCGATCCGCAGGGCGTCGGCGCGTTGGTCGACGCGCTCGCGGAGATAGGTTTGGTCCACCCGCAGGTTGTCGCGGTGAGCCAGGGCTTCCGCCTGTCATCGGCCGTCTGGTCGATGGAGCGGAAGCTCAAGCTGAAAATGGTCGTGCATGACGGCTCGCGCATGATGGCGTGGTGCGTCGGCAATGCGAAGGCAGAGCAGAAAGGGAATGCCGTGCTGATTACCAAGGAATCGGCCGGCAAGGCCAAGATCGACCCGCTGATCGCCGGCTTCAACGCTGCGAAGCTGCTGGAGGCCAACCCGGCGGCGCAGGGCGGCAACCTGGATGACTTCATCGCCCAGATGAAGCCGAAGGCCGCCTGATGGCCAATTGGCAGTGGGTCGGAAGCGCGCTGCGCTGGTTCGGCACCGGGGACAGCGGCAAGCTCAGCGGCGCGGCCGAAGATGAACCGAGCCGTCGCGCCATTCGTCGCGGCTACGCCTCCGACTCTGCCGGGCAGGTTGTGAACCAGCGCACCACACTCGGCCTGCCGACAGCATGGGCCTGCGTCCGCCTCAAATCCGACGTTGTCGGTTCGATGGGTATGGGCGTTCACGAAAAGGCCAATGATGGCGGCCGCGTCGATCGCACCGACCATTGGCTCTACGACCTGGTGCATGAGGAGCCGAACCGGGATCAGACCGCGTCGGAATTCTGGTCCAGTATGGTCGCCTGCGTCGATCTCTGGGGCAACGGCTATGCCGAAAAGGAGATGCTGGGGCAGCGGGTGACCGCACTGACGCCCATGGCGCCCCATCTGGTGACGGTCCGCCGGAACAACAATAACGAGCGGGTCTATGACTTCCTCGACCGGGGCAAGGTCGAAGAGCTGCCCGCCGATAAGGTTTTCCACCTGCGCGGCGTGACACTGGGCGGGGATCAGGGCCTCTCCGCGATCGAGCTGGGGCGGCGGACCTTCGGTAGTGCGATCGCCGCGAACAAGACGGCAGCGGACACGTTCCACGGTGGCCTCCAGCTGTCCGGCTTCATGGAAACCGGCGCGCAGTCGCTCAAGCCTGAGCAGCGCGCCGACCTGATCGAGATTTTCGACGCCTTCCGGGGTGATGCGATGCGCGGCCGCATCGTGCCGCTGGAGAAGGATTTCAAATTTTCGCCCCTGCGCATGAACCCGTCGGAGGTTCAGCTGCTGGAGTCGCGGTCATGGGACGTGGAGGAAATCTGCCGCTGGTTCGGCATGTTCCCCATCCTCATCGGCCACGCGGCCAAGGGCCAGACCATGTGGGGGTCGGGCGTCGAGCAGATCTTGCTGGGGTGGCAGACGCTGCTGCTCAATCCGCTTCTGCGCCGCATCGAGCAGGCTGTGAAGCAGCAGCTCCTGCCGCGCGGCGAGCGCAAGCGGGTCTATGCCGAGATCAACCGCGAGGCGCTGATGGCCGCCGACAGCGCTGCCCGCGCCGCGCTCTACTCGGCCTTCGGCCAGAACGGTGTGATGACGCGGGGCGAAATGCGTCGGCGCGAAAATCTGCCCGCGATGCCGGGCGACGATTTCTTGACCGTGCAGTCGAACCTGGTGCCGCTCGATCAGCTCGGATCGCTTACGCCAGAACAGGGCGCGCGGTCCGCGCTGCTGAACCTGCTGTTCGGCGGCGACGTAGATGGAATGATCGACGCGCGCGTGAAGGCGGCGATGCTTGGCCACAATGGTGGCCCCCAACTGGAGGACTGACGATGCGGTTGCATCCCCAATTCGGTCGCAAGCACAGCGGCGCCCTCAAGGTCCGCGACTTCGACTTTGACATCAAAGCCGTCGAGGAGGACGGCAGTTTCAACGGCTACGGCTCCGTCTTCGGGGTGGTGGACAGCTATCAGGAAGTGGTCGCCAAGGGCGCGTTCGTCGACAGCCTTGCCGAGCTGGCGCGCAAAGGCCGCCCGGTCCCGGTGCTGTGGCAGCATCGGTCGAGCGAGCCGATCGGCGCGTGGAGCGACCTCCGCGAGGATGATCATGGCCTGTTCGGCAAGGGCAGCATCCTGCTCGATGCTGGCGACATGGAGCGGCGCGCCTATGCGCACATGAAGGCGCGCACGGTGACTGGCCTGTCGATCGGTTATTGGGTCCGCGAGTCGAGCTATGACGAAAAGACCGGCATCCGCACACTGACCAAACTGGACCTTGTGGAGATCAGCCTCGTCACCTTCCCCGCCAATGACGACGCGCGGGTGGAGGCGGTGAAATTCAAGCTCGCCCATGGCGAGCTGCCCACAGACCGAGAATACGAGAAGTTCCTGCGGGAGGCAGGCTTCTCGAAGACGCGCGCCGCCGGCCTCGTCGGCCACGGCCTCGCGGAAATGCGTCGGAGGGAGTCCGACCGCGAAGAGACGATGACCCCGGCCCTCAAGGGCCTTTCGGACACCCTGGCCGGCTTCTCGCTGAAGTCCGCCTGAGAAGGAAACCCAAATGCGACACTATATTTTCGCGGTGCTTGCCGTGACGCTGGCGCTTGTCGGCATTTCTGACGTGGCCATGGCCGCGACCACCATCACCCATGCAGCGTCCGGCGGCGGTAACGGCCTGTTCGGCGCGGTCGCCATGGCGATGACCGCGCTCCCGATGGCCCGCGAGTTCGGGCGCAAGGAAGCGGGCGGCGACGACAAAACCCTCGAAACCCTTCAGAAGCAGCTCGGTGACACGCTGGGCGAGGTGAAGGAGTTCGCCAAGGAATTCAAAGCCAAGAGCGAGGCGGGCGAAAAGGTCTCAACCGAGACCAAGGAAAAGGCCGACAAGGCCCTGTCCGAACTGGAGGGTCTGCGCGGCGAAATCACCGAGCTCTCGCAGAAGCTCGCGCAGTCGCGTCGCGGCGGTGGCGACGAAGATCAGCAGCTGAAGAGCCTCGGCCGCGAGGTCGCTAACCACGCCGATGTGAAGTCCTACGTGGAGGGCGGCTGCAAGGGCACGATCGGCTTCAGCGTGAAGGCGGTCACCACGGCGTCCGGTTCCGCGGGCGGCCTGATCCGTCCCGATCGCCAGACCGACATTGTTGGCCTGCCCCGCATGGGCTTGCGCGTCCGCGACCTGCTCACGCCGGGCCGCACCGACGGCAACTCGATCGAGTTTGCCAAGCAGGTGACCCGGACCAACAATGCGGCGGCCGTGGCGGAAGGCGCGGAGAAGCCGGAGTCCGTCTATGAGTGGGATGTCGATGACGCGCCGGTGCGCACGATCGCCCACTGGATCCCGGTGTCGCGTCAGGCGATGGACGATGTGCCGCAGCTGGAAAGCCTGATCGACGGCGAACTGCGCTGGGGCCTGGATGATGTCGAAGACGCCGAGCTGCTGCTGGGCGACGGCACCGGCCAGCATCTGAACGGTCTCTACACGCAGGCAACCGCCTATTCGCAACCGGCGGGCGTCACCATCACCGGCGAAACGAAGATCGACCGCCTCCGCCTCGCCATCTTGCAGGTCGAACTGGCCGATTTCGCTCCGGACGGCATCGTCATTCATCCGACCCAGTGGGCGAACATCGAACTGACGAAGGACGCCGCCGGCGGCTATATCTTCGCCAACCCGCAGGGCATCGCAGGTCCGGTCCTCTGGGGTCGCCCGGTCGTGCCGAGCAAGCGCATCGGCACCAGCAACTTTCTGACCGGCAATTTCAAGCTGGCCGGGCAAATCTTTGACCGGATGGACACCGAGGTCCGCATTTCCGACCAGGACCGCGACAACTTCATCAAGAACATGCTGACGGTCCGTGCGGAAAAGCGCCTCGCGCTTGTCGTGCGCCGCCCTGCTGCGCTGGTGAAGGGTTCGCTGACCATCGCCTGACCTATGAGGGCGCCGGCTACGGTCGGCGCCCCTTTTCCGATCATCGGCGCACCCGGCGCTGATGATCCGAGAAGGAGGACGACATGAGCAAAAACGCATTGGTCCTGGACGATCATTACGGTGACAACGGTTCCGTCACCGCCGGCATGATCCTCCGGAACATCACCTCGACCCGCTTCAACGAGCTGGTCAAGAAAGGCCTGGTCCGTGAGGCCAAGCCGGAAGAAGTGAAGGCAGGCGACCAGCACGCCTTCGAGAAGGACGAGTCCAAGCAGCTGCGCGAGGATGGGCCGACAGTCGAGGAGTACGTGTCGGCGGGTTACCAGGCGGCCAATTATCCCCCGCAAGGCTATGCATCGCGCAGCACCGAGGCGGAGATCACCGCCGCGATCGCTGCGCAGGCTAAGGCTGGGGCCAAGCCCGAGGACAAGCAGGCGCCGAAGCCGGAAGACAAGAAGGCTCCCGAAGCCAAGAACAAGGAGGCCTGACCGATGGCCCGTTCCGCTCGCCGCTCGCGCGGCTTCATGTGCGCGCCCGCATTCACGGTCGCGCCGTCGATCACCGGCACCGCCCAAGTAGGGCAGACGTTGACGGGGGCGAGCGGGACGGTCCGCAATGGCAGCGTCTCCGCGCGGCGCTGGCTGCGCGGCGGAGTGGCGATCGCCGGAGCGACCGCAGCGACCTATGTCGTGCAGGCTGGCGATGTCGGCGCGAAGATCACCTATGAGGTGACCGCAGCCAATTCGCTGAACAGCGCGAACACCGTGAAGGCGGTGTCGGCTGAGACGGCAACGGTCATCGCCTGATGCGCGTCGTCGTCGTCGTACCGCCGGAACCCGTGGTCACATGGGAGGAAGCGGATGCTCATCTGCGTCTGGATGGGGACGAAGACGAGAAGGTCTTTGTCGATGGCCTGATTGCGGCGGCGACGGCGCATATCGATGGCCCTCAAGGGTGGCTGGGGCGCGCGATCGGGGTTCAGACGCTTGAAGTTCGCATGTGTGGCTTTGGCGTCGGTCCCATCCGCCTGCCCTTCGAACCGATCATTGCTGTCGAATCGGTCCATTATCTCGATGGCACCGGCGCACCTGTTCTAGTCGAGCCCGACACCTACGAATTGTTCAGTTCAGAATTAGGAACAGCCTGGGGAAAATCGTGGCCATCGCCGGGCACATATCGGGGGCAGACCGACACCGTCCGCATCCAGTATCGCGCCGGTTATGAGGAAGTTCCGGCACCGATCAAAGCGGCCATCCTGCTGATGGTCGGCGATCTGTTCCACAGTCGCGCTACGGTTGCCACCGGCGCGGCTATGCAGGCGGTGCCCATGTCCACCACAGTGGAAGCGCTGTTGCAGCCCTTCAGGGTCTATCGCTGATGTCTCTGGACGCTGGCCGCCGCAACAAGCGGATAATGATCGAGGCGCGTACCGTCGCCGAGGACGGTTATGGCGGTGAGGCCGAAACGTGGACGGCCTATGCCCGCCCTTGGGTCAGCGTTTATTATGGGTCCGGCGCCGAGCAGCGTGACGCAGCGCAGCAGGGCGGCTCTCAGGCGGCGTCATTCGAGATGCTGAGCAACAGCAAGACGCGCGCTATCAGCACCGTCGACCATCGCATTCAGTTTGATGGCGGTATCTGGAACATCACCGCAAAGCAGGAACTGGGCGCCAATGAAGGTGTCCGCATCACTGCAATCCGGGCAGCAGCCTGATGGCGCGTTCGGGCAAATTCGAGGGGTTCCGCGAGGCGTCCCGGCAGATGAACGACATGAGCAAGGCCATGGCTCGCGGTGTTGGGCGGAAGGCTTTGACCGTGCCGGCGGAAACGCTCGCCCGTGAGGTCCGGGCCAACGTGCCTGTGTTGACCGGCGAAACCTACGAGAGCATCGATGTAGAGGCCGCCAAGCAGAAGGGCGGCGTCGCGCTTCAGGTAGTCGCCGCGCATATCGCCGCCGTCCAGCTGGAGTTCGGCAACAGCGATCAGGCCGCCACGCCATTCTTCCGCCCCGCAGTCGATGCCGGGTTTGATCGGCGCAACCAGGCGTTCGCGGACGCGCTCATGATCGAGGTGGACACGGCCGTCATCAAGAAGGCCGCCAGCGACGCGCGCAAGGCGACGAAGGGGTAGCCATGGATTTTCAGACCGCCGTCAGGGCGCGGCTGATCGCGGACGCCGCGGTCGCCGCGATCATCGCCACGCGCGTCTATTGGGTGGAGCGGGCGAAAGGCTCCGATCTGCCCGCCATCACGCTTCAGGTCATCAGCGACCCGCGACCCGCGCACCTGAAGGGGTTGGACGGCGCGCGCGGGACGCGGGTCCAGCTCGACTGCTGGGCGCTGTCCTATGGCGCAGCGCTCGCGCTCGCCCGCGCTGCCATCGCCGCGCTGCTCGGTCCCGCCACCGTGTCGGGCAAGCGGTTCGGTAATGCGCGTGTCGATGGGCAGCGCGACCTTTCGGAAACCGTCGCTGACGGCACCCTTGTCCACCGGCAGTCGGTGGACCTCATCCTCTGGCATGTAGGAGATTGAAATGGCGGAAACGCAAGAGGCCAGTGTTGGCTACATGGGGGAGGTGTGGCTGGACAACGGCACCGCCCTTTACGAACTGAACCAGGTCAAGGGCTTCCAGATTCCCGGCGGCGGCGAGCGCGACCAGACCGAAACCACGCACCTGAAGTCGCCCAACTGGCGGCGCGAATATACCAGCACCTTCTATGCCGACAGCGACTTCGAGGTGACGCTGAACAGCCGCCCGCTGTCCACGACCGACACCTTGCTGGAGGCCGCCCGCGCCGCCGGCGACGAACGCGAAATGCTGGTCGTCCTGCCGGAGAATGGTGTGCCCGTGGCGCAGATCAGCCTGACCGCCAAATGCGTGAACTATGATCGCGGCGAAGTCTCGATTGATGGCGTGATGGAAGCGACCGCGACCTTCCGCGTGGTCACCATCGAAGACATCGAAGCCTATGCGGCGCCGGCGCCCTGATGCCCAACATCCAGAAGGGTGAGGCGTCCTTCACGACCTCCTCGGGCACCTTCCACCTGGTGCTGGATTTCAACGCCTTCGCCGAAGCAGAAGAGGCGGCGGGCATGTCGGTCGATGACCTGATGCGGGCGCTCTCGCCCGAATTCGACCCGAAAACCGGCGCGGTGACGAAGAAGCCCCGGATCAAGCATCTGGGCGCCGTCCTCTACGGTGGCCTTCAGGCCCGCCATCCCGGCATCAGCTTCAAGGAAGCCGTCAACATGATGGGCGACAGCGAAGATGTCGGAGAGGCCATCGCCAGGGCGCTGGAGGGCGTGATGGCAAAGGCTGAGCCGAGTGCGGAGGGAAAGGCTCGGGGCGCGGCTGGGACTGGGACGAAGCCCAGAAAGACTGGGCAGCAGAAGGCCTAGATCCGGACAGCTTCTGGCGGCAGACGTTTCGATCCTATCGCAACGTCATGCAGGGCCGCGCCACCGGCAATCAGGAACGCATCATCATCCTCGCGCACCAGATGGAGAGTATGGCCCGGCAGGAGCGGCTCCGGCCTCTCCGGCACTATTTGCAGAAGGGCCAGACCGCCAAGGCGGAGGGGGCCATGAGCGTCCTCGCCATGCTGCGGGCGATGAAGGAAAAACAGGACAGGGCGGCGAAGTAGCGCCGCCCTGCTCCCATTCGGACCTATTGGAGAACGGGAATGGCAGACAGTCAGGGCAAGGGCGTCGTCCTTGGCTATCTCCGCTATGTGCTGGGCTTCGACAGCCTCGCCTTTCAGGAGGGGCTTGGTGACGCCGACAAGCGGCTGAAGGCGGCGCAGAAATCGTTGAGCAAGACGGCCGACAAGTTCAAGACCATCGGCGCGGCGCTCACCGTCGGCGTTTCCGGCCCGCTGATCGCCACGGCCGCGAAGGCCGTGCAGGGCGCCAAGGATCAGGCGGCGGCCGTCGCGCAGGTGGATGCGGCGATCAAGTCCATGGGCAACGCAGCGGGGCTGTCGTCTGACCAGCTCTCGAAATTCGCCGACAAGCTGGAGATGAACAGCCTTGTCGATGCCGACGAGATCCTGCGCAAGTCGACGGCGAATCTCCTGACCTTCGGCAACATCGCCGGTGATACCTTCCTGAAGGCGCAGCAGGCGGCGGTCGACATGGCGGCCCGCATGGGGACCGATGTCCAGTCCGCGACTATCATGGTCGGCAAGGCGCTTAATGACCCGGCGAAGGGACTTGCTGCGTTGTCGAAGGCTGGCATCCAGTTCACCGACCAGCAGAAAGAGCAGATCAAGGCCATGCAGGCTGCCGGCAACATCGCCGGCGCGCAGGCCATCATGCTGGGTGAGTTGAACCGGCAGTTCGGCGGCGCGGCGGAAGCGGCAGCCAAGGCCGAGCCGATGCGGCAGGTGATGGTCAAGCTAGGGCAGGCCGGCGACGCGATCGGCGAAAAGCTGTTGCCGCTCATCCCGGTCCTCGCGGATACGGTTTCCAGCCTGCTCGATGTCTTCACAGGGCTCTCGCCCGAGACACAGAAATGGGTGCTCATCATCGGCGCTGCCGCGACCGCGCTGGGCCCGGTGGCGCTTGGTGTCAGCGGCCTTGTTACAGGCTTCGGCGCGGTGCTGCCGCTGCTGCTGAAGATCGGCCCCGCCTTCAGCGCCCTGGCGGGCGTCCTGTCCGGCACCGTGGTGCCCGTCCTCGCCACCATCGCGCGAGCACTGATCGGCCTTGCAATCGCGGGTGGGCCGCTCACGCTGATCGCCGCCGCCGTGGCTGCCATCGTCGTCGTCTGGCGGAACTGGGACACGATCGGCCCCATCGTCCAGAAGCTCTATAATGGCGTGAAAACATGGCTCGTTGACCGCCTTGACAAGGTCTGGGACTGGCTGAAGGGCAAGATCGAGGCTGTCGGCCAGTGGTTCTTCAACCTCTATGATGCTGTTGTCGGCCATTCCTATGTGCCCGACATGGTCGATGAGATCGGCGAGAACATGGCCCGGCTTCAGAAGCTGATGGTCGATCCCGCACAGAAGACGACCCAGTCCACTGGCGACAAGTTCCGCGAAATGGCCCAGCGTGTGGGCGGCATCATTGACGAACTGTTCCCCAAGGCGGCGGCGCTACGCGAGGAGCTGGCGAAGCTCGCCGCCCTGGAGGCCGACAAGACGCTGTCGCCTGATGTGCGGACGGTCGCCATTGCGCGCCAGTCCGCTCGCGTTGGGGATGCCCGGCAGGCGGCGAATGATGAAATGCTGCCGGCGGTGGAGCAGGTTCCCGGCGCGCTCGACGATGCATGGGAGGCGGTGAAGAGCACTGCCGCCCAGGCAGCGACCAGCCTACAGGCCAGCACCGCCGCCACCGGGCAGGCGTTCGTCGACATGGCGAACAAATCGCTCAACGCCCTGTCCAATCTCGCCCAGTCCATCAAGGGCGGCGGCGTGCTCGACATTCTGTCGAGCGCCTTCAATGCCTTTGGTGCGATCGCCGGTACGGGCCTACTGGGCAGCAGCCTGAAGACCGGCTTCTCGAATTTTACGCCGATTTCCGGATTCCGCGCGAATGGCGGCCCGGTATCGGCAGGCAAATCCTATGTTGTCGGCGAGCGCGGGCCGGAACTCTTCACCGCCTCACGCTCGGGCTATGTCCATGCGAACGGGTCAGAGCCGGGGCGCAGGGGCAACAAGCTCTATTTTGACCTCAGCGGCGCGGTGATGACGCATGATCTGCTTGCCCAGATGAACGCCATCGGCACCGTCGCCATGGTTCAGGGTGGGAACATGGGGTCGTCTGGTGCGCAGATCGCCCTTGCCCGTAAACAGAGCCGGACCATTCCATGATCGACCTTCCCGAATGGCCCGGTCCTCGATCGGTGTCGGCGCGCGTGCTGGATTTCGGCGGCTTTCTGGAGCCGTCGAGCGGGGCGCAGGTCCAGCGCATCAACCGTCCCGGCTCACGTTATGCCGTGACCGTGAACATGCCGCCGCTGGAGAACAGGAAGGATGGGCGCGTCTGGGTCAATCGGCTGATCAAAGGGCAGCAGGAGGGTGCGCGGCTGGAATACCCGCTGCTGGACTTCTATCCGGGCACGCCAGGCAACTTCGTGGTCGACGGAGCTGGACAGTCGGGAAAATCGTTGAACATCAAGGGCGGCACTCCGAACTATGCCTTCCATGAGGGACAGCCGTTCAGCCTCGAGATCGAGGGTCAGCACTATCTCGATTTTGTCGCTGCGACTGCTTTTGCGGATGCTTCCGGTGAGGCCACCATCACCCTGACGCAGATGCTTAGGGCGGAACCTGCGGACGGCAACGCGCTGCATATCTCCAAGCCTATGATCGAGGGGTTCATCATGGGCGATCAAATTTCATGGGACATAGCGCTTGAACGGATGATTGGCCTCTCTTTCGAGATCCATGAGGCGCGCTGATGGCCTTTACAAATCGCGTGCTGACGCTGGTTGCGCTGATGAAGATCGAACTTCCAGATCATGATGTCCGCCTCTGTGATGGCGGTTTCGTCTATTGGGATGGTGAAAAATATGACTGCATCGACGATCTGTTCGGAACGGTCAGCGCCGCCGAAACCTTCGAGGAAAAAACTGGGGACGAGGCGCCCGGTGGAAAGCTGACATTCCTGCCGCCATCTTCGTCAGCCGCAACCGCCCTGACAGACCCGTCTTTTCAAGGTGCGCGGATGAGGTTTTGGCTTGGCGAACTGGACGCAGCGACGGGGACCATCATCGGGACGCCAGAGCTGACGGCCGACTTGGCCATCGACACGGCAACACTGAAGGTCGGCAAGGGCAGCCGCTCGGTCGACATCGAATTCGAGAGCGCGGCCAAGCGCCTCTTCATGGTTATGCGCGGTAACGCGCTGAACGACCGTTTCCACCAAGCCTGCTATCCGGGAGAGAAGGGCATGGCGAACGCCACTGGAATGCCGCGCTCGACCGCGTGGGGCGCAGCGACTCCGAACTCATGAACGACATGCTCCGGCGGCAGGCAGCCTTGGAAAGGACGCTGGCGAAGTATCGCGGGCGCAAGCTCGATTTTTGCGGCGCGGATTGCGTGCGGATGGCGCGCTTCCATCTGCTCCAGATGGGGCACAAGCCGCCGCCGCTTCCCTGTTATAGGTCGCTAGCTGGCGCCATTCGCGCTTTGAACGCCGCCGGCGGCATGGAGCAGATCTTCGACAGCTTACTTCCGCGCATACCCCACGCCCGGATGCTGCCCGGCGACATCGCCATCTTGGAGGGCGACAATGGAATGGACGCGGCGGTGATCTGCGTCGGGCACAAGGTCATCGGCTGGCACGAAAACAGCGAGACGATGGTCAATCTCATCCCCCTCGAAATCAAGGCGGCTTGGAGGGTCTGATGGCTAAGACACTGGCAAAGGTCGCTATGATCGCGGGGGCCGTCGCGCTGGTGGCCACGGGCGTTGGCGCGGCGGCTGGGGCCGGCTTGTTTGGCGCGGCCGGGGTAGGTGCGGCGGGCACGGTGGCAGGGGTGTCGGTGGCGACAATCTCGACAGTGGCGCAAGTGGCGACCGTCGTCGCGGCTGCCGCGTCGTTGGGCGCTCAGTTGATGGCGAAGAAGCCGGGACTCCAGGGGGCTGTGAACAGCGTCACCATCAGCGCGAACGCGGCGGTACCCTATGGCGTCGGGCGCAGTTTCTATGGTGGCAGTCAGCTTGCCGACGTAGGCTGGGGCGCGAAGGTCAACAAGACGAAAAACCCGATCCTGTCGAAGGTCTTTGTGTGGAGCGCGGGCGGGCCGGTGGAAGAGATCGAATCCTTCCTTGTCGACTGGCAGCCGGTGCCATTCTTCGGGACAGCGGCTTCCGGATATTACGGCGGCTGGCTGTGGAGCGATAATCAGCTCGGCCAGCGCCCCGAACCGGACGCCCTCGCGCCGCCGGTCGGTCTGTGGGGTTCGATGATGCCGGACTGGGGGAGCGACTATAAGCTCTCCGGCTATGCCGCCAGCCTCATCAGCTTCAAATTCGACCGCGACAACAAGGTCTGGGCGAACGGCATTCCTGCTTTCGGTGTCGTGGGGAAGTGGGCGCGGGTCTATGACCCCCGGAAGGACAGCACATATCCAGGCGGCGAAGGGGCGCATCGTTTCGGCGACGAGGACACGTTTGAATTCGACCGCAATGCTGCGCTGAACGCGATCACCTATGCTCGCGGGCGCTATGCCATTGACACGACGACCGGAGAGCAGACGGTCAAGGTGGTGGGTTGCGGCTTCCCGCAGGAGGCCTTCGATTGGCCGCAATGGGTCGCCTTCGCCAATATCTGCGAGGCGAACGGCTGGAACAGCGATGGAACCGTTTATGATGGCCCCGGTATCAGCTTGTGGGACAATCTGAAGCGCATCTGTGCGGCAGGCGGCGCGGTGCCCGTCATTTCGGGCGGCCTGCTGTCGGTGCGGTTCCAGTCACCCAAGGTGGCGCTCGATACGATCACGCCTGACGACTTCGCGGACGGTGAGCGCATTGTTCCGGGGATGCGGACCTATCGGGATCGCATCAACACGATGGTCCCGAAATATCGGTCGGAGGCCAACAAGTGGGAATATGTCCAGTCCGAGGCTGTCAGCTTCGAGAGCTATATCGCGCTCGACGGCGAGCGGAAGGAGGAGGAATATACCTGCGAACTGGTGACGGACAAAGACCAGGCCGCGCAGTTGACCGCCTACGAACTGTTCAACCGGCGCGAGCTGTCTGGCATCACGATCCCTTGCAAGCCGCGACTCTGGGAAGTGCGCCTTGGCGAGGCTTATCAGGTGATCGATCCCGAGACCGGCCTTAATCACCTCTGCGTCATAGCGGCGATCAGCAAGGACTTATCCACCGGCATAGTGACCCTGACGTTCGAGACGGAGGATACGGCCAAGCACGCTCTGGCGCTGGCTATGACGGGCACCGCTCCGCCACCGCCGACGCTTGTTCCGCCTGGCGATGCCGATGATGCGAGCTGGGACAATGGTGGCAGCGCCGTTGATGCTGTCACCGAAATGAACGTCATCCCGTCTGAGGGCGCGGCGACCGTGACCTGGCGCAATCCGACGAACGCGCGCTTCGCCTACAGCCGGGTGTATCGTGGGACGAGCAACGTGTTCAGCGCCGCGTCCGAAATCGCCGGCCCGGTCGTCGGCGGCCTGGGCCAAGTGCAGGCAGTCGATGATGAACTGGCGGCTGGAACCTACTTCTGGTGGGTCAGGGCGTTCGACAACAATGATGCGGGTGCTGAGCCGACCGGCCCTTTCCTTGCAAACGTCGCACTCGACGCCGGCGGCAATCTTCTGACCGCACCCAACGACTTTACTGCCTGGTATCTGGAAAATGGCGGCGGCGGAGCGTCCAACCCTGTAGTCACGCCCGATTTCGACGACGGCCCCATTGGTCTCGGGAACGCCGACCGCATCCAGTTCGCTCGTGGGTCCAGCTTCAGTCGGGCCAAGCTGGCCTTCCCGACTGTTGCCGGTCACAACTACCGCTTCAGCATCTGGCTGAAGGCTCCTGTTGCAGGGCCGTCGATCGCGCTCATGATGGTCGGCAACAATAGCGGTACGTTGAGCCTTGCCACCGGCTGGCAGCGCTTCTCCGTGACGGTGACGGCAACCGGCTCCACCACGGATGCTGAGCTGATCCTGTGGGGCGCGATTTCGGGTGCCCCAGCGGCGGCTGACCTCTGCGCAGCCTACGCGCAAGTGCAGGAAATCTGATCGCCGCCACATCGGCGCGGATCACCAACACCATCACCCTCTGTCCATCGGAGATAATATGACCGTTCGCCTGGATCTCAGTGCGGCGCGCAACGAGACGTGGCGCCCGACGATCGACCTGCCATATCTCGGCGGTCCTCTGCCGCTCGAAGACGCGTCGATCCACATGCAGATACGCCTTTACGAAGGGGCGCCGGGCGCGGCACTGATCGACGTTCCGGACATAGCTTTCACTGACTTTGCTGAAGGCTCTGACGATGAGGTGCGAATCCTGCGCCTCGAGCCAGCAATCATCCAGTCTGCGCTCGAGGGGCTGCCCACCGGCCTCAATCAGGCTGAGCCGGGCGAATATGACACCTTCGTCTGGGACGCCATCATCACCTACTCGAATGGGACCACCGACCGCCCCGTCGCAGGCTATTTCAACATTGAAAAGGGGACTACCCGTGATGCGTAATTTTCGCGCACCTCTCCAGCGTGGCCTGCGCGGGCCGGGCCTCACTCCGGAGCAGCAGGTACAGGTTGCGACGGCGATTGCCGGACTTGCTGGCAAAGCGGACCTCACCGGCCCTATCTTTCAGCCCAACCCCGGCGCACCCGACGAGTTCGGCGGTTACATACGTCTTTTGCCTCCTCTCTCTGGCGAAACCCTCTCTGGCGAATTGCTGCTTGGCGTCGTGGGCACCGAGTTCCGAGTTTATGAGAATGAAGGGCTGGGCCGGGGATTCAGGATTGACCTTTCCGACATGCTCAGCGGCGCAGGTACGCGCCTGCTGAGCGATTTGGAGGTGCCGTTCTATCGGCCCGAATGGTACGGCGTCACGGGCGGCAACACGTTCGGCACCGCTCCAGACGAGACGGCTGACCTGAGCACCCTGTGCGATCAGACCCTGCCGCTCGGGGCCGTGGTCTATCTGAAGAAAATCTATCGCGTTAGCTCCTATGGAGCGTTCCGCAACGCGCGCGGCTGCCGCTTCATCGGTCCCGGCGACATCGTGTTTCCTGTCGGTGCCGACCCGTCCGGCCCGTCGCAATATTCCGGCTATGCCAGCGCGATCTTTGACGACGACGACAAGCTGGAAAGCAGCGGCGAGGAGTATCTGGTCGCGGCGCGCAATCGCCTGCGAGCCGGGTCATCGATCCGCACGATCGCGTTTGGCGACAGCCGCTATGCCGGGACCGGTGCCTACAATGGTGTGCTGTTCGACCCTAACAATTTCCTGCCCGTCATTCTGCCGAAGATTGGCCTTGATCTGGGCCTGCCCGGCGCGATCCCGGTCAACAATCTGTCGGTCCCCGGCACGACCTTCGAAAATGCCTGGAACGGCAACACCGCTGACGGAACGCCTTATGGCAGCGCGACTGACGGCACCACACCGCTCGCGGCCGCAACGAGCGGCGATTATGACTGGATGCTGCTCGCCTTCGGGATCAACGAGTTCAAGGATCTGGCGAACGACACGAACCGGCCCGCGACGGTGGAGGCGCGGATCGACAGCGTGCTGTCGAACTGGAACGCCTATTTCTACTTCCTGCGGCAGGAACGCCCGGTCGAGGAAATGGCGATCACCTTCCTGGGTCCAACATCTGCCAACCATATCCGCTATCAGACGACTGACGCGATCAAGCGGTTGATTGTCGGGCTGCGGCGTCTCTGCCGCCTGTATCAGGTCCATTACGTCGACCTTTACAGCCGGTGGTCGGACAGTATCCACATGGCGCATATCACCTTGGACGGCGCATACTACCCCGCCGACTGGCCCGTCGTGGATGACAGGGGCGACCCTTCGTCGGGACCGCTGCACAATCTCGATGTGCAGCAGGCGGCGCTGTTCGGAATGGTGCGCGATCACATGCGCCGGTGGTTCGTGACCGGCGATGCAACCAACCGCGTCATCAATCCGCCTCTCGCAGCCCAGACGAAGGCGCTGACCGATCTCCCATCGACCTACGCGCTCGGCCAGTCGACGCATGAGGTACTGGCAGCCGATGGCTGGGATGCGAATGGCTGGGTGACGACGACGCGGAGCGGCGGCGGCCTCTATGCGGAGCAGATCTACCGACGCGGGGATACGGGGGCTAGAAAGACCAGACTCAAAGCAACGGGTTCGGACTCGTGGGGTGCCTGGTCGTAGAGGTCGGACCACACGCCTCGGGTCCGCGCGATTGTCCCACGCATTGCCGTGCTTGAACATCACGTATATGCCTTGCCTACATTTGGGCGACAAAGGTGAGGCGATGCGGGTTGCAGTAGTGGCGAATTGTCAGGGTGAGGGCGTTGCGGCTGCTTTGCGGGCGTTGAACCCGGGGTTTGACGCAAGCTTCACGATCACCACTGCCGTCCAGAACGGAACAGCCGACATACAGGAAATATTCGCCAATTCCGACTTCGTGTTTGCTCATAAAAATGCTGTCCCGGCAGTTCCAGCAGGGCAGGAACATAAGCTGAAGCTGTTTCCAACGATAGCTTTCGACGGATTTCATCCCGATATCAGTTTTATTCGTGGGAAGAAGAAAGGCAGCGATAAGATAGAGACGGTCAACACAGACATGGTCATCTATCATTCCAGCATCGCATTTTTCGGTTATTTCTACGGCCTGTCTGTCGATGAAACCCTGCAACACTATAATCACTATGTGATGTCGCGCCTCGGGTATGCTGATCGATGGGTCGCGGCACGTGACGCTCTGCTTGCCGAGGGTGACGCTGTGGGAATGCCCCTCAGCGCAGAGTTTCAAGCTTGGACGGCGAACGGCTGCTTCATGTACTCGAACAATCACCCGCACCTTCGGGTGCTGGTTGATATCGCGAGGCGTCTCATGGCTTCGCTCGGCATTCCTGTAGTTAATCAGAACGTGACCGATTATCTGCACGACGCGCTAAGGGCGATGCCCATCTGGCCAATTTATCCGCCGATCGCCGAGAAGCTCGGACTGCGCGGGGATTACAGTTTCAAACGCCACGACCCGCATGGTCTGATGACGCTGCGGGAATTCGTTGAACGCAGTTACGCCACCTATGATGAGTACGAGAAGGATAGTCTCGAATCGCTGATGTCATCTCCCGGCGAGATGGCCGAGTTGCTCTATGCTTCGCCAAATGAGCAAATTGCAGGCAATCCATACAAGAACGCTGACAAGCGTCAGTTCTGGAAAAATTCCGTCGCATCGGTGGAGATGAGCGATCTAGATCCCGTATTTGCGACGAAATTCAACATCGGCACCGCAGATAAGGTGGCGACGGCTGGGAGTTGCTTCGCGCAGCATATCGCTCGCACCCTCGCCAAGAGCGGGTTTGACTACTATGTTCCAGAATCTGCGCCGTCCGAGATCGACAAGTCTGAGGCGTTCGCTCGAAACTTTGGCGTATTTTCAGCTCGGTACGGCAATATCTACACAGTTCGCCAGCTGGTTCAGCTGATCGATCGAGCCTATGGTCGTTTCACACCTGATGAGCAATACTGGACGCGCAAAGATGGCGCGCTGGTTGATCCATTCCGCCCGCAGATCGAGCCTGACGGCTTTACGGACCTGGATGCGTTGACGGCATCCCGCGACACGCACTTCGCTGCGGTGCGGGCAATGCTGGAGAACATGAACGTCTTCGTGTTTACCCTCGGACTGACCGAAGGCTGGCGCTCGAAAGTGGACGGCGCTGTCTTTCCTCTGGCACCCGGAGTCGCCGGCGGCGAACTCGATTTCGACCGCTACGAATTTGTCAACTTCACAGCGGAAGAGGTTACCAGTGACCTGCTGAAGGCGATCGATATGGTTCGCGCCATCAACCCGACCTGCCGAGTGATCCTTACTGTTTCACCAGTGCCGCTGATCGCCACTTATGAGCCGCAGCATGCACTAGTTTCAACGACCTATAGTAAATCAGTGCTGCGCATAGCGGCGCAGCGAGCCTCTGCCATGCTGAGGAATGTTGATTATTTCGGTTCTTATGAAATTATTACGGGATCTTACAATAGAGGTGCTTACTTCCATGATGACCTTCGTAGTGTGACAGACGAGGGTGTGGCTCACGTGATGGGCGTCTTCATGAAAAATTACACCGGGGCTGAAAACCAGGCGCGCCCGCAAACGGAAGAGACGGGAGCGGCCGCTCCCCGCTCTAGCAAACTTTTCGACATTGTTTGCGATGAAGAGGCGATCGCAAACTTTTGACAAAACTCCTAATTCTGAACCATTAGAGGTGCGAACGCATGCATGACAGCCCCCCACAATTCGATGCCCAGCAGTTGCTCACTCGCTTGATCCCGGCTCTAGTCAAGGCGGGGTCAATAGAGCCAGAAACACTGCTTACGCTCGCGAAAAGCATCGACGTCGAAGCGCGGGAGGCGGGCTTCGCAAAGGGGGACGAGTTGAACGATCTCGCAGAGCTGCTGCGCGGCTTCGCAGGCGCTGCTTATCCCGTAGCTGGATAGCCGCTGCTCGCGTAAGGAACGAATAATACTTGGAAAGGCGGCCATGGGCCGCCTTTTTTATGTTCAGTGGCCAGCGCTCGGCTTTGAGGGTGAGCGCTTGATCGGCACTATAGCTATTGGAAAAATCACAATGTCGATGAGATCGAACGTAGAAACCGGTGAAGTCGGCGGGAGGTTTGCTGGAGCAATAGGGCTGGTCTCATGCGCAGCTGCATATGTGGCGAGCTGATGCCATGCACGACGCCATCATCACACATCAGGGGGCAAAGGCGATGACGCCATGGGCTGAGGCAGCCATCGCAAAATATGGCTGGATTATACTGGGCCTTACGTTCGGCCTGGCGGCGAAATATGCGCTGCTCATTAAGAAGGGCGTGAAGATCAAGCCGGTGCTGGTGCTGGCAGATCTGCTGCTGCTGCCAATGGTGGCGCTCATTGCCTATTGGCTCGTGAATCAGGCGGGCGTTCGCGGCGAAGCTGCCGCGCTCCTTACCGCTGGAGCGACTGTTGGCGCCGATCGCGTGGTCAAGCTCTACACTGACCGCTTCCTGCGACAGGTCGATGCTGTGCTGATGGACACGGTGGCGCAGCGGAAAGCGGCGATCCGCGAAGAGGTGCAGGCGGAACTGAGCGCCAATCGCACGATGCAGGACATAGCGAAGGGCAAGCGCGCGATCGGCGGCGAGTAGCGGCCACCTTCCCATTTCCGGGAATTGACGAACGACAGGGCGCCTCTGGCGCCTTTTTTCATGGGAGAATGAGATGGACCATGCCACGCTCCAGCGGCGGCTGGCTTCGCTCGGCTATTATTCGGGGGCGATTGACGGGCGGTTCGGCCCGGTCAGCCAGGAAGCGACGCTGAGATGCCTGACGGATGGGCCTGACCATCCTATCACTGAGGGCGACGTCGCGGCCGCCGCCAAGGATCTGGCTGTCGACCCGGCGACTATCTGGGCCGTCTATGATGTGGAGGCCGCCGGTGATGCCTTCGTTAATGGGCGGCCGACGATCCTGTTTGAACCGCATCGCTTCAGCAGATCCACCGGCCATCGCTATGATGCAACCTATCCGGCGCTCTCCTCCCGCCAGTGGAACCGCAAGCTCTATCCGGCATCGCAGCAGCGCCGCTGGGAGCAGCTGCTGGCCGCCGTGGCGCTCGATGTCGACGCGGGCTTCATGTCGGCCAGCTACGGCGCATTTCAGATCCTCGGCGAGAATTATGCCGTCTGCGATGCGCCGGACCCTTGGTCGTTCGCCTGGCGCCAGTCACGCACCGAAGGCGACCAGCTCGACGCCTTCATTCGCTTTGTCTCCGGTAGAGGGCTGAAAGCGGCGCTCCAGCGGCGGGACTGGGCCGCCTTCGCCAAGGGCTACAACGGCACGGCCTATCGCGAGAACCGCTATGACGAGCGGCTGGCGGCGGCCTTCGATAGGCGGAGCAAGGCAGCATGAGCGCGGCGCTCGCATTCGCGGGCCGCTGGTGGCGCGAGGGGTTGATTGCTGCCCTGGTCGTCGGCGTCGCCCTGCTCGCCATGAAGGTCGAGGTCCGCACGGCGGAACGGGACACGGCGCGCACTGGCCTCGCGGCCGAGCAACAGGCGCATAAGCAGACCGAAACAAACTATCGTGCCGCCAGCGCTGAAGCCCGGCGACAGGCAGCCGAGAATGTGAATCGCGTGAAGGCCGAGCAGGCCCAGATTACCGAAAGGACCAGGAATGAATATCAGGCTCGCCTTGCCGATGTTGATGCTCGCTATGACCGCGTGCGCAGGCAGCTCGCCGCCCGCACCGATCTCGGCAGTTCCGGCCCGGCTCCAGTGTCCCTCACCCGCGACGCCACCTGCCGAGCTTATGGCGGGGGAAGTTGTGACAACCTTCTTGCCAAGCTCGCAATAGCCGAGCGGCAGGCGTGGAATCTGGTCGCGCTCCGCCAGTGGGTGGCCGATCAAGCGGCGGTGAAGGCGGAGCCGATGCCGCTCATCCCCGGAAGCGATTGACGATCCGCTTCCACTCCCGCTCATCGGGCAGCGGCAGCGTGATGTGCGGCGGCTCCGTCACCAACTCGATAACCTTTGGCCGGATGCGCTTGCCCAGTCGGCGGGCGCATTCCCGGCACCACATTTTCTGACGGGCTGGGCCTAGATTGTCGTCCAGCCCCTTGCGGTGAAAGTGCCACCATAGACCATGGGGATGGAACAGGCCGATATGGCCGCACTGGCAGATGACCTTGACCGTCTTGTGCCATGCGGCCGCCTCGAACAGGCAGGTGCCGATCTTCAGGCCATCTTTATACCGGGCCACATTCCGCCAGTGCCTCGTCAGCAAGCTCCTGCAAGGTCGCGTAGCGGACCGCGACCAGATCCGCGATCATGTCCCAGACCGCTTTGACATCGCGCCCGGTTAGGCCGCCCTGGTCAACGACATCGTCATCCCCAAGCCGCTCCGCGAATCGCCGGAAGCGAGCCTTCAATTCATCGTCCATTTGGTTCTCCGTCCGGTGAGCCAGTGAGTTCCCCGCCTCGGCGGGGGTTGAGGCGCGCCAACGCCTCAAGCCGGCGGTCTCGACCCGCCATGTCCCCGGCTGGCCTGCCGGTTTCATCCCGCCTCCCGGCGCTCGGGAGGGGTGAACAGATATGGAACAAACAGAATGGAGTCGAGTCCGCTTTTTGATGATTTCGTTGCGCCTGTGTCGCCGGTTGCAGCCTACATTGGGGGCAAGCGTCGGTTATGGAAACGCGTCACCCGCGCGATCGACATGGTGCCGCACCAGTCGTATGGCGAGGTGTTCATGGGGATGGGTGGCGTCTTCCTGCGTCGCGGCCGTCGTCCGCGCGCCGAGTATGTGAATGACTGGTCCGAGGACGTGGCGACCTTCTTCCGCATCCTCCAGCGCCACTACATCGCATTTCTGGACATGCTTCGATACCAGCTCACCACGCGGAGTAATTTCGAGCGGCTGATGCGAGTCGATCCATCGACCCAGACCGATCTGGAGCGAGCCGCCCGGTTCCTCTATCTCCAGCGCCTCGCGTTCGGCGGGAAGGTCGCTGGGCGTAGCTTCGGGGTCGATGCAGCCAATTCCGGCGGCTTCGACGTGACGAAGCTCCAACCTATGCTGGAGCAGCTGCATGAGAGGCTCGCCGGCGTCACGATCGAGCGGCTGCCCTGGTCGGATTTCGTTCGCCGCTATGACCGACCCGACATGCTATTCTACCTCGATCCGCCCTACCACGGCAGCGAGGGGGATTATGGCGCCGGCATGTTCGATCGAGCCGAGTTCGCCCTCATGGCGGAGCAGCTGCGCGGGATCGAGGGGCAGTTCCTGATGAGCATCAATGATGTGTCCGAGATCCGCGAGGCATTCGCTGGCTTCGCCATGGCGTCCGTGGACCTGCAATACACCGTCGGCAATGGATCGCCGGTAGAGGCGCGCGAACTTATCATCACGAACTGCCGAGAGGTGTCGATCGAGCGCCTAGTGCCCTGCTGATGCGTTCCCCCACGCCTCTGAAAGCCGCGAAAAACCGTGGGTCATTGTGGCGGCAAATTGGGGGAAGCGGCATTGAAAACAAACATGAAAATGCTTCCACGGCTGAAACACGGGTTCGATTCCCGTAGGGGTCACCACCTTCATGACAAGGTGGTGCATCGCTTTGATAGCGAACCTGTCCCTGTCAGGGACCATCCAGCAGCATATATTGCCGATCGTTTCACGCACCGGCATTTGGTTTCCACGCGCGGCGCCCCCTCTTGTGGTTGATGGCCGAACCGCATGGAGATTGCGAAAAAAAAGGCCCGAAGCCATATGAAGCTCCGGGCCAAGAAAAGGTTGCCCCACCGGGGCCTCCTTCGGGTCGCGCTGATTCCCTAGGGAAATCTCCTCGGCATGGCCGTGATGCAGATCACATATTTTCCGAGAATCATCCTGCCCTCCTGTTCATCCGGAGCGCATAGGCTATGCCGGTAACGGAACGATCGATCGTCACCGAGGAGTGGAGGATTGCAGGTCGAGGAACAGGTCGAGGTGCTGGCAGCGGTTTTCCGATGTGATCGGAAGGCGGCAGAGCTGCTGCGCCGCGTGCTGGTTCCGCAGCAGGTCGGCGCCAAGCAGATATTGGCCCGGCAAGGGGAGGCGTCGCACCATTGCTGGCTGATCGTCGACGGCTGCGTGGCGGTGCAGACCTTTGGCATCGACGGCCAGCGCCAGCAATTGGCGCGTCATGGGCCGGGGGAGTTTTTCGGCGCCTACCCAGCGCCCACGACGCACCGGGCGGAGATAGAGGTGCTGGTCGAAAGCCGCCTGTTGCGCGCGGAGGCACAATCGCTGGCCGCGCTGGTGGCGGGCGATGCGCAGATCGGCGCGGGCATGGCCTGGCTGCTGGCGCGCCAGCTCGACCGGGCGCTGGATCGAATGGCGACCCGGTCCACCTATAGCGCGGCCGGGCGGGTCTATAGCGAATTGCTCGCGCTGGCCGATGGTCGCGACCATATCGTGCCCGCGCCGCAGGTCACCACCCTGGCGCTGAGCGCGAACACGACCCGCGAGACCGCGTCGCGCGCGATCGCCGTGCTGATCCGGCGCGGTATCGTCAGTCGGGAAGATGGTCAGATGCAGATCCATGCGCCGCGCATGCTGGCGGACATGGTCGTCTGAAGGCGCGCGCCGTCAGCTGGACGGCGGATAATAATGGCCGACCGGGCAATCGCCCTGGCGGGTCATCACTTCGCCGGCAATTTCAAACCGATATCCGGGGCCTTGCAGCGCCATGGCGGCGGCCTGTGGCCAGGGCATGCAGATGCTGCCGGCCGGTGCGGCTGGCGCCAGGAGCAGCGCCAGGCATTCCTCGCCATCGATCGGATCATTCGGCATGACCGTTTGATATTCCAGCGCCAGCCCATGGTCCGGCCAGTCCCTCAGGATCAGGCGGGCCTGGAGCATGGCGGTGGCCATATCGTCGAATGCCTGGAAATGCAGGCCATTGGCGCTTTCGCGCATGGCTGGCGCGAGGCGTGTCGTCGATGCCAGCACAGCCTTGTTGATGGCCATGGGCAGCGCATCGCCAGAGGGAGGCATTGATTGTTCGAGGATGATCTTGCGCACGGGCAATGTGCGTGACTGCCACAGCCGATAGGCAGGGGCAGGCTGATCCGAGGCACGCCCGATATGTAGCGCGATGGCCTGTGTCGCAAAGGCGTCGGCACGGCGCAGCGCCAGTCCCATGGCGATCTCGCACCCCTTGTCGATCGCCGCGTTGGACAGGCTGGTGATGGCGTCGGGCGCGTCCAGGCTGTCGGCCATGTCGATCAGGCGATCGAAGCGGGCGAGCCAATGGTCACCGAACCGGCCGACCGAACTTTGCCGAAAGACGTCGAGACTTGTCGGCAGGACGATGTGCAACTGGATGCCCCGGAAAAGGGCGCATTCGGCGATCAGGATATCGGCGCCCGCGGCGAGCGCCCCGAAGGCGGCACCCGGCGCAATCTGATCGAGCGCCGCCTCGATCTTGGTGCGGGCTTCCTCCTCATTGTCCGGCAGGCCGATGATGCCGCTGAAATAGAGGCTGGGTGGCGGGCGCAGCGGATCGAGGGGCGCGGTAGAGCGCCCCTGCCTGGTCAATATCTCGTGGAATTGCCGCAGGGTCGCGGCATGATCTTCCCAGGCGTCCGGCGCGGCCGTCATGGCCTGTGCCAGGGCGGCCTGCGCTGCGGCCTCGTCACCCAGCAGCAGATGGGCTTCGGCCGCTGTCGCCGCCAGCCAGTAGCGCGTTTCCTGCACATGATCGCCGCTGTCGAGCAGCGCCAGCACCTGGCGGGCGAGGTCGGCCGCGTCGGCGGGGCGATCGTTCAGAAAGGCGAGGGTGGCGGCATTGATGAGCGGATAGGTGGCGCGGCAGTCGCTGGCCGCCTGGAGATAGGCCTGTCGCGCCTCGTCCAGCAGCGCGGCGCGTTCGGCGCCCTCGCTGCGCAGCGCCCGATCCTTGAGCAGCCGGCCCTTGAGGGTCAGCGCATCGCTGTCGCGTGACGGCAGCAGGCCCGCCGCGCCGAACATCGTCCAGGCGCGAACGGTGTCGCCGCTGCGTGCAACCCTGCGGATTTGCGCAAGGATCGGAAGGATCATGTCGCCACCACCCCGTCGCCGCGCTCAGTCTTCCTTGGGCGGTGGATTCTTGATGTCGGGATCGATCGACAGCGGGATCCATTTGGGTTCGGTGGCACTGGGATTTTGCAGCAGGTCGATATTGATGTTGAAGCCGTGCCGCGTGCCATATTTGCCGCCCTGATTGTAGCGTGCCTGGAACCGGACGGTCTTGTAGCGGTCCTGATCGGCGCGATAATCATCATAGATCAAGCCGCCGTAAAAGGAAGAGAGCGGCTCCTCGGTCGTTATGGCGTCGTAATTTTTCGAGAAGAACAGCTGATCGCCGATCAGGTTGATTTCCACGATCGAATTTTCGGTGATGGCGATATAGTCATGATCGGTGACGCCGGGCTGTTCATAGCGCAGCGAAACCCAGCCCTCCTCGCCCTTCAGTGCGACATTGAACTGCAGCGGCGCGACGCCATCTTCCAGTTCGACCTCGATCAATGGCGCCAGGCCATATTGGGTATAATTCAGCGTCGACATCTTATTTGCTCCCCTTCGTCAATGGTTTGGCCAGCTTGCCCTGCCAGACCTGCCAGTCCTTGTTCGCCGGATCGCGCGCCACCAGGTCGGCGACGTCGGCGCGGGCCTCGGCGCGCAGCGCCTTGGCGCGATCGGTTTCACCCAGATCATAGAGCAGGTTCGACATGGAATAGCGCGCCAGCATCCAGTCCTGCAGATAGCCGGCATTTTTCGGATCACGCCGGAGCAGCGACCGCAGGATCGTATCCTGCTTTTCGCGCTGCACCAGTGCCGCCCGGTCATCCCCCTGCAAGCGCAGCGCGTCCGCCATCCAGGCATGGCGATTGGCGAGATCCGCAGCGATCGCCGGATCGCCGGGCGCCAGGCGCTGGACCCGCATCATGGTGTCGAGCGCGCCCTTGCAGCTTTGCAATGTTCTGTCGGGATTCTTCCTGGCGAGGGCGATGGTGCAGA
This sequence comes from Sphingobium sp. VMM, assembly GCF_056790315.1. Lineage (NCBI taxonomy): Bacteria > Pseudomonadati > Pseudomonadota > Alphaproteobacteria > Sphingomonadales > Sphingobiaceae > Sphingobium > Sphingobium sp. VMM. The sequence continues at coordinate 309,994 of NZ_JBXGSI010000004.1, forward strand.
TATTGCCCTGCGCATAGCCCAGTTCTCGCCAATAGGCGTCGTTCGCCGGTCGTAACTGCACCAGCCTTTCGGCCAGCGCCTGATAGGATTGGAAGTGTGTCAGGGCGGCGTCGTTCCGATCGCGGATAAAATCGACATAGCCGAGCCAGAATTCGCTCTGGGCATGGGCGAACAGGCGTTGCGGATCGTTCGGTGCGGCGGCCAGCAGGGTTGAAGTGACGCGATAGGCCTCGCGGAACTGGGCGATGGCCTCTGGCGTGTCGCCGCGCTTGAAATCATCCTCGCCCATGGCCTGCAGGATGCGGGCGCGCCGTTCGAGCGAATCGCCCGGCAATGTTTCCAGGTCGGGCTGGTCGGCATAATAAGCGAGCGCACGCTTGTTCACCGTCTGCAGCACGTCGAGCCGGCCAACGCCCTCCAGCTTTTCCCGCAGATCGGTCAGCATGAATTCGATCAGTCCCTCTGCCTGCTGGCGCTGGCTTTCTGCCTCGCTCCTTGCCCGCGCGACAAAGACCAGCATCGCCGCCATCAATAGGACAAGAAAAAGCGCAACAAATGTGACGGCTATCACACGGCGCAACTGGCGCTGGGCGTCGCGCTGGATGATCTGGTCGAGCGGTACGCCGGTCAGGCCGGCGACGATCTTCAACCGGGCCAGTTTGGGGCCGTCGCTGTCGGCGCGGAAATCGGCGGCGATCGGTTCACGCTCTATGCCAGCGGCATCGCGCGCGATCAGCGCGGCGGGAAAGCTGTCGGCCGGCTCACCCGCGACCAGCGCGGCGATGATCGGCCGGTCGGGATGAAGTTCGCGGAACAGCGCGATTTCCGCATTGACCCAGCGCGAGGCCTTCGCCGCTGGCGAGCATAGCACCAGCAGGGCGTCCGACTGGGACAGGGCCAGGCGCACCTGTTCGTCGAGGCTGGAAGCAGCCGGCAATTCGGCGCGATCGCGAAAGATCGGGGTCAGCCGGCGCGGGACCGCCGCCCGGCCGGCCTGTATGCCGACCAGGCGCCTGGGCATCCGATAGGTTTCCAGCCAATGATGCAGCTTTCCCGCCGCGCGCTCGTCGGCATGGCTGTAGCTCAGAAAAGCACGATATTGGCGCGCCCCGACCGTGGCAGGCGCCTCCTTGACCTTGTTCATGCGCGACCCGCACTCACTCCATTGTCCCCCACCTGTCATTGTCGGCGTGAGCCCGGTCGGCGATACATGGTCGCCATCTTGTCGGATCCCGCCGCAATCTCCTTGGGGTGTGCCAGAAAAACATGATTCATCAAGGGGAAGCGTCGCATCGTCGGGATGGCGCGGTCTTCGGCGGACGCCTAGACGTCGCTCATCCCGGCCGCCTCGCGATCGTCGGCGCCCAGCGCGACGAACTGCTCGATCAGCCAGGATGCGGCCGGGCCGGGCGGGGTGTCGCGGCGCCAGATGCCCGAGAAGCGATAGGTGCCGCCGGGATGATCGGGCATGGCGAGCCGCACCAAAGTGCCGGCGACCAGATCCGCCTCGATCATCGGCAGCGGCATATTGCCCCAGCCAATCCCTTCGCGCAGCAGCGCATGCTTCGCGCCCAGATCGGCCAGGCGCCAGGTCTTGGGGCTGGCAACCGAGAAATCGCGGCCTTCGGTAAAGCGCGACCGGTCGGTCAGCACCAACTGGGTATAGTCGCGCCCGGCGCCCGGCGCGATCGCCTCCATCCGGCCAAGTGGATGATCGGGCGCCGCCACCGGCACCATCGGCACCAGTCCGGCGGACATGCTCTCAATCCCCTCGACCCCGGCCGACAGCGGCCCGGAAATGCCGATTACCGCGCCCCGGTCCAGCACCATCGCCACGATCGCGCCCAGCGCCTCGGCATGGAGCCGCAACTGTACCGTCGGAAATTCCTTCGCGAAGGCGCGCAGCACCTTGCCCAGCCGTTCGGCCGGCAACATCACGTCGACCGCCAGATTGACCTCCGCCTCCAGCCCGTCGAGCAGCCCCTTCACCTTGGCGCGCAGCCCGTCCATGCCATGGGCGATGCTGCGGGCCTCCGCCAGTAGGGCGCGGCCGGCGACGGTGAGCTGCGGCTTGCGCGTGCCTTCGCGCTCGAACAGCAGCACGCCCAGCTGCGCCTCCAGATTGGCGATGCCATAGCTGATGACCGACACGGCACGATTGAGCTTGCGCCCGGCGGCAGCGAAGCTGCCGGTGTCGACGATGGTGAGGAAGATGCGCAGCTGGTCGAAGGTCGGGGTGCCGGGATTGTTCACTGTTCGATTTCCTGGAACGTTTCGATGCATTTTATCCATCTGAACGGAAATGCGTTCAAGCGCTAATTGGGTCTTCGACAGGGCGGCCCCATCATGGATGTGCCGCCCGCAGGAGACACAAGATGATCGAACTTCGTCCTTTCGACAGCCTGGGTGGTGCCAATCATGGCTGGCTGGATGCCAAGCATCATTTTTCGTTCGCCGGCTATCATGATCCCGCTCGCGTCCATTGGGGCAATCTGCGCGTCTGGAATGACGACACGATCGCGCCGGGCACCGGCTTCCCGCCGCACCCGCACCGCGACATGGAAATCATCACCTATGTCCGCGAAGGGGCGATCACCCATCAGGACAATCTGGGCAACAAGGGCCGGACCGAGGCTGGCGATGTGCAGGTCATGTCGGCCGGCACCGGCATCACCCATTCGGAATATAATCGCGAGGATGTGACGACGCAGATCTTCCAGATCTGGATCATCCCGACCCGCGACGGCGAAGCGCCGAGCTGGGGCTCGCGTCCCTTCCCCAAGGGCGAGCGGAGCGGCCAGTTCGTGACGCTGGCGTCGGGTTACGGGAATGACAATGACGCGCTGCCGATCCGCACCGATGCGCGGGTTGTCGCCGCGACGCTGAAGGCTGGCGAGAGTGCCGAATATCCGATCGGCAAGGATCGCAAGGCCTATCTGGTCCCGGCCACCGGCGCGATCCAGATCGACGATGTGCGGGCCAATGCCCGCGACGGCGTGGCGATCCAGGATCTGGATGTCATCCGCGTGACGGCGATCGAGGATAGCGAGATCGTGCTGGTCGATGCGGCCTGACGACAAAAGGGGAGGGGCGCGGGTCATGCGCCCCTTCTTTTCCAGAATATAGAACAGAGTGACCGATTTTATCCGGCTGATCCTGAAAGTGCGATCGCGCTAGAAGGAAACCAACGAAACGGTCCAGACGAACAGGGAGCCTTCTCATGCTGAACATCGCCACCCCGCGCCTCAGCTCCGCCGAATGGCAGGACGTGAAGGCTACCTTGAGCGCCGTTGCCGATTGCGGCTGTGGCGAACCGGCGGCTGCCGGCCCGGTCCGCTCGCGGATTGGCCATGCGCTCGACGCGATCCTGGGACCGAAAAAGGCCCAGCCGGTGATGCTGGCCCCGCATCTGCACGATGTGCGCGAATTTCTCTGCGAATCCGGTCGCACCCGCGCGATTGCCGAACGCCATGTCCCCGCACTCGCCGCGCAGGGCTATAGCCGCGCCCAGATCGAGGCGCTGGCGCTGCTCGGCGCCTGACCCCATTTTCCGAAAAGAGGATAAGTCCCATGTCCATCCGCACTTCAGAGGTCGACGGCGTCGATCTGGTCATCCTGCCCCCGGTCCGCGATCTGGGCGATGGCTTCTCGGTCCGCCGCGCGCTGCCGTCCGCGCATCGCCGCATGGTCGGCCCCTTCATCTTCTTCGACCAGATGGGCGAGGCAACCTTCAACAGCGGCGAGGGGCTGGATGTGCGCCCGCATCCGCATATTGGCCTGGCTACCGTCACCTATCTGCTGGAGGGCGAAATCCTGCACCGCGACAGCGTCGGATCGGTCCAGTCGATCCGCCCCGGCGAGGTCAACTGGATGACTGCGGGCAGCGGCATCGTCCATAGCGAGCGCACCAGCGAGGAAAATCGCGCCAAGGGCAGCAAGCTGTTTGGCCTGCAGACCTGGGTTGCGCTGCCGACGCAGGCGGAGGAAGTCGATCCGGGTTTCGCCCATCACAAGGCCGACGAAATCCCGACGATCGAGGATGCGGGCACGCGCCTGACCCTGATCGCCGGCAGCTCCGATGGTCTGGTATCGCCGGTGAAGACCTTCTCCGACATGGTCTATGCCGATATCGCGTTGCAGGACGGCGCCCGCTATCAGCTCAAGGCCGAGCATGTCGAACGCGCCATCTATGTGGTGCAGGGTGAAGTCGAGGTGATCGGCCAGACCGGCGGCTTTGCGACCGGCGAACTGGTGGTGTTCAAGCCCGGCGCGGAGATCATCCTGCGTGCCAAAGGCGCGACCCGGCTGATGCTGATGGGCGGCGAACCGCTGCCCGAAAAGCGTCATATCTTCTGGAATTTCGTCTCTTCCTCGCCCGATCGGATCGAGCAGGCCAAGGCCGACTGGCAGGCCCAGCGCTTCGCCCCGGTGCCCGACGAGCATGAATTCATCCCCCTCCCGGCATAAGGAGCAGCATCATGGCCCAGGGTAGCGCCCATATCGGCAAGGACCGGTATCGCACGGAGATCGTCGTTGGCGGTCATGCCATCACTGCCGACGAGCCGAAGGCGCTGGGCGGCGCCAATCTTGGCCCGGCCCCCTATGATCTGCTGCTGGCGGCGCTGGGTGCCTGCACCGCGATCACGCTGCGCATGTATGCGGAAAAGAAGGGCTGGCCGCTGGAATCGCTCGACGTCGCGTTGCGCCTGTCGGGCAAGGAGGAAAAGCGGATCGACCGCACACTGACGATCGTCGGGCTGGACACGGAGCAGCGGGCGCGGCTGGCCGATGTTGCCGAGCGGACCCCGGTCACCCTGACCTTGAAACAGGGCCTGCCGATCGCGACGATGCTCGGCTAATGCCCAACATCCGTTCGTTTCGAGCGAAGTCGAGAAATGGCGGCGCTAACGGTTCTCGACAGGTTCGAACCGAACGGGATTAGGGATTCGTGCGCAACCGAGCCACGATTGCCCTGGCGGCGCGGGTGACATCGTCCCAGCTGATGTCGAAGCCGGCGTCATTGCCATAATAGGGGTCGGTGACCCCGCTGCCTTCCCGTCCCGGCACCAGGTCCATCAGCAGCGACAGGCTGGCGGTCCCGTCGCCGGGGCGGATGCGGCGCAGATTGGCGAGATTGTCGCTGTCGAGCGCGAAGATATGGGTGAAGCGGTGGAAATCCGCCGGCTTCGCCTGCCGCCCGCGATAGCCGCTAATGTCGATGCCATGGCGCCGCGCCACCGCCTGCGCGCGCGGATCGGGCGCGTCGCCGACATGCCAGTCGCCGGTGCCGGCCGAATCCACGACAATATCAAGACCCGCCTGTTCGGCCTCCGCCCGCAGCGCGGCTTCCGCCAGCGGGGAGCGACAGATATTGCCGAGGCAGACGAACAGGACCGACGCCTGCGTCATTCGGCAGCGGCCGTGCTGAGGCCGAGCGCCGGGATGCCGATCGAACGGCGGCCGCCGAAATCGGTCCGCGCGACGATCACGCCCAGCTTCTCCATATATTCGATCAGCCGGCGGACGCGGCCGGGCGAACTGGTGCCATAGGCGCGGGCCAGCACCGTGTCCTCGGGGCAGGGCTCGCCCTCCATCGCCGCGCGGGCGATCAGCAGGAAGGGAGCCAGCATATCTTCCGGCACCGGATCGGCGGCGCGGATCGGCTCTTCCCAGCGCGGGTCGGCCGAATCGCTCATGCCGGCGAGCGCCATGGCGAAGCGCTTGCGGAAGGCGGGCAGGTCGAGTGGCGGCTTGCGCAGCCCCTTCATCCGGCAGCGGACGCCGAAATCCTGGAACAGGGCAGCGACGCTGGGGACGGCTTCGCCCAGGTCCGCGACGATCTCGTCCAGCACGGCGATCACGATCGGCTCATTCTCGCCGAAATCCAGTTCCGGCGCGGCGGGCTTGGCCGACGGCACATCGGCGAGCTGGCGCATGATTTCCTCGGCCGGGCGGGCAGGCGGTTCGGCGCGGGGCGGGGGCGGCGGCATCGATTCTTCCTCGACCCGAGCGAACAGCAATTCCTGAAAATCCTCGCCGGTGGTGATCGGCGGCGGCATCAGCTTGTGGGTGCCACCGCGCGTGCCGGTCTTCACCGCCCCGATCTTCACCGCGACCGGGCGGCGCGCGATCGCGGGCCCAAGCCCCAGGAAACGGCCACGCTCCAGATCGCGGATCTGCTCCGCCTGACGGCGCTCCATGCCCAGCAGGTCGGCGGCGCGGGCCATGTCGATGTCCAGGAAGGTACGACCCATCAGGAAGTTGGAGGCTTCGGCGGCGACATTCTTGGCCAGCTTGGCCAGGCGCTGGGTGGCGATGACGCCGGCCAGGCCACGCTTGCGGCCACGGCACATCAGGTTGGTCATGGCCGCGAGCGACAGGCGCCGGGCTTCGTCCGACACGTCGCCGGCGGCGACCGGGGCGAACATCTGCGCCTCGTCCACCACCACCAACGCGGGATACCAATGGTCGCGCGGCGCGTCGAACAGGGTCGACAGGAAGGTCGCGGCGCAGCGCATCTGCGCTTCCAGTTCCAGCGACTCGAGGCTCAGCACCACCGACGCGCGATGTTCGCGGATGCGGGCCGCCATCTTGACGATCTCGCGCTCATTATAGTCGCCGGCATCGATCACGACATGGCCATATTCGTCGGCCAGGGTGACGAAATCGCCTTCCGGGTCGATCACCACCTGCTGCACCATCGGCGCGCTTTCCTCCAGCAGGCGGCGCAGAAGATGTGACTTGCCGGACCCGGAATTGCCCTGGACGAGCAGACGGGTGGCAAGCAGTTCCTCGACATCGACCAGCACGGGATTGCCCGTACCGTCATTTCCTATGCTGATGCTGGCGGTCACGAACGTCCTTTGGCCCAGCCTGTGGCCTGCGCGCAACCCGTATTGGGCAGTTTGCCAGCGTTGGCCGCGTAATATCTTGACCATCGCATTGTTGCGATGCAGCATCGATCCATCATGGAGAGCATAAACCCCGCCCAATCCGCGCCTGCGATCACGCAG